>NZ_JACLIC010000017.1:0-29897 GCF_019748695.1 Paenibacillus cucumis (ex Kampfer et al. 2016) | reverse complement strand
TCAAACTCTCCAATAAAGATGAATTTCGCAGCATCGTTAAACGCTGTGTAACTCATCGGGGTATTGAAAAGAGCGATAAGCTCATTTTGAATCTGACGAGATTAAACATCTCATTTGTGTTCCGGTTTTCATACAGCCAGATGGCATGTACCAAAAACCTTCACGTCACTCTGCAAGCAGAATGTTTACTCACTCGTTGTTCAGTTTTCAAAGATCAAACTTGTTCTCGCCGCTGTAACTAGTTCGTTTCAGCAACTCTTATATAATATCATGTCCGAACCATCTTTGCAAGTTCTTTTTTTCAAGTTTCTTTCGAAGCTTGTTTTCAATTGCTTGCCGCACCGTGTAAGCTGTGTTCTTGGCCGGAATTAGAATATACCATGTATGACATAACAATGCAACACTTATTTTAAAATTATAAAATCCCATCAGATTCCCTCATATAGACTAGGACTTATATCTTTATACAAATGAACTTTAAGACACCATATCCAACTTATGAAGCTGTGTAATACCCTCACGACCTCGCGCTCATTTCACAAACCGAAACCCGATAGAAACTGTAATATAGCATCAGACGAACGTTCACAGCTGTACCACAACATTTATCAACATAATAAATACAGGGAAGCCGCGTATATGATCATCATAATGTTTCAACCGACCAATAACACAACTCCCCTGCAACATACCTTATAAATCATACTTGTTCCCTCTGAGCACTTCCGCTTCCTTCTATAGAATGGATTTCCCTAACAAAGATGCAATTAATCCAACACCAAGCCGTGCCGTATGCCGGTTCTGATCAAGTAACGGGTTCACTTCCACCAATTCCATAGATACAACCTGATTGCTCGTAGCTAAACACTCCATTGCAAAATGCGCTTCTCTATAACTCAACCCACCCGGTACAGGTGTCCCCACCCCTGGCGCTTCACGCGGATCAAGGCAATCCATGTCAAAGCTAACATGAATACCGTCCGTCCCATCTCCCGCAATCATCATCGCCTGATCAATGACGTGTTGCATCCCCATTCGATCAATATCATGCATCGTAAAAGCTCGAATGCCCAATGCTCTGATCTGCTCCTTCTCGTACTCATCCAGATCACGAAGTCCGATATACACCAGATTGGACGGATTCACAAAGGAACCAGCACCTCTGATCTGCGACAAATTAAAAGCCGAATGCCCCAGAAACGCAGCCACGCTCATTCCATGCATATTCCCAGTCAAGCTATGTTCTTCGGTATTCAAGTCTGCATGAGCATCGAACCAGATCACACCTAAATTGCTGTAATGAGCAGTTAACCCGGCCAAAGTACCGATGGCTACGCTATGGTCTCCCCCAAGTACAACTGGAAAGGCTCCCTCTTCGAGAGCAGATGCTACTTCTTGACACACATGCTCACTGACCTGCTGAACCTCATTCAGATACTTTACTGTCTTGCGCCCAAGTGAAGTTGCTGATTGTGTAGGACAATCCACACGCACCTCTCTATTCAAGGGAAACCCCAAACTCGCAATTTCACGCTTTAACCCGGCGGTGATCAGTTCATCAGGGCCTAACTCGGCCCCATTTCTAGCACCAGCTAATCCAAAAGGAACTTTAATCAGAGCCACTTCTTGTTGATGAGTCTTTACATGGCGAGTGTCCTGACCAGATACATTTGGTATCCCTTGCTCCCGCGCAGCCAAAACATCCTCATTCTTCATAAAGTATCGCTCCTTTTCATCGTTGTCGAATTATAGTCCACTGATGCCACCTTAACTTTACGATGAAGCATCACTAAGCACTTCTTTAATGATCTCTATAGCCCAATCAATCTCAGATTCCTTAATGGTTAGTGGGGGAGCAAAACGAATGGTTGTTTCATGCGTTTCTTTACAAAGTAACCCCGCCGACATCAGACGTTCGCAATAAGGTCGTGCAGGACCATCAAGCTCAACCCCAATGAATAGACCTTTGCCCCGAATTTCCCGAATGGCAGAGCTCTGAATACCTTGAAGTTGTTTCATAAAATAGTTCCCCAGCCGCTCTGACCGCTCCGCAAGCTTCTCATCTTCCAAAACATCCAAAGCGGCAACTGCTACCGCACAGGCAAGCGGATTACCCCCAAACGTAGAACCGTGTGATCCCGGCTCAAACAGATCCAGGATGTCTGCTTCGGCAGCGATCGCCGAAATCGGCATCACACCGCCCCCAAGCGCTTTGCCCATAATCCATATATCTGGTTCGACAGCCTCCCAATCAGAGGCGAATCGGCGCCCCGTTCTCCCAAATCCGGTCTGGATCTCATCCGCCATGGTTAAGACTCGCTGCTGTCTGCATATCTCAAACGCCTCGGACAAATATCCAGCTGGAGGAATAATAATTCCCGCTTCGCCCTGAATAGGCTCGACAAGGAAACCCGCCGTATTCGGTGTAATCGCTTGTCTCAATGCCTCCAGATCACCGTAAGGGATAATTCGAAACCCAGGTGTGAACGGTCCAAAATCCTTTTTATATTCAGCGGAGGAAGAAAAAGAAGTAACCGTCAGGGTTCTTCCATGAAAATTGCCAGAGCATACAATAATTTCAGCCCGATTTTCAGGCACTCCCTTGCAACGATATGCCCATCTTCGTACAGCCTTTATCGCTGTTTCAACCGCCTCAGCTCCTGTATTCATAGCTAATATTTTGGATTTACCCGTAAACGTGGACAGTTTTTGATAAAATATCGCTGCAGCATGGCTGTGGAATGCCCGTGATGTCAATGTGACCTTGTCTGCCTGATCTTTCAACGCTTGAATAATGACAGGGTGTCTATGTCCATGATTCAGTGCTGAATACGCACTTAACATATCCATATATCGGCGGCCTTCAGGGTCCTCTACCCACACCCCTTCTGCCTGCTCAATGACGATGGGAAGTGGATGATAATTAGGCGCAGCATACGTTTCCGACCATTGAATGAACATCTCGGTATCTGGCATTCCTTCACAACCTTCCGCATAATATTGTATACAAAATACAGTAACAGTGTATGCGAGTTGATCTGCGTTTACGACTTGTTTCCTCTTTTTCCGCATCCGCCCTGTTTGTATACCAGCACTCCAACATATCAAAATAGCTTTATCTTTCTTAAAGATGAACCACTAGCCCTCGGATGAAGAACTAGAGTGAACCCATTATAAATTTGTATACAATATACATAATATGATATGCGCTTGTTTATATCTTTAATAGTAGCAAACCCATACGAGGATGACAACGCTTTTTCGATCATTTCCATACTATAATTCCATAAAATGTTTCCTGAACATTGCGACTTATGTAGCTCCCCGCATGTGAACTTTGCTTGCCCAACTCCCCCCTCGATGGTAAGATGATAAAAACTTGAAACACCCGGAACAGCGCGCCCTGTATGGCTTCATTAACCATTGATCGTCACTATACATATAGAAGGGAGAATTTGTATGGAGGTTCCTAAATACCGTTCCTTGAAAGATCACGTATACGATTACATCGCTCAGAAGATTCAGGACGGGACACTACTTCCCAACCAGAAGATTAACGAAGCCGAAATTTGCAAAAAGCTGGATATCAGTCGCACCCCTACCCGGGAAGCTTTATTTCAGTTGACCTCTGACAATCTATTGCAATATATCCCACGCAGGGGATTTATTGTTGCTCCTTTTGACACAAGCAAAAAGCTTGAATTCTCGCAGGCCATCGGTGCACTGGAGGCATTAGCCGCCACGCTTGCAGTGGATCACCTCAAAGCGTCAGAACTTATAGAAATGGAAGCCCTGATCGCCCGTATGGATGAAGATATCAATCAACTCGATCTGGCTGCCTACAGCAAAGATCAGTATCTGTTTCACAACCTATACATCCAGCGCTGCGGCAACGCTACCGTCATCGAAATGTTGAACACACTTAAGAATAGCTTTATCCGTCAATCCTATGTCAGTGATAACAAGCCGAAACTATCCGAGGTGCTACATGAAGTCAATGAGGAGCACAGACAGATTTTAAGTGCGTTTCGTGCGAAGGACAAACCACAGCTGGAAGCACTGCTCAAACATCACTGGCGTATTATTGATAACGACATGCTGTAACCTATAGTCCCAGTTGCATTTAGAGCGCTTGTTGTACTCATTGCACTAGAATTCCCTTGATGCAAAACTTTCTAGCCCCTACTTATAAACGTAAGAGGCAACCCACATCATAACGAAGGTGGGTTGCCTCTTTTTCAATTCGTCCCAGCTTCTATAGGAACTCTCGCCGTAAACACGGCATATCCCAGCCTTTTTCCGTACCTCAGAAGCAACCGGTCATTGGTACGACTCATTCGCTGTATATTTTTATCCTCAATCCAGTTCATATCCATCTCTCGTAAAGGGTCGTGATCGACTCCCCACTTGCCCATTGTACGCGATTGCTCCTTCACTTCAACTTTGGAGAATCCGCATCCCCTCAGTTGTTTCTTCCAAGCAGACACCGTTGCCAGTGTACGTATCCCATAAAATCGCTTCAGTCTGCGACTCATCAGCTCTGTTTTCCTTCCCGATAAAACCATTTCCCGATCGACAAGTAGTCCTCCAGGTTTTAGCACTCTTCCGTACTCAGCCAGCGCTTTGCGCCATGAGGTGAAAATCGTGACCGATTCGATAAACACCACGTCCACGTGATTATCTGGTAAGGGTAATGCCGTAGCGTCAGCTTGAATAAAACGCACATCAACCCGCTCTTTACGCGCACGCCTTACCGCTTTATCCAGCATGTGACGGTGCAGATCAACTGCAGTTACGTTGTACCCCTGACGGGCCAGATAACATGCTGTTCTTCCCGTACCACACCCAATCTCCAGAACATGAACCCGAGCAGGAAGCGATAATGAATCAAGCAGTTGCAGTGTGGCCGAAAATCCACCAGGATGAGCACTTCCTTCTCCTAAACGAGCAAGCAAATCATGATAATCCATGACTCCCCCTCCTTCCCTCCCTCCAGTCTATGGAACAAACCGAAAAACGGCTCCTGACTATGGAGAGAACCGGGTACTCGTCCATACCAATCCACTCGATTCCTACTATGATATACAAACCGTTGATTTCAGGCGGCAAACCGCAACTATGAGGGGGATATGCATGCACAGAATTCATCCGGTATGTGAAGAAACGGTGTCACCGCATGTGGGGCGCCCTGTCTGTCTTGTCATGAGAGACGGCACGCATATGTATGGTACACTTGGAGGCTGTCGGGACGGGAAGGTCTACTTGAATGAATGTTTTCAAGGTCCGCGCCTGTCTTCCGTCCAATCCAAGCAACAACTGCGCAGAGTAAGTAAAAAGAAATTATCATCAGCCAGAAAAGCTAAATCTTCAGCTTATGGTGGCTACCCATATGGCGGTGGATACGGCGGTTATGGCGGTTACGGATACGGAGCTGGCTATGACGTTGCCCTGATTGCTACGTTGTTCCTTCTTCCATTCTTATTTATCTAAATCTCAAAACAATCAGCTATTGTATGTATATTAGCAATCAACAAAACCTCTTCTTGTCCAATTACGGAACATGAAGAGGCTTTTTTCTGCAACAAAAAAGGCATTCGCCTTAAACGAATGCCAGGATGTTCTTATTTAATTCCCTACCTCAGTCACGGACGTTCACTTTATCTAAAAAAAAACACCTCGCGAGAGGCGGGTAAGCTATATTAAATCCGATTTCCTTTAGACATCGTTTTCAGGTTACTATTCGAATTCTCAAGCAATGGCAGCATCCTAGTCGTGCTCACCATCTCAGAAGCACATATTGGACAAGTAGGTACGGTATCAAACGCAAAATTGTCCCGCATCCATCCTTTGCACGTATCACTCGTACATTCCCAGATTGCCGCATCTGCTTGTGGAATTTCTTCCAACGGTTTTTTGCGATTATACATGACTTCTACCCCCTTTGTTATGGAAACACATCTTACTGACGTTATTTCACAAAAGCCACTGCTTAGCGGAAGTGTAACATCCGCCGAACTTCTGCCTCGACAACGGTTGGGCCAACTTCATCTATAAATCAAAAAAAAGAAGCTGCCTTTATCATTATAACATGTTAAAGGCAGCTATGCTTTAATTACAGTTTTACAACTTCTTCTGCTTGAGGACCACGGTTTCCTTGTACAATTTTAAATTGCACGCGTTGACCTTCGTCCAGCGTTTTGAAGCCTTCGCCTGTAATAGCGCTGAAGTGTACGAATACATCTTCTCCGCCTTCAACTTCGATGAAACCGAAGCCTTTATCAGCGTTGAACCATTTTACTGTTCCGTTTTGCATGTGAATTACACCTCCAAATAAAGATTAACATGTTCCTTTGTTCTTTGCAGCAAGCAAATAAAAATTCACACATTGAAAAAGGTACCAGTCATAAAATATAAGTGATCGCCCTTTACAATATGTGAATTAGGTTTTCCACTCTGCTCTGTACAACTTGATTCTTAGTATACCTCTAATTGATTCAAAAAGCAAATCATTGTATTTTCTTTTCAAACAGCTTTGGAAATACCTGTTTATTATCTTCATGCCATGATCAGTCTGTGTTGTCCCCTGTGAAAGATCGTCTTTCTGCGGTCTTATGAAAGGATATGCAGTTCCCATCCAACTTATACATGATTTGTGAAAATGTTCTGTCGTGCATATCCATCATACTCAGGCCACTACTGCCCATCTTACTCAGAGTCAATGCAACAATATGTCCGCACCCGACTTAACTACACAACTAAGTCCATGCCCACATAAAAGCATCGCGATCCCAAGCAACCCGCCCGCCATGAAGCTTGCGAAATGCTTTTTTCACCTCTTTGGACAAGGAAGCATTACCGTTCTCATTAACAAAAACAAAATGCTCTCCGTAATGAGTTCTTACATATTCTATTGCTACTTCCTGACGAAGTGTGCCTGTAAACTTAATCTCAGAAACCATCCATTCAGCTACGTCCTGCGCCGTCTTTTCCATTCTTTCACCTACCGTTCTTCAATTACAACGTGGTCAATCTTTTCTTGCCTGACTTTCTACTGTCTAAAGTATACCACGATTGTGGAAAATACGAAAAATAGGAAAGGACAGCGTTAGAACGAAGGAAAGATAAACGTTCTACAATCCTTTTCAGAGCAAGTGTACCCATTCCAAAGAGAGCGTAATATAATACCTTGCATGAACAGCTTGAATGCTTCGTAAGGGAGGTTACGGTCCTTTATTATTTTCAGCAGCGTAACAGCTCTATCAACACGTTATGAATCTTTAGTCATAATATAGTCATTCCTATCCTTATGTCGATATGGATAAAAACATAAAAAGTAACAAAAAAGAGATACATCTAATTGTATTTTACCCTAAAATCAGGTATGGCTTATCCCTCTGCCTGTCCATTATAGTAAGACTTAAGATTTAAACTGCAGGGGCGCCTCATCTATTTAGCGTCAAATGACTATGAAACTTAGATAACGATGAAATTGATAATGCATATCGAGTCAGGGAGGATTTTATGAAAGCATTTTTTCAACGATGGGGACATCTGCTGGCCATTCTATGTATACCACTTCAAGGCTCCATTTATATGTTCCTAGGTAGTCAAGCGGGAAGTGATGTATTTTACAATTATGCCTGGATTGATACACAAATTCCTTTTATCAAAGAATTTATTATTCCATATGTCAGCTGGATGCCTATTCTATATCTAAGCTTTCTCTATCTTGGTTTAACGAATAAGTCGTTATTCTGGCGGACACTGCTCATTTATAACGTCGGGGTGATGGCAGCCAATGTTTGTTTTGTGGTATTCCCCTCGTATGTACCACGTCCGGAAGTGACTGGAACAGATCTAAGCAGTGTACTTGTGCAATTCATCTATTCCAATGATGCGCCTGTGAACTGTTTTCCAAGCGTCCATTGTTTAACAAGCTACATGTTGTTCATCATTCTCAACCGACATCTGAACGTTAAACCTGCCGTGCGAATCTTCGGCTCCGTCTGGCTATGGCTCATTATTGCTTCAACTGTCTTCGTCAAACAGCATTCCATGCTGGACGTCGTTGGTGGCATTGCTTTTGCTGAAGCCGCTTATTGGACAGTTCATGTCTTTGCCAAACGTCTGGGACAGACCGCAAAAAACAGCAAGCAACCACTCCGATCCACGCAGCCAAGCCGAAATGCATAACGTAGTTCCAGGACAAACATTATAGATAAAAAGGTTGCGACATGGTACATTTCAACAATAACAACAACAAAACAATAATGAAGAGGGCTCAGGTGCCCTCTTTTTTTTATTGCATTCTTCAGACTAAAGTTATTGATTATAAATTCCACTAGACCAGTACGGGCTATCATTCGTTAGATAATCGGGGGACGCTCATGCAAGAGATCGGATGGTGGGCTGCCCATGAGCCGTTTGAATATGCGGTAAAAATAAGACAAATCCCGATAGCCGAGAAATTCGGCAATTTCCTGAATGGAGAGCTGCGACTCGGTGAGCAGGTACAGAGCCCTTTTCATCCGTTGGTCATGAACGTACTCGCTAATCGTCTGATTCGTTACAGTTTTGAACAGGGAGGCCGCATAATTGGGAGACTTTCCGATCTCGTCACCAAGCTCTTCCTTAGTTACCTTCTCCCGATAATGCTGCTCAATATACCGTTTCATCCGTTCCACGTACCGATGCCTCTCTGGCGGAATGATACCGCGATCGAGTTCCCGGTTAATATAAATTAGGACTTCCATCAATAAGGCCTGGCTCATCATGACATAATAAGAAGGACACTCTTCCCATTGTTGCTGAATGCCCTTCATTCGCTGATGAATCAGTTCGTAACAGCCTGGTTTATGCCTTAATGGTTCACGTTGTTCGAGTGCAGGCAGTTCTGCAGTCTCATTTTGCCTCAACAAAATAACAAACTGGGTGTGCGTAACCGTAGGAATACTCTTTCCATAATAGGGTGTCCCACCGGGAATAAGTAACAATTCACCCTTTTCCATGATCTGTTTATCTCCGTTCACCCAATATACACATTTTCCATATGTAACCAAGCTTAGACGCCAAATCCCTTGTGGTTGCACGGCTTCTTCGTACCACCCTACGCCATTCACATGATGTACTTCAAGTGGAGTAACCATATAACACCTCATTATCGGACTATACTCTAATCATTGTACTATAGTTCATATCGTGATTCGACAGAAAACGCTACAATGTACACATAAGCACTAAATATGAGGAGGATATTAGCATGTTGAAAACCAAAATTATCTGTACTATGGGACCTGCTTGTGACTCAATCGAAACGTTGAAAGTAATGATTCAGGAAGGTATGACAGTTGCCCGTCTAAATATGGCTCATGGAGAGCTGGAAGATCACGTGGGACGGATTAACAATATCCGTACAGCTGCTGCTGAACTGAACAAATATATCCCCATCATGATGGATATCAAAGGACCGGAAGTACGGATTGGTAAATTAAAAGAAGCTTCGGTTCACCTGCAGGCAGGTAAAGAACTTACGCTGACTACTGAGGATATTCTTGGCGATGTAGAGCGTATCTCTGTAAACTATCCTGAATTGAATCTGGTTGTTAAACCAGGAGATCGCATTCTGATTGACGACGGCTTGGTTGATCTGACTGTATTGTCTGTTGAAGGTTCAGAGATTCACTGCAAAATCATCAGCGGCGGTATCCTGAAACCACGTAAAGGCGTGAACCTACCGGGAATCAAAACGACTTTGCCAGGCGTAACCGAGCGTGACGTAATGCACATCGGATTCGGGATCGAGAACAACATCGAAATTATCGCAGCATCCTTTGTTCGTAAAGGCGATGACATCCGTGAAATCCGTAGCATTCTCAAAGAACGCGGTCAAGACCATGTACAGATCATCTCCAAAATCGAGAACCAAGAAGGCATGACCAACCTGGATGATATCATCGAAGCATCCGACGGCATTATGGTAGCTCGTGGTGACCTCGGGGTTGAAGTGCCCATTGAAGACGTACCGATGATGCAAAAAGAAATGATCGACAAATGTAACAAAGCTGGCAAACCGGTTATCGTCGCTACACACATGTTGGAATCCATGCAAGTAAATCCTCGTCCAACACGTTCTGAGGTAAGTGACGTGGCAAATGCGGTACTGCAAGGCGCAGACGTTGTAATGTTGTCTGGCGAATCCGCTGCTGGTAAATATCCGATCCAATCTGTTCGTACGATGGCTGCTGTTGCACGTCGCGCAGAAACAATGATCGATTACAAAGAACAATTCAACCAAAAATCTGCGCAACAAGTGGCAGACATTACCGAAGTCATCAGTCAGGGAGCAGTGAGTTCTTCCCTCGTTCTGAATGCTAAAGCGATTATTACTTCGACAGAGAGTGGTTTCACCGCTCGCATGATCTCCAAATATCGTCCAAAAGCACCAATTATCGCAGTCACTCAACATGAGGAAGTGCTGTCCAAAATCTGCCTGCTCTCCGGCGTTATTCCTGTAATGGGTGATAAAGTGACAACAACGGATGAAATGTTCGAATCTGCAACACGCAATGCGATCAAAACAGGTTACATTGAAAAAGGTGACATTATCGTATTGTCAGCTGGTGTTCCAATCGGCCAATCCGGTAACACCAACCTGATTAAAGTACTGCAAGTATAATTACGAATCGCGGCATAGCGAAAAAGTATGAAATCAAAAATCCACCGGGATGTGAAATCCGGTGGATTTTTGATTTTCCTCTTTTACTTACTACATAAAAGTTGAACGAGAAAAAATCGATCTGTTTTTTTACACAGAAACGGAGAGGACAGAAAAAACCTGGAAAAGCGAAGCGCTCGCCTAAAAGCTTTCTGCAAGAAAGCTACATCGAAAGCATACGCTTATCACCAGATTTTCCCCTTTAGTAAAGGGAACAAAAAAATCTGGGGATAACAGCGATTGAAAGGTTATTCTGTCATCGGAGTGTTCCGTGTAAACACCTTACTTCGATTAACATCGTTCTACAAGTTGCGCGAATAGTTAACCAGATCCTGTGACATATTGTTGATCTCATCCATTGAGGCATTGACCTGTTGTGTCAGGGCTGCCTGATTCTGAGTCAATGTGGACATGTTGCCGATATGCTGCAAAATATGATCAATTAACGTTTTCATTTTCTGCATGCTATCTTCAATGTTGACCGTTGCCTCCGAACTGTGATCAGCTAACTTCCGCACTTCCCCGGCTACAACGCCGAAGCCCAAACCGAGCTCGCCTGCACGTGCGGCTTCGATGGCTGCATTCAAACCGAGCAGATTCGTCTGGCTGGCAATCTCCCGAATAAACGCTGTAATACTCTTCGTATCATCCACACTGTCCCGCACCTGCGTTGCCGCATCAGCGGATAACTCCTGGGCGTTGACCAGCTCCTGAGCCTGATCTGTAATCGAGTTAATGCCGCGTACCATCTCTTCAATGGACTCGGACAATTGTTTTGTTTTCAAATTCATCGCTTCAACAATGACTTCTTTGTTCTTCTGGTGAGTCACATCCCGAATTGTCCCGGCAACACGAAGCGGTACGCCATTCTCGTCACGAATGGTTTCACCACCCGCATGATACCAGCGATACTCCCCGTCTTTCCGTTGCAAACGGTAGTCAAGGTCATACGGCGTTCTACCACTATAGTCATTCATATGTTCAGCAAATGCATTAATCGTACGGTCATGGTCTTCAGGGTGAAGACGACTGCTCCAGCTACTGAATATGTTCGGGAAATCTTCTTCATTCTTGAAACCGAGTTCTCTGCGGAACTGTGGCGACCACCAGAATTCATTGTTTGGATTGACCACATCCCCAGCAACGACCGTCATATCCCACGGCGCCTCTACAAGTGCACGGTTGACGAGATCATAACGGGTAACAAGCGCCTCGAGTTCATCTGACTTGATCTTCTCCTCATGAATATCGAACATCACCCCGATTAACTTAACTGGAGCACCTGCAGCATTCCTCACAAGTCGTCCAAGGCATCTGAACCAGCGTGCTTCTCCATTCTTCAAAAGCATACGGCTTGTGATGTTATATCCCGCTCGGTCACTCGGATCATTAACATGTCTCGTAATCTCCTGCACAAGCTGTGGTCTGTCCTCTGGATGTACGGATTTAGCCCAGCTCGCGAACTCATTAGGAAATTCCTTCGAATTACTGTAACCCAGCATCTCACGGAACTCCTTGGAGAACGAAATGATATTATTGTTATCCAGCGGATCACCCGCAACGATCTCCGACTCCCATATACCCACATGGAGCGCTTGATTCAACATGGTAAGACGCATCTGTGCATTTTCATATTGTGATTGCATCAGTTGTACTGCTTTCTGAATATTTTCCAAAATTTCATCATGTGCATCAGCGTCTGTCCCACTCCAAAACTGGCCATTCTGAGCGTTCTCAAGCAGACGACGGCTGTAACTCAGCAATTGTTCACGTGAATCTATACGATTTGGTTTGCTTACTTCACTACGTTTTAAAAACATCGCGGTATCCCCTCTTATGTAAGGTGTCTTTATATATTCTTCGACATATATTGACAAGAAGTGTAGGTCTAAAGTCTCCAATGTAAAAAAAAACGCAAATCCCCCCTCAGTTGGAGAAGATCCACGTTGTTAGATGACTTCCTGTTTTTTGTTTATACCGATTTACGTAAATATAATTTTCTTCCTACCAACCAAAATTAAGCGTTTTGCCCGTCTCTACCCATGTCTTGATACTACTTAGAATCATCCACCAGCTATTCTGTGCGTTGTCAAAGGAAGGATGATTGTCTGTAAACTGATCATTGATCAGCGTCAGCTTCGTACACTCCCCCACAGTCTCTAACTGGAAGGTGACTCTCGATTGGAGCTCGGCATGATTGGAATGATAGGAGGGCCCTGGATGTTCTAGGTAGCTAAGTGTGGAGAGCGGTTCAAACTCCAAAATCTCACCATATACATGAACGGTTTCCTCACCATCATTACCCGGCCCAACATAAGCAAAGGGCTGTCCAGGTTGAAAATTCGAGCGAAGCTCACTGCCAAAGAAGCTACTACGCGTACCCTCCGAGGAAATCAGGGCATTCCACACTTCTTCACGTCCTGCATTGATATAAAATTCATATTTTAGATCCATCAGTTGCGCACTCCCTTTCATACACTCAAAATACGGCTTTTCTCCCGCATTTCTATCCTATCGTTATACCCAATGCCCGTATTGTAAAAACGCGACAACGACGAAATATCCGTTATACTATAGGAGATCCATTGAACCGAATCCACTTCAACATCATTTCCAGACAGAAAGGGGAGTACACAGGGATGAACAAGACAGACAAGCTCGAATCTCCATCCATGGGACTACTTCATCTGGAAAAAGGCAATCGACAGTATCAGTTACTGCGAGTGCCTCCAGCCGAGGTACTGAATCCATTTGTCAAACATTACTGGATGGTGTCCTGGGATCTTGCGGGCAGTGACCCTTATCCCCAGCATGTAGTGCCTAACCCCTGCGTCAATCTGGTCGTTGAACGAAACAAAACATTTTTTTTCGGGCCTTCTGATCAAAAGTTTACCTACGCTATTCACGGCAAAGGTTGTGTTTTTGGCGTAAAGTTCAAACCGGGAGGATTCTATCCCTTCCTTCAGGCACCCGTTTCTACTCTCTACGGGAAACCACTTGAGGTATCGGGTCTGCTCGGCATCCGTGACGGAGCATTAGAAGATATTTTGCTTGGTGAAGGCGCTATGGAGGAAAAGGCCCGCTATATGGATCAGATGCTTTCCGCACGCCTTCCCGCGAAGGACATTGACGCAAGCTTAACCTGTGCTATTGTGCAGCATATTGAGCAAGATCGGGATATGTTGAGAGTAGATCAGCTGTCATCCCACTGGAATCTGCATACACGCAAACTCCAGCGTCTGTTTAATCAATATGTCGGCATCAGCCCCAAAACAGTCATCCAATTATATCGTCTGCAAAATGCCGCTGAGTGCATCGAACGCGGCTTAGCCTGCGACCTGGGCAAGTTATCTCAAGACCTGGGATACCATGATCAATCTCATTTTATTAAAGACTTCAAATCCATCATTGGCAGCACACCCGAAGAATATATGCTGTTGTCTGCATCTGTTCCATGAAGCAGAAGCGGAAACCATGCAGGATGAGAATCTATGAAATACAGCCACCAGGATAGATACCTAAGGCAAACGGATCACTTCAATCGTGTCACCTGTATGAATGGTACCCTCACGTTCAACGGAACAGACGATACCGCGTTTCTTGCGGGCGGCCGGCACAAACTTTTTGCGCAAACTCTCCTGTCCGTAGAACTGTTCAATGACTTTTCCAGGATGCACACAAGGCAGGTTCTCTCCTTCACAGATCAAGCCTGTTCCATCAGGAAACAGAAGTCTGGTTCCCACGGGCAGTTCAGTCAATTGCTCTATACCTCGAACCAGTATATTGGCACCAAGCCACTCGGGACGCACTTCCGGAATGTTCATCTTCTGGGCGATCAAAGCGCACTCTTCCTCAGAAACGATGCTGATCTGCCGGCGATTGGCAATCGGCGTACCCCGTTTGTAGATTTTCTGACGGGAATCTGCTGGTCTTAACAGACCGTAATGCCGATCACCGGGTATTCCAGCAAGTTCAATATCTATAAAGGGCACTACCCTTGTTACAAATGTAGACGGATCATCTGCAAGCAGAACAAATTGAGCTGTTCCCATTAAACTCCCCTCCCTTTCTGGATCATTCACTTTCTGAATCATTCACTTTCCCTGTTACTCTAAATGTTGTTACTCTGTGTATGAATCTTTGATAATCGGTAGATGCTGATAGGTAAAAGGTATGTCTTATTATCTTACCCACTTTTCGAAGTTAGAAGAAAATCACGAATAAAATTCAATTACAGTATACGCAATTAAATTGCAAAAAATTAATTTGAAATTCCCCGTATATATGCTAATCTATATATTAAGTATGTTAGGAGTTCATTACATAGTAGAAAGCAGGGTGTTTCTTTTGATCGGTACTATTTTTGTCGCTCTTGTAGCTGTTGAACACTTCTATATCATGATTATGGAGATGTTCATGTGGACACGTCCACGCACGATGAAAACGTTTGGCACTACACCGGAGTTTGCTAACTCCACCAAAGCTCTTGCCGCTAATCAGGGTCTGTACAACGGTTTTCTTGCAGCCGGTCTGATCTGGGGCCTGTTGTATCCGGATTCCAGTGTAGGGCTGCATATTCAGATTTTCTTCTTAGCATGTGTAATCATTGCGGCTCTTTACGGCGGTGCCACTTCTTCACGATCCATTATTATCAAACAGGGCTTGCCGGCAATCATTGCACTTTTGCTTGTATTGTTCCTGTAACTTGGTTAAAACGGGCAAAATCTGCGACTGAACCCTCGGATATGGTAAGGTAGGAAGTATATCTTACCAATCACCAGAATGGTTCTGGGAGTAGAAAGGGGAACCTGTCATGGGACTGTTTGACAAGCTGCGTCGGCGCAAAAAGGAAAAGGTACCATCCAGCGTTGTTGCTCCGCAGACGGATTATAGTCAAACCATTGTCGGATTTGTGCTATTAGAACGGGAAGACTGTGATTTTAATCTTTTTATCGACCGGATGAAGATGGAATGGAATATTGAGATTAATGAACAAGCCGAGGAAGGCAACCTCTTCTTTGAAGTTGATGGAATGCAGGTCGTGTGCGCTCACATTGCCGCACCTGTACCCGATCGCGAGGTCGAGGAGAATGCGAAGTTAAACATTCTTTGGCCAGAAGCTGAACAGGTAACTGCAAGGCACCAGTCTCAGATCATTGTATCTGTTCTGAATGCAACAGATGCTATTCAAGGACACATCCTTTTTACTCAAACCGCATCCGCATTACTGCAATTGGATCATGCTCTCGCAATCTACATGTCTCCACTTGTCGTTGAAGCAGGTAAGTATGTGGAGGTAAGCCGTGGGCTCAAAGAGGATGAATTACCGGTACCTCTGTGGGTGTTCATTGGTCTGTATCAAAACACCGAAGGTGCTTCAGCTTATACGTACGGCCTGCGTAACTTCGGGAAAGTTGAGATGGAGATTACTGGATCGCCCAAGCCATTAAGTGATGTCTTTGAGATGATGTTTATGACAACTACCTATGTTGTTGAAAATGATGTTACCCTGCATGATGGTGAAACTCTTGGATTCACTCCAGAGCAGAAATTAAGCATTACTCTTTCCAAGGGAATTGCTACGGAAGGGGAAAGCCTGAAGATTGGCTTATAACCGTTCCTGGTACTTCCCTAGCAATACTGATATTCATAAAAGCCGTCTGGGGATTTATTCCGGGCGGCTTTTTATGATTCAACAAAAAAATAGTCCATTCGTACTATGATGATATGTGTATACATTTTTATTTAACGTGTAAAGGAGTATGATTAATAGGCCATTAGGCTTACACACATAAATTGATGAATGAGGAGTTGCCTGTATGTCTGTTAGACGTTTGGATTCACCTAAACCCATTATTGAGATTGTCTGGGAAGGGATTGTTTCACCAGAGCAGGTTGAACACGTTAATACGGAGATCGAGAGAATTGCTCCCGAGCTGGGTAACGCATTTGATGTGCTCGTCGACATGAGAAATTTGAAAGCCTTTCCACAAGATACCAAAGATAAGATGGTTGCACATCAAAAACGAGCAAAAGAACTGGGCATGAAGCGGGCTAGTGTAGCTGTAGGTGGAGCGATCGCCAAGATGCAACTTAATCGAATCTCCAAAGAATCAGAACATCAGACGGAATTTCAATGGGAAACATATGATGAGGCATTGGCATTTTTATTGAAATAAACATGCGAAATATAACTCTTATATAGACAATGGGGTTCTCCAGCGGGGAGCCTCTTTTTGGCATTGGAACATTTAGGCCGCTAACTTTTGAGAAAGAACTAAAATTTGATTTCGAAATGACGATATATTGCATAAGCTTGCCAAGAAAAAAGAGATTAGCATGTGGGGGGAATTGGAATGAAGCTCAAACCTAAATTAATGATGATGTTTCTGACAGCTGTGCTGATCGCTGCATTGCCAATCGCATTACTTGGTTTGTATCAGACGGAGAAACAAGCCACTCGTAATGTTGACTCCGCACTTAAGGGTGTGATGGCCTCTTCGGCTAACCAGTTGGACGGCTGGATTTCAAGTAATGCCAAAATTATTGAAACATTAGGCTTTGTTATTGAAGATGGCGTACCTGAAGGGGCGCTTACTGAAGACTATTTTAATGTTATGAACAAAGGCAGTAATAAAGAAAATCTGTCTGATCTATATTTTGGCTCGGAAAAGGACGGGACTTTCATGAACGGTTCCGACTGGTCTCCAGATGCCGGCTATGATCCCCGTAAACGTCCATGGTATGAGCAGGCTAAACAAGCGGATGCTCTGATGTTCTCCGACCCTTACCAGGATATGATGACCAAAGAGTATGCCGTATCCATCGCGATGCCTGTACATAACAAGGAAGGGGGTCTGCAAGGTGTCGTTGCAGGCGACCTATTGCTCTCTAAATTAACGGACACGGTCAAAAAAATTAATCTGAACGGACTCGGGTATTCCTTTTTAATAGACAAAAACGGGTTACTTCTCGCTCATCCAGACGCTAAAATCGTGAACACATCTGTTAAAGATAATCCTGAATTAAGCCCCCTGCTCGCAGATATGCAGAGTAACCCTTCAGGGGAGAAGTCGTTTCAATCTAACGGCGAAGATTACCTGTTATTCTATAACCAGATTCCTAGTACAGGCTGGGTGATTGGTTCCGTGATTTCAAAAAAACTTGCCTATGCTGAATTTTATCAGTTGCGTAATAACTATATTCTAATTATTGGAGCTACACTTCTGGCTGTACTGGCAGGAGCTTACTGGATTGCGACACTGTTCATCAAACCGTTGAAACAGCTGCACCAGACTTCCATGCAAATGTCAGGCGGTGACTTCACGGGACGGGTTAACGCGAAGGGCAAAGATGAATTTGCCGAACTCGGCATCGCCTTTAACCAGATGTCAGATCAACTCGGCACACTGCTACGCCAAGTCACCACCTCGGCTGACCGGGTACACAGCATATCAGGAGAGATGCAGGAACACACGGAAAATACCAAACGAATTGCTGAACAAATCTCGATTGCCACAGATGAGCTGGCTCAAGGCTCCAGCACACAAGCTGAATCCGTCTACGATGGATCAGGTCGTCTGGCTATTATGAGTGACAATGTTGGGGGTATTAACCGCAGTGTAGAACAATCGGTGGAGATGATACGTGACGCCGGTGAAGCGATGCTCACAGGTCTGCAAGCCGTGGATCACCAGGTTGAACTGGCAGACGGCAATCGTCACTCCATTGACCGGGTAGGTGAATCCATTACACTGCTTGCCGACAAGTCTCAGAAGATTGAGGGCATCGTTGCTATGATTCAAGGTATCGCCTCTCAAACCAATCTGCTGGCGTTAAATGCTTCAATTGAAGCCGCACGAGCAGGTGAACACGGACGGGGCTTCGCTGTTGTGGCAGAAGAAGTACGCAAACTTGCCGAGCAATCTGCCGCTTCTGCCAAAGACATTATCATACTGCTGAATGAAATTCAGACTGCCAGCGGCATGAGTGTTAACGAAGTACGCACTGCTGAACAGGGTGTGGAACAACAGGTTGCTGCCGTGCACAATATGCGTGAATCCTTTGTCCGCATTCAACAGTCGATTGAGGGCATTGAAGTTCAGTTGAAACAAGTCTCCTCTGCAACGACGGAACTGGACGACAATGCTGGCAAAGTTGCCGAGGTGATCTCCAGCGTTGCGGCGATGTCGGAGCAAAGCGCTGCTTCGACGGAAGAAGTGGCTTCTTCCACACAAGAGCAATTCAATTATATTACCAGCATCTCCGAGCGCTCCAATGAATTGGCTGAGCAGTCCAAAGCATTGGCCGGCGAGGTGAAAAAGTTTAAAGTGTAATCTTCAATATCGATACGGATGACCTCTGCAAAAGGAAATGCATATCCAAGCTGATTAAATCAAAAAATCAGTATTATAGATATAAAAAACAGACCTCATTATGCTCCCAGATGGTGCATAATGAGGTCTGTTTACTGTTTGGTTATGTGTCACAGACACCATTGAAACTTTGCATGGTACCGCAGCAGATAAATAATCAACAGGTGCAGTTAGATCCCGTGTTTTACATTAAATGCTACGACTATTTACGCAGCTCTGCTGGTGCTTGACCTGCCGAATCCCGAACCACCAACTCGGGTTTAAGTACAATTTTTTGTGGAGCCTTCTGTTCATCCTTTAGCTCATCGATCAACAAATCCACTGCCCGGCGGCCCAAATCTTCAATTGGTTGGGCAATCGTGGTCAGGGGTGGACTCGTTACTGAAGCGAGAATCGTATTGTCGAATCCGATAATGGATACATCTCTCGGTACACGTAGTCCTAACTCCTTGGCTGCTTGAAGTGCACCAATCGCCTGAATATCATTACAACAGAATAAGCCTGTCGGATGATTCTGTTCACCGAGTAGCCGCAATGCTTCTTGTTTGGCAGAGCCTAGATCTGCAGCTGATTCACGGATCTGATCAGGCTCCAGTACGTATCCTGCCTTATTTAATGCTTCACGGAAGCCACGTATCCGTTCCTGACTGCTACTGACTTTGGATGGCTCAGACAAGACTGCCAGACGCGTATGTCCAAGTTCAAGCAGATGTTGCGCAGCCAATAAGCCGCCAAGTCTATCGTCAATGGTGACCGTATGCACTGACAACGCGGGCATATGGCGGGCAATCAGCGCAACAGGCATCGACTGCTGCAAGAGCGGTGACAGAATTTCGGCATTATCGATCCCGGTTCCGATCATCATGCCGTCGACTCTTTTTTGCTGCAACAGGTTCAGGTATCGCTCTACTCGCTCGTCCTTGTTATCCGTACTACAGATCACCACGCTATATCCCAACTGGCGGCTACGATCCTCTACTGCCCGGGCAAGTTCGGCAAAATACGGATTCGAAATATCCGGCACAAGCAGGCCTAGCGTATACGTTTGTTTACCGGTCAGTGCGGCAGCAATTGCGCTCGGTTGATAGTGAAGCCGCTCCATGATCTCCATAATCTCGGCACGGCGCTTCTCGCTGATCTTGCCTTTGCCGTTAATCACCTGCGAGACGGTGGCAATCGATACCCCCGCCTCGCGTGCTATATCGTAAATGGTTGCTTTCATCGTTTTTCCCCATTTGTGCTATATATAAATTCATTATACATAGATGATTATTCTCTTCTTATTATGAAGGGGGAATACTGCTTACGCAATGCGAAGACAGAATTACTTATGACTTTTACTTTTTGAAAAGCCACTCATGATCCGGGTCGTTATGGAACTTCCAAGTCCGTGTCGGCCCAGCCATCACATTCAGATAATAGACTTCATATCCCGGAGGCGCACCTACCGGATGGTATCCATTCGGCACAAGCACGACCTCGCCGTTTTTCACGGCAAGCGTCTCGTCCACAGAACGATCATCGGTGTACACGCGTTGAATGGCAAACCCCTGCTCCGGCTGCACACGGAAATAATACGTTTCCTCCAGCAGTGATTCATCCGGCAACGCATCCTGATCATGTTTATGCGGCGGATAGCTCGACCAGTGACCGTCCGGTGTGAACACTTCAACGACCAGCAGGCTGTCGGCTTCCTTTTGCTCCGGTAAAATGTTATGGATATGACGCTCCAGATTGCCGTAACCGCGCCCTTCCACACCTACATCCTCAGGAGCGATCAAGCGTGAAGGATACGTACCTTTCCCTGGAGCAACACAAATCGCGATCTCCAGCTCGGTAAGTGCCGTAACCTCAATCTGATCTGACGTGGACACATAGACGGAGTACGGAGGAATTTTTTCGAAAACGCTCATGCGTTTCCCGATATTCTCCCATGTATGCTCCCGAGTACTTACATTCGCAAGCCCGCTGAGAAGCACCACGCATAGCTCCTGGTCTCCACTCTCACGGCTTAGCTTCTCCCCTGCTGCTAGTTTCGCAACCTGAAATCCGACGTATTCCCAGCCAGCAGATTCCGGTGTCACCGATAATATTGTCCCGTCTGCCTCCGGGTTTGCGGCAGGTTTTACAATAAGTTCTGACATGTTATTGATCCACTCCTTCCATACTCGTCTGCTATCACTTGATCTGATCCTTGTGTGTTTGACATAGGTAACATTCATTCATTTTGAAGAGAAAATTGCTTTGCAACTTCTACTAAATTCTACTTAATTTGCCGGTTGCGTCTCACGCGATGCACCTGGAACTTCTGTCATCTTCACAGGTCTTCCCTGCTCCATGGACATCTTGGCTGCCAAAGCGATCCGCTCTGCCTGTACTGCATCGTTACCGTCTACAATGACGGGTTTATCATGAATAATGGCATCGATGAAAAGAGCAGTCTCCTGCACATATGCTTCATTGTAACGTTCAAGGAAGAAGTGCAGTGGTTTGTCGCGCATCAGTCCAGCTGCTGTGCTGATCTCCGCTGTATTCGGATGATCATTATCCGCCGAAGCGCTGCCCAGCGAACCGAATACTTCCACACGTTGATCATATCCGTACACGGCCTGACGGCTGTTGTCGATCACACCAATTGCGCCATTAGCAAACGTTAACGTAACGATGGCTGTATCCACATCACCATGTTCTGCGAATACCGGGTTAATGAGTACCTTGCCTTTGGCGTAAACTTCCTCTACTTCACTGCCGGACAAATAACGGGCCATATCGAAATCATGAATCATCATATCCATGAAAATTCCGCCGGATACCCGGATATATTCCGCAGGTGGTGGGCTCGGGTCACGGGAAGTAATCTTAAGAATATGTGGATCACCAATCGTGCCTTCCAACACATGAGAGCGTACTCTTCTGAAGTTGTGGTCAAAGCGGCGGTTAAATCCGATCTGAAGTTTCACGCCAGCCTTTGCTACAGCCGCTACAGCCGCTTCGGTCTGGGACAAGTCCATACTTACCGGCTTTTCACAGAAGATATGTTTACCCGCTTGTGCTGCTTGCTCGATCAACGGTACATGTGTATCTGTTGAGGAACAGATTAATACTGCATCAATGTTTGACATTGCAATGAGCTCACTGCTGTCTTTGGTGACAACAGAGATGCCGCGTTCAGAGGCCCACGCCTCCAGTTCAGGTCCTGCGAACAAATCACTGATCGCTACAATCTCGGCATTCGGGTTACGCAGCAGGTTGTCTGCATGGATTTTGCCGATACGTCCAGCACCGATAATGCCAATTCTTACTTTGTCCTTGCCCATTCCGTTATCCTCCCTATATGCATCCCTATGGTGTCTGGGAACTGAGCCCTTGCTCAGCCCCTATATTGCATGCTGTACGCTGTGCGTTGATCGATTACCAGCGTGTAGTTACCATTTTCTTGCGAGTGTAGAACTCCACACCATCCGTGCCGTTAGCATGCAGATCACCGTAGAAGGATTTCTTCCAACCGGAGAATGGGAAGAAGGCCATCGGTGCTGGTACACCCAGATTCACGCCCAGCATACCCGCTTCAATCGTTTCACGGAACTGGCGCATATTCGCACCGCTGCGAGTAAATAGGCATGCCCCGTTAGCAAAGTCTGAACGGTTTGCCAGTTCTACCGCTTCCTCCAGTGTTTCTACTCTTGCCACCGAAAGTACTGGAGCAAAGATTTCATCTTTCCAGATTTTCATGGTGCTATCTACATGATCAAATACAGTTGGCCCTACAAAATAACCGGAACCGTCTGTCGCTTGATCCTTACGTCCATCCCGAATCAAGGTTGCGCCTTCCTGTTCACCTGACTCAATGTAACCCAGTGTACGCTCTTTGTGAAGTCCGCGGATCACTGGACCCAGGAATACGCCTTCGTCCATGCCGTTACCAATGTTGATGCGGTCAGCAGCTTCCACCAGCTTTTGTACCAAAGCATCCGCCACATCGCCAACAGCAACCACAACGGAGCAAGCCATACAACGTTCGCCAGCTGAACCAAACGCTGCACTTGTGATCTCTTTTACGGTCAGATCAAGGTCAGCGTCCGGCATAACGATGGAGTGGTTCTTCGCACCAGCAAGTGCCTGAACACGTTTGCCGTGTGCAGAAGCTGTTTTGTAGATGTATTCAGCAACAGGTTGTGAACCGACAAAGGAAATAGCCGCAACTTCTTTATGCTCAAGCAATCCGTTTACAACGTCATGTGCACCGTGAACGATGTTGAGTACTCCATCTGGAAGTCCCGCTTCTTTGAAAAGTTCTGCCAAACGTCCGGCCAGGAGCGGAGTACGCTCTGACGGCTTCAGAACAAATGTGTTACCGCAAGCAATCGCCAGCGGGAACATCCAGCAAGGTACCATCATCGGGAAGTTGAACGGAGTGATTCCTCCGATGACCCCGATTGGGTAACGGTACATGCCTGATTCCAGTCCTGTAGCGATGTCAGGCAACTGTTTGCCCATCATGAGGTTCGGGGCACCTGCCGCGAACTCAACGCACTCAATCCCGCGCAATACTTCGCCATAAGCTTCGGCATAACTTTTACCGTTCTCCAGTGTCACCAGTTTGGCCAGCTCTTCCCAGTGCTCTACCAGCAGTTGCTGATAACGGAACAAAATGCGGGCACGGCGAGGAACCGGTGTGGTGCTCCACGATTTGAATGCTGTCCTTGCAGCCTGTACGGCCTGATCCACATCCGCTTGTTCAGACAGCGGCACGTATGCAATAATCTCTTCTGTAGCCGGGTTAACAACCGCTTCGGTTCGTGTTGTCGTCGGGGTTACCCAAGTACCCCCGATCCAGTTCTGTACATTTGTCACTGTTGCAGACGCTTCTGAAGTCCCTTTTCCCATGTGTGTTGTCTCCCCTCGTTTATGTGCGTTACTTCTATGCGTTTCTTTCACTTGTAAATCGTTGGTGGTCCATACTCAATACGTGATTAAGACGGAACGATTTCGCCGCGGTTGCAACGTTCGATATAGTCATCCACCTGTTCCACAGATGGCATCGCATCCGAACAACTATGGCTGGAAATGACGATACTTGCTGCAGCACTTCCGTAGCTCATACTGCGTTCGATGGTCCAGCCTTGCATTAAGCCGTAAAGGAAACCAGCAGCGTAAGAATCACCTGCACCGAATGTTTTTACGACACGAGCAGGGTAACTGTTAGCCCGATGTGAGAGCCCTTCACGCGTATACGCGATGGAGCCTTCTTTTCCGTGCTTGATCACAACGATTTTCGCTGCAAAATCAAACCATTTCTGTGCTGTCACCTGATCATTATGATCCGGGTTATTCTCAAATGTCTCCATCATGTCGAACTCTTCTCGTGTTCCCAGAATGATATCGCATTTCTCGGCAGCGAGGTTATAATAGACTGCTGTCTCTTCATCCGATGTCCAAGTATATGGACGGTAGTCCAAATCAAATACGATGACAGTGCCATGTTTTTTTGCATAAGTCAGAGCTTGAATAACGGCTTCCCGTGATGGGCTCTGTGCGAGAGCTGTACCGGAGATCAACAACACTTTGGAATCCGCAATCAGCTGTTCCTGTACCTCGCTAGCCTGCAATAAAAGATCCGCTACGTTGTCTCGATACATCAAAATACTGCAGTCTGTCGGGCTTTTGATCTCGGTAAAAGCAAGTCCGGTTACTGCCCCCGTGTTATCAGTCACCACATTGGAGGTGTCGATCCCGTTTTTCTCCAGATAACTTTGGATGAATCTGCCCATCTGGTCACCTGCAATTTTGCCGATGAAAGCCGTCTCCATGCCAAGTCTGGACATGCCGATCGTAATATTGGCCGGAGAACCGCCAACGTATTTGGTGAACGTCATCGTCTCTTCCATCGGACGGTTGATCTCATTGGCATTCAAATCGATGCACAAGCGGCCAATGGCAGTGAAATCCTTCTTCCTGGATGCTGGAAAGGATACGTAAGTCATTGCGGTTGAGCCCCTTTCTATGGTGGAATCTCTTTTGGTTAGGAGATAATTCTTACTCCATTTATATGACTTAATATTGGTTCTTTTTAATTTGCTACACATATAGATGCTAGGCTGGTTAACTGTCTTTAATTGCGGTGTCTTTACTGCCCTAGTACAGAGATTCCATGTAACTCAAAGAGCGTTTCGCATACTCATACGGATTATGAATGGCAGGATCTTGTTCTCCTTCGAGCATCGCCCAGCCGTTGTATCCGCGAGTAATCAGTTCCTGCAGAATCGGTGCAAAATCAATGCAACCATCTCCTGGTACCGTGAATACCCCCCTGCGAATACAGCCAACAAAGTCTGATTGCTCCGCTCGTGCCTGATCCAGCACATCCGGGCGAATATCCTTCAGATGGATGTAGGCAATCCGGTCGTAATGTTTACGCAGCACCTCAAGTGGATCAGCGCCGCCATAATAGGCATGGCCTGTATCAAAGAGTAAGTAAACCAGTGATGGGTCTGTGAGCTCCATCAAACGATCAATTTCCTCAGGTTGCTCAACTACCGTGCCTCCGTGATGGTGATAGGTGAGCTTAAGGCCATGCTCCTGAGCAATGGCACCAGCTTGGTTCAAACCTTCAGCAAGAACATGCCATTCGGCATCGCTGAGTCTGAGTACTTCTTTTTCATTCGGTGTCCGTCTTGGATCAAAATGAAGTGACCCGCCTACCTCAGCCGTACTAATCACCTTGCTGCCCATGGACTGCAGAAATTCCGCATGTCTGCGATAGTCGTCCAGCTCCGCTTGGCGATATGCCGGATCGGAGAACAGTACGGATTTCCACTGGGAGATCAGATTAATATTCCGCTTGCTCAGTTCTTCACGCAGTGTAGCAGGATCGGTCGGATACTTGCGTCCCATCTCAGTACCCGTTAATCCCAGACGCTGAATATCGTCCAGAATCTGCGCACAAGTTGTATCATCACCATGTTCCTTTACATCTTCGCCGACCCAATTGATCGGATGAATCCCAAGCTGGAATGGCAGCTTGCTCATGATTCCACGGCTCCTTTTGTTGTTCAGCTTTGTCAGACTTTATCTTTATGAGAAGAGATTTATTTATAAAATAAATGAGTATATGAGATTAGTAGCGTGAATTACACCCGTTTTGCTTTACCGCGATTCGATTTCATCGTTTCGTGGGCACGAACGACTTTTTCCTCAACAGATACTTCAGGCACCCCGACATTCCACCATGACTCATATCCGCCTGTGTTGGTTCCCGGTACAACCGGAATTTCAATCAACGTTGTTACCGTCTCGTTCTTGGCATCCCGAAGCGCCTGTTCCAGTTGCTCTGCGGTTTCCGCACGATATGCTTTCGCTCCCATACTACGAGCGTGAGCCGCAAAATCCATAGGCATATACTCACCCGTCAAACGGCCGCTCTCTGTTTCGCGATAACGGAATTCGTTTCCGAATCCGTCACTGCCATGTTCACGTTGCAGATTATGAATGCACTGGAAGCCATTATTATTGAATAAAAGAACCGTCATTTTCTTCTGTTCCTGCAAGCTTGTAACCAGTTCCGAATGCAACATCAGGTAACTACCGTCACCCACCATGGCATATACTTCACGATCCGGCTCCGCGAGAGCCGCGCCGAATGCACCACTAACCTCGTATCCCATGCAAGAGAATCCATACTCCATGTGATAAGTCTTCGGCTCAGCAGTACGCCACAAACGGTGCAAGTCCCCTGGGAGACTACCTGCCGCACAGACAATTACCGAGGATGGATCAATTGTGTGATTCACGATGCCAATGGCTTTCGTTTGCGCTAAACCAGCTTCATGCTCGGCAGCGTAGAGTCGATCCACCTCTGTATTCCATTGATCACGAAGTTCAGCCACTTCAGATGAACCATATGCACTGCTGTACTGTTGTGCCTTCAATTCTTGTTGCAACGCCTGCAGACCTTCACGGGCATCTGCCAGAATGGCTTCCCCGCCTAACTTGGCAGCATCCATACTATTCAAGTTAATGTTGATAAAGGATACTTCTGGATTTTGAAACGCAGCATGTGAGGCCGTGGTAAAATCGGAGAACCTCGTACCCACGCCGATCACGACATCCGCTTCTTTAGCCAAGCGATTGGCAGCCAGAGAACCGGTAACCCCGATGGCCCCCACATTAAGCGGGTGTTCCCAAGATACTGCGCTCTTGCCAGCCTGCGTCTCAGCGATCGGAATACCGAAAGCTTCTGCGAACTCGATCAGTTGTGCAGATGCCTCAGAGTACAGCACCCCACCGCCTGCAACGAGCAGGGGCTTTTTGCTACGGGCGATCTGCTTCGTTGCCCGTTCAAGGGCTGCCTGAACAGGTGGCCTGCGATCCAGATAATGCACTTTACGGGCAAAGAAAGATTCCGGGTAGTCATACGCTTCTGCCTGCACATCCTGAGGTAATGCCAGCGTAACAGCTCCTGTCTCAGCTGGGTCGGTCAATACACGCATAGCATTGGTAACTGCAACCATCAACTGTTCCGGGCGCACGATGCGATCCCAGTATTTGCTAACCGCTTTGAACGGATCTGTAGCCGATATGGTATAGTCACTGCTTACTTCAAGTTGTTGCAATACTGGATCTGGTTCTCGCGTAGCAAAGTTATCTCCTGGGAGTAGCAATACTGGAATCCGGTTCACCGTTGCCGTTGCTGCGGCAGTAATCATATTCAGTGCACCAGGGCCAATAGACGTAGTGCATGCATAGATCTGTTTGCGGTTTTTCTGTTTGGCATACGCTGCAGCTGTGTGCACCATACCTTGTTCGTTCTTACCTTGCATATACGTCAGGCTTCCAGAGCTGCGTTCTAATGCTTCCCCGATGCCTGTTACATTCCCGTGTCCAAATATTCCGATAATTCCTTTTACAAACTTGGTTTCTACCCCATCTACCGAGATATACTGCTGATCCAGGTATCGAAGCAAGGCCTGAGCCATCGTTAGTCGAATCGTTGTCATGAATTGATCGCCATCCTTTCCTTTACGGGTTAAGCGCTTAATCTAAGTTAAGTTTAAGCGCCTTACCCCTAAAGGTTAAGCGCTTAATTCATATGGTATTACAGGCTGAGCATTTTCGCAAGCTATTTTTGTAAGCGTTTTATTAAAATTGGGATTGATTTGCGTAAAATAAGGGGTGAGAAAGTACGAATCAGGCAGATTATTATCCGTCCAATGCTAAGGTAATGGCTGGAGGAATATAAGGTATACATGATCAACAAATTTTATATAAGAAACTCGCATGTTATTAAAGCGCATGGTCGGTTTGAGGGGGATCAAGAGTAATCCAAAAATTTAACTTGGAGTGTAACAAGTGAGTTCCCTGAATATGGATTGAATGTTAATTGAGAAAATAGCTGAAGAATATGACGGAGACTTGGCCACATAATATAGGAAAAGGGGAATAACCTCTTGTTCATGCAAAAAAAGAAAGAGAACACAGATCGTGTCTCTTTCTTCTTCAATATATAAAGCGGGTGATGGGAATCGAACCCACGCTATTAGCTTGGAAGGCTAAAGTTCTACCATTGAACTACACCCGCATAAACAAAAAAATCGGGATGACACGATTTGAACATGCGACCCCCTGGTCCCAAACCAGGTGCTCTACCAAGCTGAGCTACATCCCGTTAAATATACCGGCGAGAGGACTCGAACCTCCACGGTTTCCCACTCGATTTTGAGTCGAGCGCGTCTGCCATTCCGCCACGCCGGCATAGTTTAAATTTAGTTATAATGGCGCGCCCTGAGAGATTCGAACTCCCGGCCTTTTGATTCGTAGTCAAACGCTCTATCCAGCTGAGCTAAGGGCGCAAATATTGGAGCGGAAGACGGGAATCGAACCCGCGACCCTCGCCTTGGCAAGGCGATGCTCTACCGCTGAGCCACTTCCGCAAAATAAGGGATGCGCGTGGAGGGACTTGAACCCCCACGTCAAAGACGCTAGATCCTAAGTCTAGTGCGTCTGCCAATTCCGCCACACGCGCATATAATAAAAGTGAGTCATGAAGGATTCGAACCTTCGACACCCTGATTAAAAGTCAGGTGCTCTACCAACTGAGCTAATGACTCATAATAAAACTGGTGGAGGATGATGGATTCGAACCACCGAACCCGTACGGGAGCAGATTTACAGTCTGATGCGTTTGGCCACTTCGCTAATCCTCCATAAAGTGGTGCCGGCGAGAGGACTTGAACCCCCAACCTACTGATTACAAGTCAGTTGCTCTACCAGTTGAGCTACACCGGCGTATCAAATTGTTATGTTAATGGTGGCTCGGGACGGAATCGAACCGCCGACACGAGGATTTTCAGTCCTCTGCTCTACCGACTGAGCTACCGAGCCATATAAAGATGGCGGAACCGACGGGATTCGAACCCGCGATCTCCTGCGTGACAGGCAGGCATGTTAGGCCAACTACACCACGGTTCCAGATCACTTTCGGTTAGGAAAGCTACAATTGCGGGGGCAGGATTTGAACCTGCGGCCTTCGGGTTATGAGCCCGACGAGCTACCGGGCTGCTCCACCCCGCGTCATTAGAAAAATATATATGGTGGAGGCTGAGGGGATCGAACCCCCGACCCTCTGCTTGTAAGGCAGATGCTCTCCCAGCTGAGCTAAGCCTCCGAAAATATGACCCGTAGGGGATACTCTCACTTCGTTCGAGACTGCGAAGCAGTTGCTAACGATGCTAATCCTCCGACGAACCTTTGGGATTCTCATCCCACTCTTTAGTTATTAAAATAACTATGACCCGTAGGGGATTCGAACC
>NZ_JACLIC010000016.1:0-79913 GCF_019748695.1 Paenibacillus cucumis (ex Kampfer et al. 2016) | reverse complement strand
AAAGATGAATTTCGTCAGCGTCGTTAAACGCTCTGAAACTCATCGGGGTATTGAAAAGAGCGATAAGCTCATTTTGAATCTGACGAGATTAAAAATCTCATTTGTGTTCCAGTTTTCATACAGCCAGATGGCATGTACCAAAAACTTTCACATCATTCTGCAAGCAGAATGTTTACTCACTCGTTGTTCAGTTTTCAAAGATCAAACACGATTGTTTTACTTACTTCCTCGTCCTCACCAAGTTTCGGCGGCGACTTGAATAATGTAACACATTTCGTTTGTTTTCGTCAAGAACTTTTTTTGAATTTCTTTTCTAACACTTTATGTTCTTCACTTTTCCTCAACTGAATTTGTCATTTTATGATGATTCACTCATTTGGGGAACGAAATATAATGTACCATAATCTCCAGATCAGAGTCAACACCTAAACATATAAATTATTAAACAAACAAAAAAGGAAGGTTCCCCCTCCTTTATAAACCATTTCACATTATCTCATTGATAGAATCAATCAACTCTCGATCCAATAGCGAATTTCCCGGCCTTCCCCTTCTAGTGAGGGCCATCCAGCTGATTCTTTAACTATAGAACGAAACACAAGTTTTCGAAGTACCAACGGCAGGTCCTTGCGAACAAATCTTAATTGAGGATGATGAACCAGTTCATTAATACTCCATGGCTCTTTTCGGCTTCTAATCACACGGAGCAGAAGTTCAGAGCATTCTCCCATTTTCGACATGACAGAAAACTCACAAGCGAGCAATACAAGCTCCACGCGCTGTTCCAAAGTCTCAGAACTTACAGTCAGTTCCTGATACAGCTTCCATAATGCACGATCTAATTGCTGCACATGAGTCCAGACGGCATGATCAGGGTAGATCCCCTGTTCAATAAGCACAATCCTTGCCCAACTTCCCAGTGCCTCCAATGCATTGTAATAGGCATCCACAACATGCCCCTGCTGGATATGACGCTTCGCCTCAACGTACATCCTTAGAAAACTGGTGAACTCGTGAAACAGTTTTTGCTCACGCAACTCGTTCCCGAACGAAGATAACTCTTCTCTCAAATCGCTAATCTGGTTGCCCGTTTCCCAGATAATCTCCCCATCAATCAGGCATTGCATGAGATTATCATGTTCTCCCGTAACCGCAGTAATCTGTAAATCAGACTGGCTGACATAGATCAACTGATAACGAAGATCTCCGTATCTGTAATGTTCGACCGTTGACATCGATTGATCTGTGTTATGCACGATCAGTACCATCAAGTCAAAATCCTGGATCAGAGAGCCGTGGAATCGCTCTCCCGGGTGGGAATAAGCGATAGCCCCAACTGCCCCTGTCTCTTCCGACTGCTCGGACAAAAAAGCAAGGTTCTTTAATTCCACGATTCCCTCCATACAATTTATACAATTCATGGCAGTTTAGCGCCAAGTCAGTTATAATGTAATTCGACATGATATACAAAGTTTCCTTCTTTTTCAGGTCCGATACTACTCATACGATAGGAGCATTTTTTATGATTTTTAAATCAGCAAAAATTAATGCTTTTCGCACTTGGGGATTACTGTTAACCATGCTAGGAATGGGCCTAATGATACTCGGCACAGCCGGAATTGTATTCTGGGGACATGCCGGAAAGGTCATCGCAGCGGTCGGTCTTGTAATCGGGCTTGTTGCCATGCTGGGCAGTTTGATCATTTATTTCTGGGCAGGCATGCTCTCAACCAGTGCTGTGCAGGTCGATTGTCCAGAATGCGGCAAGTTAACGAAGATGCTGGGTAAAACAGATCGTTGCATGTTCTGTCATACGATTCTAACGATGGACCCGAACAAAGCCAATACGATGAGTCCACCTGTGGAACCAGCTACTCCACCAGCCGCGCCTTACAAGTAACTCACAGGCGCCAAAATCCCATTAATGCATTTTGTCCATAAACCTTCACCGTACACTCTTAAACTCTGTACTCAACCTACAAGGTGGGTAAACGGTATCCAGCGCGGTTTGTAGTGCATAGAGTTGCAGGTGTATCTGTTGTTAACACGTTCTGAAACAGTAGTCGTCCCAACAAAAAGACCCGGTATCTTTACCGGGTCTTTTTGGATATGGAAAATGATGAGAATAATAAGTTCGATTTATTCTAATTTATTTAGAATAACCAGCCTCTTTGAGTGTTTCCCATGCCGATGTATTAGCAAAGCTTCTATTCCATGCAGCTACTCCGCCCAGTTTCAACGAAGAAATAAGATCTACCCTTGCTTGTAAGGATACTGCATCTTCGATCCAGATTTTTTTGACAGCGCCATCTTCCTTATACTCTACATAGTTTTGTCCGCTTGCTTGATCCAGAACAGGCTTGAGTTTCTTCTCTTTAATTAACTCCTGCACGGAATTCATACCTACCGCTTTGGAGGAAACTTTGATCTCTCCCTGCTCATTCGCTTTTTCAGTCCAAATCCGTGTATATAAAGGAACGGCCATAATCAGCTTGTCTGAAGGCACTTCATCTTCTTCCAGTATGCGGCGCATCGAGGACTCGGTCCATGGCAGTGAGGCAACAGAACCTGCTTTTGGACTGGCTGCCCAGTGCTCGTCATACGCCATCACGACAATATAATCGGCAAAAGCTCCTAATCCACGACGATCCAAAAACGCAGACCACATTTCACTATTTGATTTTGGCGTAACATCCACCGATAACATCAGGCCGTGAATACGAGCCATCGCCTTCATTTCACGTACAAACTGGGTAACATTCGTTCCATCTTTGGTATATACATTTTCAAAGTCGATATTAATACCATCCAGCCGGAACGTTTTAGCATAGTCCAGCATTTGTTCAATGATGTGTGTACGTTTGGCGTAGGTAGACAGTGCCTCCTTCGTGATGTCTGGATCGAAACTGTTATCCATCAATCCCCATACTTCCATCCCTGAACGCTTCGCCCAGTTCACATAGGCTTGGTCTCCTTTGCTTTTCACTGAGCCATTGCCATCCGTAATATGGAACCATGTCGGGCTCACTACGTTTACCCCAGGCATCTTGCCAATAGAGCTTACGTCAGGCTGACGATTGTAGACAGCCTCCCATACCAGATTCACCGGTTTGTTTTTCCACTTTTTCTCCGCCGCAGTAGGTGTAAACTTCGGTATGTCCAGCGTCTTTTTCTCACCTAGAACAAGATGATCATTATCTACATAACCGGCATAACCGTTATCCATCTGCACAAAGCTCTGATCTGTTCCAGTCTGCCACACCCGCACTCTTACATTCTGCTTCATATCCGTGAGAATGGGGGACGACTCTTCTCCGCTCTTATACAGAGGAACGGTCTGATCTTCTTTGGATGACAACGTATCAATCGTTGCATATTGGATCATATCTCCACCGCGCATCAAAATAACGGCTCCTGTTGTCGGATCTTCCTGAACGGTCAGCCCGTACACCTCCTTTAACGGTTGAAGGGGAATATACGCCTCATTAGACTTTACCTCCGGCTTTACTTTCAGCGGATAATTTTGATGATTCAGTTCAGCCTGGGTACTGCCCTCTTTCATATGCAACACTCTCTGCGGAGAAGCGATAATGATATCCCCCGAGTCAGGTTCGTATCGTATTCCCGGATCTATTGTTTCTTGCAACACTTTCACGGGCAGTTTAAGCTGACCACCTGTGCCGGAAGCATCCTCATCCATAAGCTGTCCATCTACAAAAATAGGCTGATTTCTCCCGAGCCAATCCGGGTCCTCATAGACCTTATTCAACCATACGCTGGTAATAAGCCAATAGGCACCACCTGCCACCAAACATGCACCAAGTAACCCTGGCCAAAATGAACGTCGTTTATGACGTGTATATTTGCTTTTTCTACCCAAACGACTACCTCCGTTAATTCCATAGATGATGGTAAACATCCCAAAAATCATGGATATATTCACATGGATGTTTTTCTCAGAACTCTGTATAAATAAAAAACGTGAAGAATCCATACTGAATTCCACACGTTAATATTGTAAATCATCTCTATTGATGCCTGCAACTTTTGCACACACCATATACTTCCAATCGGTGACCATGTACCTCAAATCCCGTGCTTGACTCAGCCTGAAGCTCCACACTCTTTAACGATGGATAACTGAAGTCTTCAATCTTGCCACACTGGTCACATATCACATGATAATGATCCGTTACATTGGCATCAAAACGGCTTGAATTATCTCCGTAAGTCAGTTCCCGAACCATACCGGCTTCCAGAAACATTTTCAAATTGTTATATACGGTCGCCACGCTCATACTAGGGAATTGGGGTTCAAGTGCCTTGTAAATCTCATCGGCTGTCGGATGCCCCATCGATTCCATCAAATAGTTTAATATGGCATGACGCTGGGGTGTAATACGGACACCGGTCGTTTTGAGCTGCTCCAACGCATGTTGGACACGTGTTGCCATAAAGCCCACCGCCTTACCTTTCATTCTCTGTTTGAAAAAATGAATCTTCGCTGTCATACAGAGTATAATTTCCCGGCTGTACACAACGACAAACGCTCTTTGACGTCATGTAACCTTGCCAGTGTACATTTATTGTACGGCGATTGCAAGTTTATTGTCAACGCGGCGATGCAGGAACTTTGGTCGTATCCTCTTGGGAATTCTGACCTTCACCTGTCGTCTGCTGTCCTTCCCCATTTGTTTCCACAGACTCTTGCAATATGGATTCCGGTGTAGAAACTGCCGGATTACGTTCTACCGTCAGATCACTATTTCCTTCAATTTTGATTCTGTATTCTCCCTCACCCAGTTGTCCTTCAATCGTTTTGTTTTTGACGTTGAACGGCATATCCGTCTTCAAATCACCGTAACTGCTGGAGCCCGACAGACTATAATCACCACGTTCAGGGATCACAACGTTAATGGCTCCCACTGCACTATATACATCCCAATCTCCACCGACTTTAGCGGAAACAATGTTAATACTGCCATTCAGAGACTGAGCTTTCACGCCCAGATTAGCACCATCCAGTGTAATATTGCCATTCCGGGTTTCAGCTGAAAACTCGCCAAAAGAGTCTGTAATGCTGACATTTCCCACTTGCGTGGTTAAATCTACATCTCCCGAAACACCACGTGCTTTCATATCGCCACGGTTGCTATCCATGTCCACGTTGCCTATAGCGTTCGCTACGATTACGTCCCCGTTGAGCGTTTTCCCCGAGATATCGCCAACCGCATTCGTAATCCGAATTCGTCCATTGCCTGTCTCGGCAAGAATGGTCTTGATGGCTTCAGGACGGTTTAACAAAATGGCACCATTCGATGTGCGGATATCCAGATTGAAACGGCGGTCGTCTGGAATGGTGATCGTCATATTCATGCGTGGTTGCGTTTTTTCATTTTCACCATACGCCTTACCTGTCGCTTTAATATGAATGACCTTATCCCCTTCCGCTTCTACAAAAGAAGCCGCGGCTACTGCCTTGGCCTGGACTTCAGATGCTTGGTCGACCCAGACAACGGTATTCACTTTAATCTCATCCGTATCTCCCCGCTGGATTGTTATATCTCCGTTCACACCTTCGACCACGATATCCGAAGTATCCATACGGACAGGAACTCCGATCGTGACCTTATCTTCCTTATAACCTGCAGCCTGACTGTAGTCCATTGAGGCAGCTCCCAGATTAAGACTGACGCGGTTCCACAGATGCATGTAGTGATCTTGTTCTGTCACAATAAATACAGAAGCGGTTAGAATCAAAGAGGCCAGAATGCCTTTGGCATCCGGTCTAAAACGTGCTTTTGGGCGCTCATCGGGCGTGGACAAACGATCTAAATCTCGTTTACTTCTCATGCGTGTCCACAGGAACAATACAATCCATTCCACACCCAGAGCCACAAGCAAAAATGGCCACCAATCCACGAATTCGTAGAGGTAGTCTGTGCCCCACTGTTTATCCATTATGAACAGTACACCAACAGTAGCTATTAGAGCAGCAGCCGTAAAACGTCCTACCCTGATTTTGCGGTTCATTCTTTTCCCTCCTTCCGTCCACATCCGTACCCTATGATTTCTTCTTACGTAACATAACCCAAAATTCCCGGCCGAATAGTAATAAGCCACCTACGATCAACAGAATAGCAAAAGAATATCCGCCATACATGGCAATCAGATCTTGAAACCAGCGTGGTTTACGGAAGAATAGCACCATCAGTGAACCTCCCACAATTAACAGAAGGCCAAACGAAATGCCACGTTCCCACACCATCATTCGATCCCGCTCAGATCGTTCGCCAACTAGCCGCTTGTCCATATTGCCTTGCGTTACAGCCCGTCGCCTGCGCAGCATAACCCAATCAGCTGATTGCAATACGTCATATACGTTGTAGAAATAAATCACCGGAATACAAAGAGCCAGCAAGATCAGTAGAGGTACATTGATCTGTATGCCGATGGACGAGAAGTATAACAGAGCGGACAAATCAAGCAAAACAAGCAAAATAAAAGTCAATCCGCGCATGTACAGACGTAAATAAATATGTCCCAAGCCCGGAACAATGGCACTTAAAAGCCCCGCAATAAACTTATGTGTTTTATTCCGCACCTTCTTGGGTTTCCTAGTCTTTCCTCTTCTTGCGCGATCTGTATGGCCCTTCCCTTTCTTCATAACATGCTCCTTTCTCCAAAAAATGACCGTTACCTCTCATCATGCATTTGGTTAGATAGTACCCTAAAGCGCCTGAAGAGTAACTGGAATAAAAATGGATATTAAGAAAAACCCTCTGCGATGCCAGCGCTCAGAGGGTTAAGAATTCCTTTATTCAATCGACACTTTGGTCATGTGTTCCCACTGTCTTAACTTGGAGACAATCTGTATTGTCTTAAAGTCATGCGGCACTTGCACATGCAGTACAATTTCTATTTTCCGCTCAACGGATACAACTTCTGCAAAAGCCAAATCTGGTTCATTCACGGTAATCTTACGAACTCTGATCTTTTCCTGTTCCATAAAAGACGAGACCTTCTCTAATGTCCCTGGTTCGGACAAGGTATGAAGGGTAATGACATGCAGCTTATTGCCGCGCAAATACCTCAGCTCTAATTTGTTAAAAACCCAAAGATTTAAGAGTACCAGTACGGTGGATACGATGGAGGCAAAAAAGAAGCCAGCCCCTGAGGCAAGACCTATCGCGGCAACCACCCATATCGACGCTGCGGTTGTGAGTCCCGTTATGGACTTACCTGTGAAAAGAATTGTACCTGCTCCTAAGAAACCGACACCGGTGATTACTGCTGTAGCCAGACGCGCAGGATCAATCCGCACGTTTAATTCATGTGCAAAATCTTTAAAACCATAAATAGACAGCATCATAATCAGCGCCGATCCAAGACAAACCAAAATATGAGTTCGTAGTCCAGCAGCATGATTGGAACGTTCACGTTCCAGACCGACGAGTCCACCAAGCAGCATTGCCAGCAATAAACGAAGCAAAATATGCCATTCATCAATAAACCAAGGATTGCTCAACGTTCTAGTTCCTCCTCTAAGTTGTTCACATGCTTAAAGCTTATTCTTATGAAATGTCGTTAATTCCACTCCAGGTGCGATCTCTGCAGCATCGACAGGCTTAAATCCAAACTTCATATATAGATTCACCGCTGCTGTATTCAGCGTTCCTGTGCATACGATATAACGTGGCAGATCGGGATGTTGTTCGAAGACATGCTTCATTAATGAAGCGGCAATCCCTTTGCGAAAGTGGCTGGGATGTACCATCATACGTGTGATGGTTAGTGTGTCCCGTTCTTCCTCCATCACAGCCACTGCGCCAAGCAACTCTCCATCCTGCTTATCAACACATCCGTAAAATGTTTCCCCGCAGTTCTGTAATGTTTCCACCGTATCAAGCAAAGGTGGAATGTCTTGAAATCCGATAATCTTTGCTTCCAATCGGTAAGCCATATGTTGCAACCTCCACAATTGGACCAACATATCTTCATCACGTAGTGACAATGTTTGAATACTCATGGTTAAGCACAACTCCTCCGTATCAGACTTCATAAACCGTTAAAACCTAAATAACACGGTGCGTCAGAATTTTTTATACCAAAAAAGAGGCTGTCACAGGGACGAGCCTCTTTCTGTCCGACCTCACTGGAAGGATTAGCGGTTCAATACATCTGCGAGCAGTTGATTAGCAAGGGCCGGATTCGCCTTGCCTTTACTTTCTTTCATAACCTGACCTACGAGGAAACCGATGGCTTTTTGTTTGCCAGCCTTGTAATCCTCGACAGATTGCGGATTGTTCGCAACGACCTGCTCTACAATGGCGAGGATCGCTCCTTCATCACTGATTTGCACGAGTCCTTTTTCTTCAACGATCTGTTGTGGAAGCTTGCCACTCTCCAGCATTTCCTTAAATACCGTTTTAGCGATTTTGCTGTTGATGGTGCCTTTCTCCAGCAATCCGATCATCTCACCGAGTCCTTGCCCCGTTAGCGGAACTTGCGTTACCTCAAGGTTATTGGTGTTAAGATAACCAAGCAGGTCACCCATAATCCAGTTGGAAACGGATTTGGCATCCTGGGTATATTTCAGACTGTCTTCAAACAGGTCTGCAATCGCTTTGGAAGAGGTGATAACCTCGGCATCATAACTAGGCAGACTGTAATCCGCAGTGTACCGGGCTTTACGCTGATCCGGCAGTTCAGGAATGGAAGCTCTGATGCGTTCCTTCCATTCGGCATCAATATGCAGTTTTACCAGATCCGGGTCTGGGAAGTAACGATAGTCATGCGCTTGCTCTTTGCCACGCATCGACAAGGTTTTGCCCTGAGCTTCATCCCAGCGGCGTGTCTCTTGAACAACTTCTCCGCCGTCATCGAGAATCTCGGCTTGACGATATTGTTCATATTCCAGACCGCGCTGTACACCACGGAAGGAGTTCATATTTTTGAGCTCCGCCCGAGTGCCCAGTTTCTCCTGACCATGTGGACGCAAGCTGATGTTGGCATCACAACGAAGTGACCCCTCTTCCATCTTCACATCAGAAACATCACAGTACTGCATGATCGCACGAAGTTTTTCCAAATACGCACGCGCTTCTTCGGGAGAAGAAATCTCGGGTTCGGATACAATCTCGACCAGAGGAGTTCCGACACGGTTAAAGTCCACAAGTGAGGCATAACCACCATCTACGTGTGTGAGCTTTCCTGCATCCTCTTCCAGATGCAGACGCGTGATACCGATCCGTTTCGTTTCTCCGTTGACTTCGATATCAATCCAGCCATTCTCACCAATCGGCTGATCAAATTGTGAAATCTGATACGCTTTAGGTGAATCCGGGTAGAAGTAGTTTTTACGGTCAAACTTGCTGACATCGGCGATTGTGCAGTTGAGAGCCATTGCGGCTTTCATCGCATAGTCAACGGCCTGACGGTTCAGCACAGGCAATACGCCCGGGTGTCCGAGACAGACCGGACAGGTGTGTGTATTAGGCGGAGCTCCAAAAGCAGTAGAGCAGCCACAGAAAATTTTGGAGTTGGTATGCAACTCCACGTGGACTTCGAGTCCAACGACCGTTTCATATTTAGATGCGGACATTTCTAATTACCTCCGTTCCGGGCAGTCTACAGCTGCGGACGCTGCTTGTGGAATGCTGTATTTTGTTCATACGCATGCGCTACGCGCAGTACGGTTGTTTCATCAAAAGCTTTACCGATAATCTGCAAACCAACAGGCAGTCCGTCTGCGAATCCGCAAGGAATGCTGACCGCTGGAACACCCGCCAGACTGACTGGAATCGTCAGAATGTCGTTCAGGTACATCGTAAGCGGATTGTCTACCTGAGACCCCATCTTAAATGCCGTTGTAGGTGCAGTAGGTCCGATAATCACGTCATACTTGGCAAAAACATCATCGAAGTCCTGTTTGATCAATGTACGTACTTTCTGAGCTTTCAAATAATACGCATCATAGTAACCGGAGCTAAGTGCATAGGTTCCGAGCATAATACGCCGTTTTACTTCCGGACCAAAGCCCTGACTTCTAGACTGGTGGTACAGATCCAGCAAATTCTCCGGATTGTCCGCACGCACACCGTAACGTACACCGTCAAAACGAGCCAAGTTGGAAGAAGCTTCAGAAGAAGCAAGCAGGTAATAGGTAGCTACTGCATATTCGGTATGCGGCAGAGACACTTCTTCCCATGTCGCTCCAAGGCCTTCCAGCACATTCAGTGCGGCAAGAACTTTCTCTTTTACTTGCGGGTCAACGCCTTCACCGATGTACTCCTTCGGTACGGCAATACGCAATCCCTTGACATCACCTGTCAGTCCGCTCAAATAATCCGGGATATCCACCTTGGCAGATGTCGAATCTTTGGCATCATAACCGGCAATGGCTTGCAATACATAAGCAGAATCTTCTACATTTTTGGTCAAAGGACCGATTTGGTCGAGGGATGACGCAAAGGCCACCAAGCCAAAACGGGAAACCAGTCCATAAGTAGGCTTTAAACCGACAATTCCGCAATAGGAAGCAGGCTGACGAATAGAACCGCCCGTGTCTGATCCAAGTGTGAAGTACGCTTCTCCCGCAGCAACCGCTGCAGCAGAACCACCTGAGGAACCACCCGGAACACGATCAAGTGCCCATGGATTATGCACAGGTGAGAAGCTGGAGTTCTCGTTGGAACCACCCATGGCAAATTCGTCCATATTCAGTTTGCCCAAGGTTACGGTATCCGCTGCTTTGAGCTTCTCGACAACCGTTGCATCATACACCGGGTCGAAATTGCGAAGGAACTGACTTCCGCAAGTCGTACGCAGTCCGTTCGTCACGATATTATCTTTGATACCCACGGGCAAGCCAAACAGCAAACCTTTCTCTTCACCACTGACAAGTCGGTCATCCAGTTGACGAGCGCGTGCGCGTGCGTTCTCCTCGTCCAGTGTCAAATAAGCCTTCACTTTGTCGTCATGCGCGCCGATATTCTGATACGCCTGATCGACCAGATCACTGACCGATAGTTCTTTGGCGTGCAGTTTGTTATGTAACTCAGGCAACGATTGTTCAAATAAACTCACAGTGCTTGTCCTCCTTCCAATTATCCGTTATTCCATCACAGCAGGCACTTTAAACTGCCCATCTTCTTCATCTGGTGCGTTGTGCATCACCTGTTCTATGGACAGGCTTTCCTTGGTTTCATCCTCACGCATCACGTTGCTGACATGCAAAACGTGAGTTGTTGGCTCAATATTGTCCGTGTCCAGCTCGTTCAGCTTCTCTGCATATTTTAAGATCGCGTTCAGTTGACCTGTCAGCGTCTGTTCTTCTTCAGCAGTTAGATTGAGCCGAGCCAACTTGGCCACATGCTGAACGTCATTGTTCGAAATACTCATTACCGGATGCCTCCTTCAATCGTTCTTTGCCTGAGACAAACCTGCAAACGAAGCGTTCGTTTAACGGGCTAAAGTCCCAAGATAACTTTTCTCATTATAGGTGAGTTAGTTCGACAATTCAATGCAAATGCAAAAAAGGAGCCGGCATTAGCCGACTCCTGAAATACTAGTCCTTAAATCCATGCACGCAGATTAACCTGCTTTATAAAATCCGCCTGAGACATTACATCAATCGCGGTTTCTTCTTCCTCTTCCACAGCTTGAGGCTCCCCGTTCATCAGTTGATGAAACAGCTTCTCATTATGTGTCGCAAGGGCGTAATCTATCAACGCTTCTCGCTCGACCCGCTCAGCTTCCTGCTTCAGCAGAACCTCTTCCAGATCGATGTCGCCGGATGGAACAAAAAAGTTCCGATTAACCAACGGCACTCGAAGCACGTAATCGAACGCATTGTCCGGATTCCGGTCATAAGCGATGATGTATCCATATTCCCCCACAGGAAGATTCTGCTCAAACGCATCCGCGACGATGACAACTTTCTCTCCTAATCGTAGCATCGCCTAACCTCCTGGTAGTCTATCATTCATATTTATTTGTATAGTCTACTAGAAAAGAATAACGATGTCTAGGAATACTAGATTTAAACAACATATTTGTGCAAAATCTTTTGGAGTTTTCCTCATGACAACCCGATCGTTCCCATATCATCTGTTATGTTCACTTCTTGCTGTGTCGTTTCATGTCTGTACGAATGACAACTAACCAGTAAATTAACAGTGGACCTGGAACACTAGTAATGCCCCACAATCCCCATAACCAAGGAAAACGACCTCGTTTACGTGCGTCCAGAAAAATCCAAGTTCCTTGAAACAACAACAGAAACGCAAGGAATACAAGCAAAACCGGAGGAATCTCTTCTAACGAATAATGCAATCTATTCATGATGCATCGTCTCCTTCCGGTGCCGGACCAACCATAATGCAGCTGCTATAACTGCAATGACTGTGCCCAGAACTTGTATACCCAAATACACGGCAGGAGAAGAAACAAACAAAAACGTCGCCAGTGTAATTACCATCAACGCGACAAGCCAGAAACAGATGATCTCAACCAGATTGGCTCTGCGCTTGATACGTCTTTGTTCCCTTACACGGGATTCGAGTGTTGCCAAGGATGGAATATCAGCAGGTTCACAGACATCATCCAGTGCTTTCATAGACTGTTGTAATCGCTGCACGATTTCCTGGTCCTGTGACTCATTCGATCTGCTCATGTTATTCCAACTCCTTTCTTAATTGACGGAGACCATAAGCTGTCCGAGACTTTGCCGTTCCGGCAGGTATGCCCAGCATATCGCCGATCTCATCGTAACTATAACCATAATAATGTTTCAGCAGCACAGTAACACGATGCTCAGGGGTTAGCCTCGTCATCGCGTCCATCACATCTGTCCATTCCTCGTTTCGACTTTCGAGTTGCCAGCGAAAACGACGGATAGCCTGATGGCGAATCAGGTCAAGCCAGCTCTGCTCCCTCTTTTTTCGCCTGATTCTGTCAATGTAGATACGGGTTCCGATGGTGATCATCCATGATGAAAACGCTGATGTACCATCATAACGCCGAATATTTTCCATACAGCGAATCATGGTGTCTTGCACAATCTCTTCAGCCAGATTAGGATCCATCGTAACTTTCACAAGATATTTATAAACAAACGAGTAATGTCGCTGTAGTAGTGATGCAAGTGCACTGTCATCGCCCTCTGCCGCTCTGCGCACTTCCTCCAATTCAGCCGTTCTCATCATGATGATCACCCGCTTTCTGTTCAATCTAAAGGTAATACGATAGACTCCGTTCAAACGTTCAACGCTAAATGAAATGTTTTTTTGGGAAGGACTTTATCGTTTCGATTTTGGAGTAATATGAATACGACAATTTCCCGGGCAATCAGACTCCATTTCGGTAATCTTGCAGTTTGTCGAACCATCGCTGATCACGGGCTCCGTTCTGCAACACACGACTGGTCCATATATTTTGCTGAAAGTTGAGGTCTGGTTTAGTGCGATCTAATTTAGAATCCCCCTGCTCAGAGCTGCCTTGCTTTGCTTTTCTTAAAATGGAATGATCTGAGTCAGTATAAGGATGACCTACACTCCAATGGGAATGTTTATTTCTATGAATTGGACTCAAACTGCTATTAGGTATGTATGCTTTCTGATGAACTGCTTCCTTAATAACGGAATTCATGACGGAATGTAATTCAAGTCGTCGATCATCAAGACATGTGTATTCTGGCTGTTGCGGCTGAAACATGTTTATTTTCTCCACATCGTTCTCCCTCACTCTCGCTTATGAATATTTATTCCTTATATTCTTCTAAATCCAGCTAAAAAAAGCTGAAAACAAAAAAAGAACGCAAACCGGGTATAGACCACAGTCTGCGTGCTTCGCAAGTTAGGGTATTTCTATTCAATGCTTTAGTTAAGTGATGCCTTAACGCTTGTAATAACTAATTGCTATTCTAATGAAAAAGCTAACACTTGTCTAGACTTAATTCATATATTCTGTCGAATTATCTGGCAGGAACGTAAGGATTATTCTGTTTCTCATATCCTATCGTTGTTTTGGGGCCATGTCCCGGATATACCTTAACCTCATCCGGGAAACGATACAACTTATTCTGAATGGAGTCCACCAGATCGCGTTCACGTCCACCTGTGAGGTCCGTTCTGCCTACGCCCATGCGGAACAACACATCTCCAGCAAACAGATCATTTTCGCAAAGGAGACTGACACTCCCTGGAGAATGTCCTGGCGTATGGTATACCTGAAACGTGTGACCAATCAATTGCAACTTCTGACCTTCATCCAAGGCAAACTCTGCCGGATTCGCCGTGATCGGTGGTGTGACTTGCGGCCAATTCAACGACCCGTTCAACTTGGCCGTAGTCAGCCAGTCACTTTCCAGATCATGCAAGTAGACGGGACAGCTCTTCAGCTTACGAATCTCCTCCACACCGCCGATATGATCGAAATGAGCATGGGTCAGAAGAATCGCTTCAATCTCCAGATCCTGAATAGCCTTGAGTAGCGGTCCAGGATTCATGCCTGGGTCAACTATAACAGCTTTACCCGGGTCCTCGCCCTGTAACAGGTAGGCATTGGTTTGCAACGGCCCGAGCGTAAATGTACGAATGTTAAGCATATGAATTAAAAACCCGAAATCAGTTCACGCAGCTCACGAATGACCACTGCATGGGACTCCGTTCCTTCCCCATAACGTTTCAAAATCTCTTTGCGTGCTTCGGCCATGTTGTCTTGGTAGTCTGCAGCTTCACGATCAGGATTCAGTCGTTTGAACTCGACCATAACCTCTTGTACGTGTTGTGGGCGCGGCCCCCATTGACCAAGCACATGTCCGCCTGTATCTGCTACGATCACAATCGGCACAGAACGGCCACCCATCGTCAGGAATTCATCCATCACATCCGGATGATTTTCCATAATCAGAACTTCAGTCGGAATGCCTGAAATCTCCAGCGCCTGAAATACGACCGGAATATTACGCACAACGTCACCGCACCAATCGGCTGCCAGAATCAGTACACGAAGGTCGTCACGATAGTTCAGACTTTCGAAAAACTCACGATCCTCTTCGCTTGCCCAGACAAAGCTGTCATAGTTCGTCTGAAACTCACTTTGGTTTTTGGTCATACTTGCGATAAATTCCTTCGGTGGCAAACCTTTACCGAATTTGTGAGACAAGTTAGGTTTGGACATTACTTCACACTTCCTCTCTTTTTACGTACATTCATCCATTTGATAACAACATAAATAATCATAAGAGCAAGGGCGACAAGCAGAATCGGCGTAATAAACGGGGCCGCTTTCTCATCTACATGCTTCCACTGATCTCCGAGAATCATCCCTAAATATATAAACAATGCAGTCCAAGGTATAACAGCGAGTGTGGTCAGCAGAATGAATTTGCCTGTGTGCATTTTCGTGATGCCAGCCGGAATCGAAATCGCATGTCTTACGACCGGAACAAATCGCGCAGTGAAAATAACACCTGTGCCGTATTTGCGGAACCACTCTTCAGAATGATCGATGTGTTTTTTCTGGATCAATATGTATTTACCGTAGCGCTCAAGTACAGGTCTGCCGCCATAACGACCGATCCAGTAAATAAACAGCTGAGCCAGCACTCCGCCCACTGTACCAAAAATCATCGCACCGAAGAAGTTAATGTTATGCTGAGAAACGAGAAAACCACCATATGCCAGCACAATTTCACTTGGGATAACCTCCAGCATTAACCCGAGCATGATGCCAAAGTATCCGAGACTTTGAATCCAGTCGAATAATTGGCTGACAATGCTATGAATAACGTCCATCTCAACCCTCTTTCTTTTTCCTGAATGGTGGTGCCCTGTCGCACCATGGATGTTCGTCCTTATTTTATCACAGCCCCCTGAACGTGGCTACTTGCGAGAACGGGACAGTGTCCCGCAGGCACTACTCCGCATATGGTATGGGGAGAGGAGTGTGGGAACGTGTCATTTAAATCTGCGCCCGGGTCTCCCCCGGTCAAGCATAAGCAATCCGGCCAAAATTTACCCTCCGCCCGAGGCATTCGTCGTGCCTGCAGCAAGGAACTATACCGGACATCCAAACGGTTGAAATTGTATATCTCTCCAGAACGTATGAAACAGGCCGAGGAAAAATACTACGCCAAAGTTATTGCGAATCTGCTCTGGATCGGAGAAAACCGCAATGATCGTAAAAAACTGTGCGAATGGTGGAATAACGAAGTCAGCGCAGATATTGCTGCGCTCTGGGACGTTGAGGTTGAACCGCTGAAAGAAGCTTTCAAACATGCCTTTGGTGGTTACCGTCTGTAGAAAAGTTTGAACAGGCCGGCGAAAGCATTCTCGTCCGCCTGTTCAAGACCTGCCGAGAAAAAGCAATATGCCCGGGCTTTCCATTTACAATGAAACTGCAAAGTTCAAGAAAGAAAAGCCAGTGTGGATCTCCGCATCTACAGATTCGTCATTAAATGAATTAACGATTGCAACGGGTTGAAACGAGTACGAAGATTCAAGCTTGTTATGGTTCACCGCCCCAAGCAATTCTGTGCAAATTCTCTGCTGTCAACGAAGATGAAGGATGCAATTGAAAACGACGATCGTTACGCATTCGTTCTGTATTTACCTGTGATGCCAACTCTTTGTAACGTTCATATATTTCTATTCCTAGCGCCGCAGTCTTTTGGGCTTGTCGGACTTTTCCTTCTGAAAACTCACGCATCGTCGCCTGTTCCATCCAATAGAGCACCGTTCTCTGGGTTATAGCATCATAACGATTAAGGGTAATGGCTGAAATAAAATATCCCCCCGCTTGCTTCCCTTCTCCGGATTTGGCTTCTAATCGGCCGAGCTCCACATAGAGATCAGGATTACCAGGTGAATGCGACAAACTATTCAATAAGATGAATTCGGCCTCCGCTTGAGGCAGCGTACGCGCAAGGGAAATCGCCAAATCAGGCCGACTTGGATTCAAACGATGTGCTGATCGAAGATACTGGGCACTCTCTGTTGTTCCCACTGGCTCAGTCAGTGCGTGACGATATTGCATATCTGCCCATGCGTAACGTGCTGTGATCCAGACGGTACTTCCCAGCCAGCATGTAAGCATAAATACGACTACATATCGTTTGACGTGACCTGATATGACGTAAGAAAACGAAGTACGAGTCCAGGTACGGATGTAGCTACAAACGTAGGCATAGATGTGGGTCTCAACCCTGTCATTCGTAAGACAGTGTTGATGCGATGAGACTGGCCCCGCTTCTATTCTCAGCGCAACCGCCCATGCCGCGAGCCAGATGAAGAGCATCCAGCTGAGTGCATAACTCCAGTCGAAGTCCAAGATTCCATGCAGGACGAAGACAAGCACGGGCGGCAGTAGCCGCGGTGCGAAGCGGCGGATACTGCGCAGGGTGAAGAATATCCACCCTGCAATCAGCGCGATGCCGAGCAGGCCCGTATCCAGGGCTAGATCGAGCAGCCCGCTGTGTACCTCGCCGCCGACATACGGCGAGGACTGGATGGCGCGGAACATGTTGCGCCATGTATCCCCTCCGTGGCCGAGCCATGCGGCCTCGGTCCATAACCGCAGGGCATCCCGCCACAGCTGCAGGCGGGATGCCCCTGTGCCGACACCCGCCGCGAAACGTTCGGCGGTGGAGGCTGCGGCCATCAGTGCGGCGGCGATGCACGCCAGCACGGTGGCCGCGAGAGCAGTGGCGCGCCCAGCTGGGCCGCCGCTGTGCCAGAGACGGCACAGCAGCAGCGTGCCGAGCAGCGCAGCTGCCCATGCCCCGGCCAGTGCCAGCAGGCCGGGCACGGGTGCAGGCGCCAGCTGGGCAGCAGCCAGCTGGCGGTAGAGCCAGGCCGCGCAGGCCAGGGGCGCGGCCAAGGCCAGCAGCAGCGGCAGGCGGGCACCGCGCTGCTGCAAGAAGGCGGCGGCCGCGGCACAGCCGGTCGCTAGCCAGGCGCCGCGCGACTCGCTCAGCAGGAGCGCGGCTTGCGCGGGCATGAGCGGCAGCACCGCCGCGAAGAGCCGGCGTGCCGGGACGGCTCGCCCGGCCAGCACCCCCGCGGCGGCCGTCAGCCGCTCCAATGCGTACATGCCAACAACGGCACCGTACGCATTGGGGTACTGCAGCAATCCGCCGAGCCGGGCACCGGCGGAGCTGATCTCGGGGTCAGCTGTCCGCATGACCCCGTAGGGCAGCGGCAGCACACCGCACACGGCTAAAATGCCGCTTAGCACAAGCACGCCGCCTGCCAGCTGCCAGCCAAAGGCTAGCCAGCGCACACCACCCTTACTCGCTGCCAGCAACACAGCGAGCAGGGCAAACATCGCGAGCAAGCTCCAACGCAACAGCTCATGGATACTGCCCTGCGTACTTACCGAGCCTGCCCAAGCATGCAGGGCATAACACACCATGATTGCCAAAGGAAACCCTACATGCACTAAATCTACGACTCCGAGCCGAGTGGATTCCGACCGAACGGAGGCGATGCCATCAATTCCCCTTATCAGTACGCCTCGTTTATACACCACAAGAGAGAATAGCACGACAACACCAGTCATCAGAATAACGGGGTACAGGTCGGCCGGATGGTACAATCCTCTTCGCAAACATCCTGCCAGCAATATAGCTGCCATGCTTAAACCTAAGACTACAATCCACCATCTGGATTCACGATTACGCTTCTCACTACCCTTACTCCCCATTTCAATCTCACAACTGGACGCTGATATCCCATGCCCAGAGATCAAGAAACGACGTGGACTGGCTATATGGTTATATGTATTGTACCGATCTCTGAAATAGTCCCCGTTTTTCGGAGGATTACTTGTGCCCACATTCATACTCACTCCCACGAATTCTGATCCGTCAGAGGTTCGCTCTCTGTCTCTCACCCCCATCTCCTACTTCCTTCATTTATTTGAAAATAAAAAAAGGCAGAAGAATCCCCCTTCGGGTCCTTCAGCCTTGGTTTACATCCTTAACCATTATGAACTTGTTCACGCATCATGCCGACAGCAATGGCATCCTATATCTTGCACATCAAGTAAAGCGACCCTGGTACCAGTATGTCCCCTTCTTCAGGTATACAGACCAGTCGTGCACGAAACATCCCTACTTTGGTTCTTCTTATGTTCTCTTTTGAACCCTTTCTCATCCATTATCTGCATGCCCAACATTAGTGAAGATTACACTTCGCAGACCGCTCTAAGTTTTCCCTGTCCACTTTCCCACCAGTTATGCTTCCTTCAACCGGTAGCAGATCCGCACAAGCACGTTCCAGATATGGATCGGCATGAATGAAATCACGGAATGCAGTGTACTCATCCCACATGTCCTTCACTTGACCCGCCTGACCGCGAACGGCGCGAATCAGAATATTTTTCGGTGTATTCTCCAGATCAATGAATTCGAGCAACTGTGTTTTATATCCCATAATATCCAGCAGTTTGGCGCGAATCGCATCTGTTGCCAGTGCGGAGAAACGCTCCTTCAGAATGCCATGGGACAGAAGCGGGTTCATCACCGAAGATTCGACCTGATCATATAGCTCATGCTGACAGCAAGGAACCGACAGAATGACAGAAGCTCCCCAGCGCACTGCTTTCTCTATTGCCGCATCGGTAGCCGTATCACAAGCATGAAGAGTAACGACCATATCCACTTCGTTTAATTCATCATAATCCGCAATGTCACCAACGAGGAATTTCAGATCACCGTAATGCAAACGTCTGGCCAGATCATTACAGTGTTCAATAACATCCGCCTTTAGATCCAGACCGATGATGTTAAGCGAACGTCGCTGTTGTACGGACAAATAATGATACAGGGCAAAAGTCAGATACGACTTGCCGCAGCCAAAATCTACAATCGTCAGCGGACGTCCTTCCGGCAGATGAGCAATAACATCCTGCACCATTTCAAGGAAACGGTTGATCTGCCTGAACTTATCGTACTTACGTGCAAGCACACGTCCTTCCTCGTTCATTATCCCAAGTTCAACGAGGAAAGAAACCGGAACGCCCTCTTCAAGTACATATTGCTTTTTGCGATTATGGGACAGATCCACCGCTGTTTTGGATGGGGATTTGGTCAGAATCGATACTTTATATTTTTTGCTGATCAAAATTTGATAATCGGCATCTGCCGTACACAGCAATCCCTGACGGAACGTCTCTTCACACAACAAAGTCATACGCTCCAGCGCTTCAGCCGGGGTCAAATTTTCATGCAGCACTTTATTCGCATAATGAAAAGCAAACTGATAATGAAGCTGATTCTTCAGCGTAACCGGCTTCACCTGCACTTTGGTAAACGAGACATTGTCCCGTCTGCGCAGCTGACTCCAGGTCGCCGTAATCAGCGAGTTCTGTTCAAAAATATCTTGTATAAGCTTTCGCAACGAATCCACGGGGTACATCTCACTTTCGGTTTGGTTTGGTCAACCGTTACCATACCATAATTCCGTTCCCTCTCCAAGTGAAGAGCTACGCTCCATTAGTTCAGTCATCAGATATTCTATAAGTTCAGCGATCCATTCGGTTATTCTTCTGTTACGACCTGCTGACGTTTGGTTTCCAGTGCTGCAATCTGTGCCAGCCCCTCCTCGACCTCAGCCCGCGGCAAACCGCCCTGTTCAAGCTGCTCATCCGTAAGTTCCGTCAACCTCTGATAAAATGCTCGCGCTTCCTCTTCATACTGTACCGGATAATCCGCACCAAGATGCATCAGTCTGTACCAGCCGTTCTCCGCCGCATCATATCGGCCCTGTTGCTCCCGATATAACGCAAGTTGCTTCTCCGTTCGCGCAGGAAGCTCATATCCCTTAATTTGCTCTATAATTCCTTCTATACGGTCAGGCACCTGTAATAACTCGCGATTAGCACCATGATTCTGGGCGTACAGGTAAAAATGTAAAGCTCGCATTAAACGAACAAGCGCCGCATCCTCCGCGTCCATTTTCTCCTCATCATCAATGCCTTCGACTCTGGCCTTCTCGTGATAGATATATGCTTCTTCCTCAATCAGTCTCGCCGCTTGCTGCAGATTGTCCACCTCAATGACGCCGCGAAAACGGAACATCTCGATCACATCCTCTGCAGGCAGAGAGTTCAGCAGATTGAGATTCATGCCAAATTGTCTGCGCATTAACTCATCCAGTTCAGATAAAGCCTCCGTATGTTTACGTTGTTGTCTAAGCGTAAAAGCCTTGCCAATCGCCTCTGTCATTTCCTCCATCATGCGGAGCAGATAATCCTTCCTGAACATCGGTGCGCCCCCTTATATCTTCACTCATTTATCGCATACTTTATATCGCGTATTCATATGATTTATTTTAATTCATGCCGTGAAAAAAAGCGAAAGTCCTGCTCTCCTGCTTCCGAAGCCGGTCAGCAAACACATCAAAGCCCCTGCTTGTCCATATGGACACACAGGGGCTGCATATATAAACTCGATTGAGTGATCTTATGGTTAGTCAGACAATCCCGTCATAAACTGTTGAATTACCTGAATCAATTGTTCCGGCGCTTCATACATACTCATATGTCCTGCACCTGCAATGGTGGCCTGCACAATATGAGGCTTGTCACTCGTAAAAGTACGTTCTGGTGGAATCAGCCCATCCTTCTCCCCTGCTACAAGTAATACTGGAAGCGGTGTGGCAGACAATACATCACGGCGATCTGGACGTTCACGCATAGCGAGTGCCGCGCCAACCGCACCTTGAGGGGCAGTTTGATACCCAATTTCCTTCACACGATTCACATGTGCCGACATCGATTCAATATGCTCTGGAGCGAACAGACCAGGTACCAGCCCGTCCACAAAATTCACAATGCCTTCGGTCTGAATCGTAGATACTGCACGCAAACGTTTCTCCTTCGCTTCGTCGCCGTCCGGATACGCTGTTGAATGGATCAAACCGAACGCGTTGAGTCGCTCCGGATGGTGCTGTGCAATGGAGAGTGCAATATATCCGCCCATGGAATGTCCCAGAATCACTGCTTTTTCCACGTCTAGCTCATCCAGCAATTGTAACACATCGTTGCCCATCTGTTCAATGGTGTAACTGCCTACAGGTGCATCCGTTTTGCCGTGCCCACGCAGATCAGGTACGATACAACGATAGCTGCGGGCCAGCTCCGGTACTACTTCATCCCAATAGGATGAACTACCGCAGTAACCGTGAAGCAGTACAAGCACTTCTCCCTTACCCTGCTCAGCATAACAAATCGTTGTTCCATCACACATCACTTTTTCCATATTAATCCCTCTCTCTGCGCGAATGTAATATTTCAGGTTGTATATTATTAAGCATTCATCTCATAAATGAAACGTTTATCATACATTCCAGGCTTCCGTCACCGCATCTGCAATCGTTTGTGACATGCCCATGACCAAGTACAGCGAAGTCATCTGCAAAATCGAATAGGGTCTTGGTCCGTTGGCATTTACTACTGCAGCTACACTGTATTCTCCAACAGGTGGCAAATGACCCCCAACGGATTGGGCAGGGCGCAAGGATGTTGCCGATACATAGTATGTCCCGGTAGCATCTTTTGGGCCCAAACATGCATCTATTGCTATAACCTTATGGTGTGAAGGAATCTGGGCCAGTCTCTTTTCAAGAGTATCTGCATCACAAGGCATTGCCAGTGTACCGATGACATGAGGTATGCCACGCTCCTCCAGCAAAGCCCCCGTCATCGGTCCAAGAGCATCCCCGGTCGAGCGATCTGTGCCGATACATAGAAACGTAATCTCGTTCAGTTTATGGAGCTCGGAGATCTCCTTGAAAAAAAGGGCCATCTCGTCTCCAGGCACGCCTTTGCGTACACCTCGGCTCTGTTGCCGGACAAGTTCCCGTTTATATAAAGCCAAACTGAATTCCTCCTTGTTACACATGAGAATATTGGACAACCCTAGTGCTACCTTTACTTCCAGTCGTTGTGATCTATTCTCATATTGTAACCGATGCTCCATTCTCCCGCAAAATCATTGGCTTGTCCCCTTCTACTCATGCTACAATAACAGAAGTTCCGTTTGGACAAATGAGCAACCCATCTCCGGAGATGGAAAGGATGAAGTTAACGATGGATTTAACACAAGCAACAGCAGAAAATATGGAATATATGATTGAAGCGATCAAAACCAAGCTGCGGATGGCCAGTGGTGCCGCGATGCAAGCTTCAGCGTTCCCGCTTGAGAAATATGAAGATTTGCAGGATTTGTACGAAATGGTGATGAGCAAAGAACATTTGAGCATCTCCGAAGTAGAAGCGGTTGCTTCTGAACTCGGTAAACTCCGTAAATAAACTTCTCTCTCCACATGTGATCTTCACACCTGGCACAAGATGAGCAACAAAAAGGACCTGTCTTACATCAGAACACTGATGCAGGACAAGTCCTTTTTGTTGTATTAAGGAAGATCCACAAGTACGAATTCAGCAGGCTCGCTGCCCGTACTTGTCATTTGTAAATCACAGCTTTTACGGATACGGGCCGCATCTCCGGGCTTGAGATTAAAGTTTCCATCGGAACACTGCATTTCGAGATGTCCGTTAATGAGAAACAAATGTGTACGACGCTCCTCATGTTGCGGAAACATTAATTTCTTTCCTGACTCCAGCTTGGACAGATAACAGGTAACATCCTGAGCGATGTGGAGTGAGTTTTCTTCTATCGATTCATCCGTTTGGCCAGATGCACCTGACACAACTGGACATAGCCGATTGAGCTGGGCGGACTCTTCTATTTTCCGATAAACATAAGATGGCTTCAGCATGCGCTGAGAGGGCAAAAACCACATTTGCAAGAAACGTACCGGTTCATCCGTGGCTGGATTGGTTTCGGAGTGCTCTACGCCTGTGCCTGCACTCATCACCTGAACTGTCCCCGCTTCGAGCAACTGTTCTGTGCCCATACTGTCTGTATGTTTAAGCGTGCCTGATATCACATAACTGACAATTTCAAGGTCGTGATGTGGATGTTTCTTAAAGCCTTCTTGCGGCATCAGTATGTTGTCGTTGTGGGCTAACAGACAGCCAAAATGAGCATTGCTCGGGTCCTCATAATCCGCAAAGGAAAAGCTGAATTCGCTGTGTATCCAACCGCGATCCGACGTGTGTCTTTCTTCCGATGTCACTACTTTAATCATATTCATCCACCTCCAGAGGATTGGAACTGCCGTATGGCAATAATCCATGCGTGTTCAAAATGATATAGGTCAATACCAGTTGGTATGTGATCTTTACCCGGGGTCCGGTCATTCTAATCACGTTCCTTCTAAAGGTTACACGCTATCTTTTCATGAGTGGAGCACAAATTCACTATCCATCCGACCCACTATAGTGCCTGCATCATTACGAATGTCTGCAGAAAATACTTCTGCTAGACGAGCAATGGTTTTGGGATTGGAGTAGTTCAGTTGCTTCAATATCGATTGTGCAATGGAAGCCCATTCTTCCTCAGAGCCATCCAGCACTTTGAAGGTGATGCCCAATCTTTCTTTTTTCAGTGCAAAACCAAATACACCCTTGAATCCGCCTTTGGCAACAATATTATCGTCTTCCAGCAACACCGAATCCACCCGATTCTGACCACCGACCATCAGAGGGTGCTGATTCATAGCCGAAGTGATCGTCTTTACAGCCATGCGTGTAGGCTCATCTGCAATCAGGTCAGGACATGCGAGCTTGAGATATGCATTGGCCAGTGCAGACAAAGGTAGCGAAAATACCGGAAAACCACAGCCATCCGTCCCTAGTTGAATCTCTTTTTCTTCAATGCCTGCGAGACCTGCCAGTGTTTCTAGGATTTCTCGTTGCACTGGATGATCCGGCTCGGCATAGCTGCCCAAATCAAGTTTTCTCATCTGACTATAGCCCAGAATGCCCAGATGTTTCCCCGAACAGTTATGCAATATTCTGCGTTTCTCTCCTTGCGCCCTCAACCAGTTATTGCGGCTTTCTTCACTAAGCGGATAGCTTGGTGCACAGATCAGACATTCCTCACCAAGTCCGATTTTATGAGCCAGATGCTCCAGCACTTGAATATGCTCCGGCTCAGAGCGATGTGATGAAGCCATGATCGCAATCTCTTGTGGCTTAAGACTATAATGTCGATCAATTCCGGCCCGAATACCTGGAATCGCTTGAAAAGGTTTGGCCGATGAACGTGTGAACGCTCTGAAATGAGGATCACCAGCCGAATATACAACCCGGCCATGCTCATCTGTAATACATATGTGTCCGTAGTGAGCGCATTCCATCACGCCCGCACGGTATTCTTTAACTAACATAGCACTCTCCATGCATGTTTCTCTCCTTCATACTCCCAAATTCATCTCTGCTTTGCTTCACGGCGCCGCATGGGATATCCTCATTAGTATAGTACAAAAACGACGGTTTTACAGTTTTTTCGACAGTCGTTTCGGGTAAAGCTTTATCAGCCTTACTGAAGGACTACTCTTTATAGAAGGGGATACGTTTCATGCTACGTAATTCTCAACATCTATCATCTGAATCATCTCATGTGATGTCTTTGCAATCTCTGCTGAAATACGCCCTGATTGCTTCACTGCTAAGCTCAGCTACTGTTTTATTATTGGCTGGTGTTGGAGCCTGGCTGGGTCTGGAACGTTTAATTCGACTGGACAGTCAAGTTCAGCAAATGTTTTATCTCCACTCGCAATCCCGTCTGTCTCTGCTACCCTACACTTCCTTCATCACGGCACTGGGTTCATTTAAAATATCAGCACTTGCTGCAGCAGGGTTCGCACTATTATGTTTCTTACAGCGTCATCCCAGAACGATGATGTATGGTTATATCATCTGCGCAAGTTTCGGAATGATGTGGATTTTGAACACGTTTTTAAAAGAAATCTTTAGACGAAGCAGACCCGAACTGGATCACCTTCTCGTTGTGCATGGATATAGTTATCCCAGTGGTCATGCCATGATTTCGATGGGTTTTTACGGTATGCTTTTTGTCATCTGGGCCATCGAATGGAAGAAACGGGATGTACTTAGAAGATGGCTTCCTGTCATTTGCGGTATTCTATTTGTTCTGTTGATCGGCGTGAGTCGGGTTATGCTGGGGGTTCATTATCCTACCGATGTTTTTGCCGGATTTGCCGCAGGCTTCGTCTGGATTGGCTGTATGATTCAGGGAATAAAACACCCTGACATTTGATCCCCTGTATCTAATTTCCAGCTTATTCATCGGACAGTTAGTTGTTTCACCATGTTGCACGGCGTTTATATACGAAGTAAGCAAACGCGAACAGACAACATCCTGCATCAAGTTGAAAGGAGGCGGTTGTTATGTGGGGCATTATTATCAGCATTGTCATGGCAATCATTATCGGTTTGATTGGAGATGCACTTGCCGGTCATAACATGCCGGGCGGCGTGATTGGTGCGATGATTGCCGGATTCGCCGGAGCCTGGCTAGGAGCACTTTTGCTTGGTAACTGGGGACCGGTTATCGGTAACTTTGCCGTCATTCCCGCCATCATTGGTACAGCGCTCTTTGTTTTCTTGCTGGGGCTTGTGTCCAGACTGCTAAGACAGGCTGCCTGATTCGGGTTAGATGGTGTTCGTTGTTTCGTATTTGTTTCCTAAATTAATGAAGGAGTGATTAGACATGAATAAAGCAGAAGAGCAATATCCTGTACAAAGTGGTTCGACTTTCGCCAAAGGGATTTTCATCGGAGGTTTGTTGGGCGCTGCAGCTGCCCTGTTATTCGCCCCTAAACCAGGACGCGAATTGCGTGGTGATCTTTCTGAAAAGGTAGGTATGGTGACTGACCGTACAAAGGAAGTGGCCACTGTTGTTGGTGACAAAGCTTCTGAAATTGCCAAAACGGTATCTTCCAAAACGTCCGATCTGGCAAGAACAGTAAACCAAGGGCGCAATGACGTTATGGATTCCGTAAGAAAAGCTTCAGCAGATGTTGCTGAGGAAGCAACACGTGCATCTGAAGAAGTGGCTGCCGCTTCCGTAGAAGCGAAGGAAGATGCGCGTAAACAATTGAACTCGACAAGCCTGTAAGGCCTGATGAGATCGAGCAATGAATAGCCAGCTGCATTCCAGCTGGCTATTTTTTATCCAAAGCGAACGGAGGAATGACAGATATGAGTAAAGTCACGATTAATGGCAACACCTCAGTACCGGGAGGAACACCTGCACAGCAGTATGATACCAGTGAACATCCATTCGAATTGCGTCACGAGGTCAAGCGCCTGAACACACGGCTTGATCAGATTGCCGACAGTCTGGAGAGGGCTCAAATCAAAGACATCATTGAAAATTACAGTAGTCCCAAGAAACGAATCATTACCAACTTTACAGCAGGTATGGCTCGTGGACTTGGATTGACCGTCGGGACGTTTGTTGTGCTCGGTTTGCTTGCCTTCATTCTTAGCCAATTTGTCAATATGCCTATCGTGGGTCAATACATCGCCGACTTGCTCGGTTACATTGAGGATTACAAAAAATAAAAAAGGAACCGCCCAGTCTGTGACTATCGCGGTTCCTTTTTTCCTCTGTCACGGTTTCCCCGAGCGGAGGACTGTGCAGATTTTACTTTTAACAAATCCCCTGTCCATCCTTTCATCATCATCCATATATACATACTGATCATGCTGCAGATGATGAGTGCAATAACAAGCACGACTCCCCATGTTTTGTCGATCAGGGGCAAATTCTCAAAATTCATCCCCCATATAGCACCTGCGGCTGTTGCAGGTGTGAATACGGATGTCACAATCGTCAGTGTCTTCATAATTTCGTTGCCGCGTACGCCTGATATCGCGTTGTCGATCGAGATTAAGGTATCAATCTCCTTTTCATAATGCTGGAACAGACACTCCATTCGTTCAACGCGGTATTGAAGTTGCTGATAGAAGCGATTCTCTGTAATTTCTTGAAGATAGGCTTCCCGGGAAGCGGCCATTAATTCGGTATAAGGAATGAACAGGTTACTCCAGTACAGCAATTCGAAGCGTGCTGCCAGAATCTGATCCATTAATGTCCGCGCATTCCGTGATTCCATTCTCCGTTCCAGGTCACGCAGATTCATCTCAAAATGATCCATACCGACATGGTAATAATGTAGAATGGCCCGAAAAAGCACAAACATACCTTCTCTAGCCTGCGTACATTGGTGCAACATGTGCATTCGTTCGCCCGATTTCATAATGCCTCTCGTATTGTCGTCCAAATTAAGCGTGACCAAATTCTGCTTGTCGACATAAAAAAACATCTGATTATCTCTTCGTTGATCTTCTCTCTCATTTTTTACAGCATATAAAAACGAGCCAAAAATAACCGCATCTGTGCCATTAAAATAACGAACGGACAAGTAGTTCGATTCGGCTTCCGGTATTTTGCTTAGCCAGTATTGCATCTCTGGAAATGACTGTTCCAGATCACGAAGTGCGCTCTCCATACTACTAGAATCCGGAGCTACCCAATCCCACCACTGCCAATCTTCGGAGCAGGATAACTGATCACGCCGAGCTTCCAGTTTGATTTGGTCCACCTGACATTCCTCCTGAACATGTTTTATTCTATTGCCACTAAATTTTCCTCTCAATCAATTCAAAAAGGACACGTATGCATTCCAGTGCAATACCGTGTCCTCGTCAAGCCGTATTGGGGCAACAATTAGAATAATGGTTCATAGCAGAGAAGCGTTAGACATAATCTGCTTCAGTTTCTCCGTAGCCCTTTTCTGAATCCGGGAGACGCTCATCTGCGAGACACCCAGTTTCTGGGCTATAGCCCGCTGTGACTGTCCATCCTGAAAGGCTAAAATAAGTACTTTCTGTTCTTGTTCCTTAAGCTGGCCTAATGCCTGCTGCAAATCCATTCGTTTTTCCACCGAATCAAAGTCATTCACATCCGCGCTGATCAGTTCTCCTAGTGTCGCAGCACTGTCATCCTGAGATAATGGAGAATCCAGAGAAACATAGTGGTAACACTCCCGACCAGCCAGAACTTCAATCGTTTCCTCCGGAGTAAGATCCAGGTACTCAGCAATCTCATTAACCCCGGGTGAACGTTCCAGCTTTACCGTCAGCTCATCAATGGCATGTTGCACCAATGCCCCTTTTTCCTTGATTCTTCTCGGTACTTGAATGTACCATGACTTATCCCGTAGATAATTTTTCATATGACCGATCATACTTTTCATCGCATACGGTTCAAATGGAATCCCCAGATTGATATCATATTGCTTCAACAATCGGATCAATGCCATTTGCCCTGTCTGGTACAGATCCTCGTATAAATCAGGTCGATTCCGGGCAATTTTACCCGCAGCCATTTTGACCATCGGCTCATACTTGCGGATCAGAACCGTAGCGATTTCGTTGTCCTGTGTTTGTTGGTATTCCCAGATCAAACCAATCGCTTCAGACATGGACTCTGGGGGAGTCACTTTCTCATTCATACTTTCTCCTCACTTTTTGCAAGACGTTTTACGAGTACTACTTTCGTACCTTTGCCCGTCTCACTTTCAACACTGACATCATCCATCAAGGCTTGCATCAGGTAGAACCCAAGTCCGCCAATCTGAGCGTCTGTCAGTTCTTTGTCATGAAGTCCGGAACGTGTTGCGGCTGGGTTCACATTCTCGAAGCTGGAACCCTCGTCTTTGACAGTGATCGCGAGCATCTCACCATCTACTTCAAAAACGACTTCAACCATACCGCCTTCATGAGAGTAGGCATACAATACGGAATTGTTACAGGCTTCGGATACAGCAACCTTCATATCCTCAATGTCTTCATAAGAGAATCCCATTTTGGACGCAACACCATATAGATTAAGTCTTACAATATCCACATATTCAGCTGTCGCCGGTAAATTCAGCGTAATTCTTTGGACTTCTGCATTCATTCCTTTTTCGATCCTTTCCTATTGGGAATTCTTCTGTGTAACAAAGAATTTAGCTATACCCGTCATATCAAAAAGTTTCTGAATTTGCGCAGGAACTTCCTGTACTTCAAAGCGAGCTTCCATTCCATGTCTGGCCTTGAGAACAGATAACAGGATACCAATCCCTGTGCTATCAATGTACTTCAGATCTTTCATGTTAATAATCAGATCCTGCTCCTTGTTGTCCACGAGCGGTTCCATTACCAAACGGAAGTCAGGAGCAACCGACAAATCCAGTTCGCCAGTCAAATACACTGTGCATACACCGTCATGTGTTTCGGTTCTTGCGTTGAATTTTTCATTTTTATTTGTATTCATTAGACATCTCTCTCCTGATCAATGGTTTCCTTACCTTATAACCCAACTTACGCACGAGTGAAACAGGAAACATAACTGGTAAAAACTTCAATTGGCCTGATTCATTGCCGAACCACCCGGATTAATAACCTGGCGTTTCTTCTGATAATGGGAAAGTTTCTGTTTGACACTGCCCATTTTCACCGGCTTACTGATATAATCGTCCATTCCTGCCTCGGTACAGCGTTGCTGTATACCTTCCTTTACGTTAGCTGTCATGGCTATAATGACAGGTTGTTGCTTCTGAGACACGCTTGCGCGTATTTTTCTCGTACATTCCAGACCATCCATCACTGGCATCTGCAGATCCATAAAAATAAAGTCATATGGCGACGAGCTTTCGAGCACCATGTCGAGAGCCTTCTGCCCATCTTCCGCAATATCTGAGAGAAGTCCAAGCTTGTGCAACATGATGGCCATCAACTTCTGATTGATCGGATGGTCATCCACGATTAATACCGTTGCATGTTTATCTTCATGATTAACGTCTGTCAGCTTCTCTTCGCCGCTACCCTGGACCAGTTCCGTTTCAATGTAACGCTTGGCCTGAATGGTAAACACGAAGGTAGCCCCCCGCTTTTCAGAGATATCAAGATAAATCTGCCCACCCATCATTTCGACCAGTGTTTTACAGATGGCAAGGCCAAGGCCAGTTCCACCATATTTTCGAGTCATGGACGTATCAAGCTGAGAAAACGGCTGGAACAAGCGATCCACTTTCTCAGGTGCGATGCCTATTCCTGTATCTTTTACAGCAAATTCCAATGACATATTGCCGTCCTTCTCTTCGTTCACAGACACAATGAGATAAACACCGCCCTGCTCCGTAAACTTCACCGCGTTGGCAATCAAATTCAGCAGCACTTGGCGGAGGCGTGCCATATCTCCATAGATTAATTCAGGCACAGCATCTTCAAGGAAAAAATCCAGTTCCAGACTTTTCTTACCTGCTTCTGCAGCGAACAGACCGAGCACTTCACGTATGCAGGAAACGAGTTCAAATGGATGCTCCTCCAGCTCCATTTTGCCGGACTCCATTTTGGTGAAATCTAGAATATCATTGATTACCGTGACGAGTGCATCGGCACTGCGGCGAACGATATCCACATATTCCTTCTGATCTTCCTTCAACTCGGTTTCCATCAACAGGTCAACCATGCCAATGACTCCGTTCATGGGCGTACGAATCTCGTGGCTCATCATGGCCAGAAACTCCGTTTTGGCATTAGCCGCAATCTCGGCTTCTTCTTTGGCCTGTACAAGCTGCTGATTCATTTTCTCCAGCTCCTGCGTCTTCTGGTGAAGCAACATTGTCTGTGTCTTTAGTCTTTTGTTGGAGATAAACATCTCTACAAAACCCTCGATTTTGGACTTCAAAATCTGGGGAATAAACGGTTTGACCATATAATCAATGGCTCCCGCTGAATATCCGGCAAACAAATGCTCAGCCTCTCTGCTATTCGCGGAAATGAAGATGATGGGCACATCTTTGGATTTGTCTCGTGCCTTGATTAATTTCGCTGTCTCAATCCCGTCCATCCCAGGCATCTGCACATCAAGTACAATGACCGCAAATTCGTCTTTGAGCAGACACCGGAGTGCCTCTTCTCCGGAATTTGCCTTGACGAGTTTGTATTGCTCTGATTCCAGAACCGCTTCGAGCGCAAGCAGGTTCTCAGGGCGGTCATCTACCAATAATATGTGGATTGGTTCATTGAGCCCCATAACTAAGCCTAACCCCCTATTTGATTTTCCGGTATATTTTTTCGGTCCGGTCTAACGGCTCATAGGCATCACTATATTCTGTAAAATGAATGGATTCTTTCGATCCCAGAACGAGTATGCCAAAGTGGCTCAAGCTCTCATGAAACAGCCCGTGCACATGGTTCCGCAGCTCATCGTTGAAATAGATCATGACATTGCGGCAAAAGATAACGTTAAACTCATTAAACGACCTGTCAGTTGCCAGATTATGTTCGGCAAAAATAATGTTTTTCTGAAGAAACGGGTGAAATATAACGGAATTATATTTCGCTGTATAGTATTCGGAGAAGGCTTTCGTGCCCCCTGCCTCCAGATAATTTGTTGTAAACAACTTCATTTTCTCAATACCGTATACGCCTTCCTTGGCCTGTTGCAGTGAGCGGTCATTCATATCCGTTGCATAGATTCGTGCCTTGTCATACAGACCTTCCTCATGCAGCATAATTGCCATGGAATACACTTCTTCACCCGTAGAGCAGCCTGCATGCCATATCCGAATATAAGGATAGGTTCTCAGAATAGGAATGATCTTCTCCCGAAACATGCGAAAAAGCGATGGGTCTCGGAACATTTCCGTTACCGGAATGGATAAATTCTGTACGAACCGTTCAAACGATGAACGATTGTGCAGTACCTTTTCCTGTAGTCCGGATATGCTTTTCACTCCTTCCGCATGCGCATAATGCCATATTCTTCTTCTTAGGGATGGCAACGCATAATTTCTGAAGTCATACCCATACAAACGATGCATTCCTTCCAGCAGCAATTCAATCTCGATCAGTTCCCGTTCTTCATCTTGCGGTATACGGATCGTATCTGCTCCCGTCTCGTTAGGTTCCCACGGTGTCATAACTTCTCTCCACTTCGTCTTTGGTTACTTGCGTATGCGTTATTCTCCTTCATTACCCAAACCATACGCTTACGAATACAGCCATACCCGCATTAACGATAACAATTGATCGGTTTGAATCGGTTTTTTCACATAATCGGATGCCCCAGCCTCAATACATTTCCCTCGATCCTCTTTCATCGCCTTGGCTGTGAGGGCAATAATCGGCAATTTATCAAATTTCGGGTTCTGTCTGATCCGTGTCATCGCCTCGTATCCGTCCATCTCTGGCATCATCATATCCATCAGCACCAGATCAAACTCCGGATTTTTCTCGAGTGCCTCCAGCGCCTCACGACCGTTCTCAGCAAATGTAACATCCATACGGTACCCTTCAAGCACACTGGATAATGCAAACACATTTCGAATATCATCATCGACAAGCAATATTTTTTTACCTTCGAATAATGTTTCTTTATTATGAAGCTTCTGCAAAATACGGCGTTTGTCCTCTGGCAGGTTGGCTTCTACCCGATGCAGGAACAATGTCGTTTCGTCCAATAATCGCTCCGGTGACTTCACGTCTTTGATAATAATCGATTCCGCATATTTACGAAGTTTCATCTCTTCCTTGGAATCCAGCTCTTTACCCGTGTAAATGATGATTGGCAAATCATTCAGATATTCATCATCCCGAATCTGATCAAGCAATTCGAAACCTGTCATATCCGTTAGCATCAGATCCAGTACCATACAATCGTAACGCTGGCTGTGTAATTCATTCAGTGCCTCTTGCCCTGTAGAAACAGCCGTGATAGCCACATCATCATGACCGATCAATTCAATGATTGCTTTGCGCTGAATTTCATCATCTTCAACGATGAGCAGTCGTTTTAATTGATTTTCCGTATAGGATTGGATATGGGAGAATGCTTTATCCAACGAATCTTTGCTGGATGGTTTTTTCAGATATGCGATGGCCCCCATCATCAACCCCTGTTTCATATCATCCACAACCGAAATAACATGCACCGGGATGTGACGTGTTACGGAATTACTCTTCAGTTCACCCAAGATCGTCCAACCATCCATCACAGGTAGCTGTATATCCAGAATGATCGCATCAGGCAAGTATTCCTGAGCCATCTCCAGTCCAGTATCTCCCTGAAGGGCAACCAATGCCTTGAAGCCGCGGCCTCTCGCCATGTCCATCAGAATATGAGCAAATTTCACATCATCTTCGATGATCAGCAACGTTTTATCACCTTCTACGATGGTGTTAGCATCGTCTTCTATTCGTGACAGCTCTGCACTGCGAGCAGGCGATAATTCAGCCATACGACTTTCTTCCGGTTCAGATGCCAAAATGGATTGTTGCGGAATACGGACAGGTTGAATATCCGGCACCAGCGTTTGTTGTTGTTCTGAAGATACTGCCGCTTCTCTTGTTGCCTTTTCCTCCGCCCATTCAACCTCTTCATGATTATCCGGCAGGAACAGGGTAAAGGTGCTTCCCACGCCTTCTGAAGATTTCACCTGTATTGCCCCACCAAGCAGACGTGCCAATTCTCGGCTAATCGATAAACCAAGACCCGTACCGCCATATTTGCGACTCGTCGTACCGTCTACCTGCTGGAACGCTTCGAAGATCAGATCCGTCTTGTCTGATGGAATGCCAATGCCGGTATCTTTGATGCTGAATCCAAGATATTGCTGATTCGTATTCAGATATCCAGGCAATTCCTCTGGCTTCATACGCTTTGCAATCAGACTTACCGAACCACGATTTGTAAACTTGAATGCATTCGATAACAAGTTCCTTAAAATCTGTTTCACTCGATGACTGTCTGTATAAATCCATTCCGGTAGGGAACTATCAAAATCAATATTTAGATCCAGTTCCTTCTTGTTAGCCATCGGACCAAAGTTCTGGGTGACAAAGCCCGTTAATTCATCCAATCGGACGGTTTCGTAGTTGATGTCCATCTTGCCTGCGTCTACTTTAGACAGATCGAGAATCTCATCAATCATCTTCAGCAAATCTGCACCTGACATATAAATGGTTTGTGCATATTCCTGCTGTTTGCTGCTGAGATTGCCATCCTTGTTCTCCGACAATAACTGAGACAATATGAGCAGACTGTTCAGTGGAGTACGAAGTTCATGCGACATATTGGCCAAAAATTCTGATTTGTACTTACTGGTCATCGACAATTGCATCGCCTGTTGTTCCAATTGTGTCTTCGTTTTCTCTATTTCATCATTTTTCTCTTCCACTTCACGTACCTGTTCTTCAAGCGCACGCGTTTTGGCAATCAGTTCGGTATTAAAATGTTCCAATTCCTCCTGCTGACGCTGTAGCAACTCCTCAGAACGTTTAAGCGCATCCGTCTGTTCTTCCAGATTCTCATTGGAACGGCGCAATTCTTCCTGTTGTGTCTGCAGTTCCTCGGATTGCACCTGTAACTCTTCCGTAAGCGCCTGCGACTCCCGCAGCAACTCTTCCACACGAAGACGTCGCCGAACATTATTGAGGATGACACCCAAATTCATAATCAACTGACCGAACAACTGCTTGTGCATCTCATTAAAACCTTCGAACGAAGCCAGCTCCACCACACCGATTAATTCGTCTTCAAACACAACCGGGTAGATCATAATTCCTGCAGCTCGCGCAGAACCCGAAGCAGAACCAATGCTCACATATTCGTCAGGTGTATGATCCAGCACAATTGGACTCATATCCAGGGCAGCCTGACCAATCATGCCTTCCCCGATCCGATACACCTCTTTACCGAGCTCCCCATTTTCTTCAAAAGCATATGAACCATAACGTCTCAGCTCATCCGGATGCTTCTCTTCGTCAATCAAATACACCACACCAAGCTGTGCACCAAGCACAGGTGTAAATTCACTGATAAACATCTGGGAAATTTGACGAATGGAGCCGATTCCCCGCAGAAGTTCGGGCACTCTCGCAATGTTGGAACTCATCCAGTTTTGATCCTGCTGAGCCTGTACATAGGCTTTCTCGATCTCAAGCTTCTCTTCCAGATCGTTAGAGACTTCTTTGAACACGTTGGCAATCTGACCGATCTCATCCGTGGACTTGATTTGAATCCGGCGGATGGTTCTATATCGCCCTTTGCCAAAACTCGTAATCATCATCGACACTGTATTCAGCCCACGCGTAATGCTAGGAAGCACCCACAGGATGACTCCCAAGGCAAGCAGTAATCCCGCGACCATAATACTGATCGTAATCTGAACCGCTCTGGTATATGCAGCGTTGGCATCTTTGATCTCGGCATCAATCTCCTGATCCTGATAACGAGACAATGCATTCAAGCTGTCCACCGTTTCCTTCTGCACCGCAAGTCCAGTGGAATTACGATAACTGTTAGCGTCCTCCACCCGTTTCTGGGACATCAAGCTGGTTATTCTTGTTGCATAATTCGTGTAAGCATCCCACGCATTATTCACACGGTCTACAAGTTGATGTTCAGAAGCGGTATCTGCCCGGTCTCTCACCTGTTCTAGATAACGGACACCTCTGTCCTTCATTTCCTTCAGATCTGCTTCTGTCGCGCTGACCGAATTGCTCGGGTTTAACAACAAGTTAGCTAGCACTTTGGCAATATCATTGACTTCTCCACGTGCCGCGGAAGTAAATCGCACCTTGAGATAACGTTCCTGATACATCTGATCGATCTGTTTATTACTGCTGTTAAGCCGCTCGTAGCTTACAAAAGTAAGAGCAATCATAATGGCCATCAAGGCGGTAAAACCAATCAGCAGTTTATTTCTGATTTTCATTCCGTTACCGCCCCTTTATCTAGCGTAATCCATACGAGACACTTATCATCATCCCGTTCCGGATTCAATTCATCATCGAAGAACAATGCCTGCATCGCCTCTTCATTCCATACATGGGAGCCTCTTAATTGCTCTTTCAAAAATTCCAACTGTTGCTCCTGATCGCCCTGAACGGCTTCAAGCAAGCCATCCGTATACAGCGCAATATGTCCATCGCCTTCGTAATGAATGGTCTGCGGTTCAATATCCATTTTGTCGAACAATCCCACTGGGTAGCATACGCTGTCAAATGAAGTTACACTGCCGTCACTGCGGAAAAACAGAGCTGGAGGATGCCCGGCATTCACATAATCAATCCGTTTCATACGCGTGTCTACGACTAAATAGATCGCTGTAAAGTAGTACTGCACCAATTGTTTTCCCAGATGCAACTGGTTAAAGCGACGATTTAACTCCTGAATAACCTTCTCCGGGTCTACATATGTCGTCACTGTATCCTTAAGCACAGATGCGATAAACATCGTGAACAGGGATGAAGATATGCCATGTCCCATCATGTCCAGAAGCAAAACCCCGTATCGTCCCTCTCCAAGCGGGAACCAGGAGTAAAGATCACCTGCGAGCTCAAAAGATGGTTTATAGATGGCATGTACCTGAAACAACGGATCTTCGATGGCATGACTCAGCACGGCACTTTGCACCATTGCTGCCAGTTTAAGCTCATCCTGAATCCGCTGGTCACGCTCCTTGTGCCAGTCTTTCTCCTGTTTCAGACGTAAGGCCAGCCGGATTCGGGCCATCAATTCCACTTTGTTAATCGGCTTCGTTACATAGTCCGATGCACCTGCATCGAGCGCTTCGGCCAGCTTCTTGGAATCACCAATCGCAGTCACCATAATAATCGGGATATCTTTCAGGTTTTCATATTTTTGTACAATACTGCATGCTTCGATGCCATCCATTTCAGGCATCATCATATCGAGCAAGATCAGATCAATATCCGACGGCTTGGGACGTAGTTCGCTGTTATCTTCACCAATTCCCAATACTTCGAACATCTCCATAGCTGAGCTTGCTGTCACAATATCGCGGTAATTTTCTTTTTTCAAAATTTCTCGAATGATAATGACATTCGTCGGATTGTCGTCAACAATAAGTATTCTCATTTCTATCTCCTTATCTTTGGCGTCCGGGTTTGTCGATAGTTATCTATTCAACGAACAACCTTATTTATACAAAATTTGCATCTAGAGCGGGCAGTAGACATAACAATTCATAGTCTAACTATAATGATAAATCCAGAAAATGACTATCAGCAAATCAAACCATTAGAGGTAGCTTTCCCTTGATTTTATGGTTTTTGCACCGGTTTATACCAAGGGTTTGGCCCATGACTGAGGCAGAACTTGCAAAAACATAGATAAGGAATGGGGTTTCCCCCATTCCTTATCTATGTTTTTGATTAAGTCTGTCCCGGTTCACCGCAGGGCACTATTTGATATAACACTCCTGCGCTCAGGATGTACATATTAGTCTTTCTTTTTGGCAATGATCAGTACCTTGCCTTTATCCAATTCACTTTCATAGAAATCAGCCTCGGCTTCGGTAAAACCCATCGATACGATTTTGGCCCGAAGTTCGTCACCGCGTGAACGGAACAGATTCGCCATGGAATCAAATAAACCTTCCTCCTTGATGCCAATCTCGTTAGCATCTGCGGTATCTGCAATGCGATCTGTGCGATCCTTCTCATGGGCAAGAACGAAGATATGATCAGCTAAGTATCCAGTAGTCTGCAGTTCTTTCACCGCTTCTACTGCTTGAACTCCGTTTTCTACCACTTTGGCATACGCCTGTGCATTGGTTGAATTCATCGTTTCCACTCTCCTCTGATTAATCTTCTTTATCGCGCTCTTATAGTATATAACCATACTATTTTACGTTGAAACGGAAGCTGGATCAGAATCTCAGGAAACCGTATCGTCGAAAAAGTCAACAGCGTCAATCTGGTTAGAGCCTGATTTCATATATACTTTAATCGCGTAATGACCACGAAGAAACACCTCGCCATCCTCAGCAACAGCGTAAGGCTCGCCCAAGATTTGATGAATAGCATCCATGTGCATTGGGACAGACTCCCCATTCAAGTTCAAGTAGTTATGCGAACCATCCACACGTATGAACTGAATCATGTCTGTGTCTTCACATATCCCAACATTCACATGACGAAAATGATATTCTGGACATCCCATATAAGGATCTTCTTTGATGGCATCTGGCTGACCTAACTTGGCAAATAATTCATGCTTTCCATCCTCTAGTGAAACGCCATTCAGAGTCCGAAACTGCTCGAACGTCTCGGAACGATCCATAGCCAGAGTCATCTCTGGCTCCTGTTCCTCCATTACCGTCCATTGCATGTCGTGAGCAGCTGGTGTTGCTGCCGGTTGAACGGAAAAGGGAGAAATTACGCTAAACATAGTCACTAGCAGTAGTTTCATCATGATTCTCACCCTTTCATCAAGTTCATCACCGCCCTGAAGGCTTCACCAATTTTCAGAGAGCAGTCATGTTATTTACGCATCCGTTGCCACACATTAGCGGCAAGATCAATATAATTCATCCAGTTCTTCCCTCCCTTTGTTTTATCCTGATATGTAGCTTCGTAGGATTGCACGGTGCGCTCCGCAGGCGTCGCAGGTGGAGCTGTTACCTGATTGGATTCGGACGTTTTGCCTGCTTCTGCTTTGGATGGTCTATTCTGAAATCGGGTCATCAGTGTAGTGGACACCTGCTTGGCAGCTGCCGTTACTTCACTCAGAACTTCTCCCAAATTCTCAACGGATTCCATTACCGGGTCAATCTTCTTCATTTTGTGCTGTACATCAGCCGTAATGTCATTGGCATGTCGTACTGTCTGTTTTACTTCATAACTGAGTTCATCAATCGTTTTTTGTACTTCCTGCAGTGTCTGAGAAACATTGTCCAGTGAGCTCTGGGCAGATTTTAACGTGCGAATCAAAAAGAAAACCAGTACAGCAAATGCCACTGCAATAAGGGCCACGCTCAGTTGATAGATCATAAAAGAACCTCTCTTTCCATGGTTGCGTTCGGTTTTGTTATTGCTATAGTTACCCGAGGCTTTCCCGGGCGAAACAAAAGAAAAATGGTCCTCCAGCGATGTATAGAAGAAGAAAAAAACACCATGTTTCAAGTCATTGGACCTCGGTTAAGGTTAGACTACACAGGGCAGTGAGACAGCACAATTCACGCCACAAACTTTAACACGAAAGGATGAATTCTCATGTTAAAATGGTCTGTCATATTTCTGATTATTGCACTGGTTGCCGGAATTTTCGGGTTCTTCGGGATTGTAGAAGCGGCTGCTTCGATTGCAAAAGTATTGTTCTTCATCTTTGTAGTACTCTTCGTTATTTCCCTCATTACGGGACGAAGCCGAATGCGATAAAAGCGGATGTCTGAATCTGATGATTGCATTACATACGAAAGCCGATGATGCCTCCGGGCACGTCGGCTTTTGTGCGTTCCAAGACAGGTACACCTACCTATTTTTCTATATTTATGTATTACACTCCCTCCTGCTTTATTCCAAAATACACCGCCGAGGAGTCCTGAAAAACAGGACTTTAATGATATAGCCAGCCCGATTTTATGCCTCGTAAGTCTGATTTTTACAGGCTTTCTATTTACCCACATATGCGCCAGTTGACTCTGGAGGAACCAAGAAAAAATTGTTATAATTTGTGATTCATAGACCAGCTTGCTTGGTTACTTTTAACACAGGACATCAAAAACTACATATTTAACCGAGGAGGAAAAACAAATGAAAAAAATCGTAAGTTTTGCCGCTGCTTTAACATTGATGGGTTCCATGGCTGCCGCTGCAGGTGCTGAGGAAGCGGTTACCGGCACGGTAACACCAACAACTTCCGGTACTGAAGCAACTACAACTTCACCGGCAACAACAACGCCGGCTGTAGAAGTAAACAAACCTGCTGTTCAGACTGTTGAAGGCAAGGTTGAAACTGTAACAGGTAGTACCTACAGTGAGAATGGTAATAATCCTGTGCCTGGATCTGACTTAATGTTTGACGAGCCAATTGTAAAACCGGGTGACGAAGTTCTGATGCCGACAATGCTGCTCAACTTGCTGGAGCGCACATGGTTCTATGATGCACCAAACGGTAAACCGATCGGTGCTCTGAGCGCGCAAGTCGTTGATACAACAGGTGAAATTGTTGACGGATTCGACGGCGGAGAATGGGTCCAAGTATACACTTGGAAAGGTAAAGCTTGGATTCACGTTGCGATTCAATAATATCGTATAATCGTTTCTAACATAAGTAAAGAGGACAGTACGCCACATTCGCGTCTGTCCTCTTTTTGATATATCTATTTTGTGAAAACTCCTGCTTCAAGCGATTTATGACAGATGTGTTTCTTCAGATCGAGGCTCTACATGTACATGAACGTGCATAATGTTATGCGAACGTTTCAGTCGTGCCTCCACCTGATTACAGATTTCATGACCTTCTACCAGTGTTAATCCCCCGTCCACTTCAATGACTACATCTACCAGAACATGGCTGCCATGTACTCGTGCCTTAACATCCTTGATCATTTCTACACCAGGAACCCGGGCAACGGCAGATCTCAGATCCGTTAATTGCTTTTGATCAAAGCCATCGGTAAGCAGATGAGTCGAATCACGGAAAATTTCCCAGGCTGTTTTACAAATTAGCAGACCTACCAAGATAGCAGCGACTTTATCCAGCCAAGGGAGTCCGAATTGTGAACCAACGATGCCAACAGCAGCACCGATACTCACCCAGGCATCGGACCGGTTATCTTTAGCCGCCGCGTGCAAAGCCTGACTATTAATTTTTTGGGCTAGACGCGAGTTGTAGCGGTACACCCCCAGCATAACCACAGCACAGATCAAAGCTACGCCGGCTGCCAATAGGTTCGGAGCAGTGTAATCGCCAGCATACCAGGATCGTACCGCCTCAACCAATACTTGAAGTCCTACAACCGCCATAATAAATGAGGCAAGTAATGCCGCAATCGTTTCGGCCCGAAAATGACCGTAGGCATGATCCGAATCCGGCGGTTTTTGCGATATGCGCAGGCCAACTAATACCGCGACAGAAGCCACAATGTCCGTAGCATTATTGATTCCGTCTGCAACCAGAGCGCTGGAAGCAAACAAATATCCACAAATCAGCTTAAATGCAGACAAAACGAGGTACGCCGCGATGCTGATCCAGGCTCCCCGCTCTCCTTTACGTATCTCTTCATAAGCGTTCAAGGGGACGACACTCCTTTTCACGTTTCCAATAACTAGTTTTTCCATGGTACCAAATGCAAGCCGTGTGGGTCTACAGAAACAGTGTTGCCGGGTAGCATGGCTGTAGGCAAGCCGAAACAAAGTTTCCAAGAGGCAGGGCTTTAGTGATGAAGAAACAATGTTGGTTCAGGTAAAACTGGTGGAAAGCGGCATTTTATCAGGTTGCCCTTGTGAGGCCTTTATAAAACGTATAAAATGAGTACATCCCGTCCAAATTGGACGGCTTACTGCAAGACCGGGAGGGATATATAATGAGCGAAAATAATGAACCGAAAAAGGTCAGCTTGCAAGACGCGATCCGTCAAAAGCTGGCACAAAAGAAAGAACAGCAAAACTCCGGCAACCAGTCGGGTGCTTACTTTGAAGGCGGCCCTAAAGCCATGAAGAGCCAGAACAACAAAAAGCCGAACAACCAGCGTCGCCGTACAGGCGGGTCTTAGGTTCGCGCCAGCATAAGAGCTGTATATCAGCATGAGCACGACAAAAAACCGCATGCCCTCCACTAGGAGGACTTGCGGTTTTTCGCTTGCACGTATTTAAAGTGGAATTAAGCTTCCACCGGGTACATTTTGTTGCGCAGTTCTTTGATTTCGTCGCTTTCCAGATATTCATCATAGCTCATTTGACGATCAATCAGGCCTGTAGGCGTGATTTCGATAATCCGGTTTGCGATCGTTTGGATGAACTGATGGTCATGGGAAGTAAACAACATCGTTCCATCAAAGTCAATCATACCATTATTTAGTGCAGTAATGGATTCGAGATCCAAGTGGTTCGTTGGCTCATCGAGAATCAATGCGTTTGCACCTGTCTGCATCATTTTCGCCAGCATACAGCGAACTTTCTCTCCCCCGGAGAGTACGCTAGCCTTCTTCTGGGACTCCTCACCAGAGAACAACATACGGCCCAGGAAGCCACGCAGATACGTTTCATCCTGATCTTTGGAATACTGACGCAACCAATCTACGAGTGTCATATCCACACCGTCAAAGAATTGGGAGTTATCTTTCGGGAAATAAGCCTGAGTTGTCGTCACACCCCAAGTATATTCACCGCTGTCCGCTTCCGTTTCACCCATGAGAATATCAAACAATAGTGATTTGGCATTTCCGTTCGGGCCAACAAATGCAATTTTGTCACCTTTGTTCACCACAAAGCTCACATCTTTCAACATTTCCACACCATCGACGGATTTGTGAATACGATCCACCGTCAGCAATTGTTTCCCTGCTTCACGCTCAGGTTTGAAGTTAATAAACGGATATTTACGGTTGGATGGACGAAGGTCATCCAATGTGATTTTGTCGAGTTGTTTCTTCCGGGAAGTCGCCTGTTTGGACTTCGAAGCATTCGCGGAGAAACGTTGAATAAAGGCTTGCAGCTCTTTAATCTTCTCTTCTTTTTTCTTGTTGGCATCCCGTTGCAACGCAAGAGCCAATTGGCTGGACTCATACCAGAAGTCATAGTTACCTACGTACATCTGAATTTTACCAAAGTCAATATCTGCGATATGCGTACATACCTTGTTCAGGAAGTGACGGTCATGGGATACAACAATAACGGTGCCTTCATAATCCATCAAGAAGTTCTCAAGCCATTGAATGGATTCGAGATCCAAGTGGTTGGTAGGCTCATCGAGCAACAGGTTGTTTGGACGGCCAAACAACGCTTGTGCCAGCAATACGCGGACTTTTTCGTTCCCGCTCAGCTCTATCATTTTTTTGTCATGCATGTCACGATCAATGCCCAGACCGATCAGGAGTGCCGCTGCATCCGGCTCAGCATCCCAGCCGTTCTGCTCAGCGAACTCCCCTTCAAGTTCACCTGCACGCAAACCGTCTTCTTCTGTGAAGTCTGCCTTCGCATACAAAGCATCCTTCTCTTTCATGATGGAATACAGACGAGCATGACCCATAATAACCGTTTCGAGAACCGGATACTCATCATATTCAAAGTGGTTTTGCTTCAAAACGGCCATACGTTCGCCCGGGGTGATGTGCACCTCTCCCGAGTTGGCTTCAATCTCACCGGACAAAATTTTCAAAAACGTTGATTTGCCGGCTCCGTTCGCACCGATCAGGCCGTAACAGTTGCCTGGCGTGAATTTGATATTCACATCTTCAAAAAGTGCACGTTTTCCGTAGCGGAGCGTGATGCCGCTTGTACTGATCATTAAGCATACCATCCTTTATTCGTTAATCTGCATACTGCATGAATAGCAACCTGCGTAAAATCATGGATTCAATATCCGATGCCTATTCTGGCACCATATTATAACACAAAAAAGCGGCAAATTCGAAAATCAGCCGCTTTTTACGGATTAAAGTTTTGGTAAATATGCTGTTCATGCACGTATGTTTATAGATTACCATATCTGGCTGGCTTTTGTTAGCCCAGTTGTTGTACTTTTCATGGAATTTTAATGAATACTCACTCGGTCTCATCAGCTTCATGTCGAATGCGAAGAGTCTCGCCATGTCCCAGCACCCGAATCCGTTCCTTGGCAATACCGAGCCGTTCTCGCTCCACCTCCAGCCGGTCCAGTGCTTCCTTGGGTGTGTCGTCCGCCAGCTTGAAGGTTCCGTAATGCATGGGCACCATAAGCTGTGAGCCTGTCTCCACGAATCCTTGCAAGGCTTCCTCTGGTGTCACATGCTGGGAAGTCATAAACCATTCGGGATCATACGCGCCAATCGGCATCAATGTTACGCCAATGTCGAAGCGTTCACCAATCGTTTTGAACTCCTTGAAATACCCGGTATCCCCGACAAAATACAGGACAGGTGGATAACCTCCTGCTTGTTTGTCATCGTGAGCTTTCTGGGATTCAGAAATTGCTGAAGCGGACTGTTCCGGCACTTCTCTTGCTGCCGCACTCTCTTCTGATGCATGTACGACATGATTTGGCTCCAATACGTAACCGCCCCAGTGGGACGTATTGGTATCAAATAACGTTCGGCGTGTCCAGTGCTGAGCAGGCACAAACGTAATCTTCACTCCACCAAGCACCATATGATCCCACCATTTCATCTCCTGACAACGGTGAAATCCCTTACGGATCATCTTGCGTTTCAAGCCGTCCGGCACAATCAGCAGTGTCTTCGATGTAATCAATTTGCGCAGGGAAGCCAAATGCAAGTGATCATAGTGTGAGTGAGAGATAAGGATGACGTCGAGCGGTGGAATATCCTGAATCGGAATACCGGGGTCACCCAGCCTGCGTTGGAATCCCATCTTTTCCGCCCACACCGGGTCGGTCACGATATTCAGTCCATAATATTGGATGAAAAAGGTGGAGTGTCCGATCCACGTGATCGTGGTTTCTTCCCGGTTGGCATGTAAATAATCCAGTTCAGGCTCGTGCTTCGGCACCTTGTAGGAATAGTCCTTTACTTTGCGGCGCCGCTGTTCTCTCCACTGCTTGAACTCCTTCAGCGTTTTGTCTGTACTGACATTATCGATATTGTTATAACGAATTTTGGGCATGAAGGGGCCTCCTCCCTTCCTCAGTTCTTAACATCAGATTACCCGTATCGGCAGTGGACGTACCACCTGACATAAGTACAGCGTCAATGTAATCAGTCCTTTGGATTTTTGCATACCGCCATATAGATAAACAGAAAGACAATCGCGGTCACCATAATCAGAGGTGGAGCATACATAATCGTAAACGTCTCAAAAAAGCTAAGCCCCGTGATGCCCGGTATGCCTTTCACCCCTTCTTCCAAAAGCGGATGCAAGTGCAATCCCGGATAAATACCTGCGGGCCATGCAGATCTCAACACCGAAAGTTGCAGGGGTAGCATAGCAGACAGCATATAGAGAATATTCGAAATCGTCGTCGCAAACATGGCGAAGTCATCCTTTCTTTTTCCCTGCGTTACCGCGTACATAATTGGCATCAAACAGGAACAGCTTCATAATCAGCACCAGAGATGGGATGAGCACCAGGAGCCCGAGACTGAATGCTGTGATCAGCGCAATCCCCATCGTTCGGTTCGTAAAGCTATCGTAGATATTGATGTACGGGTACAGAATATAGGGCAGATGTGAACGACCATATCCGTACCAAGCAAAGGCAAACTGGAGCATCACCGCGATAAAACACCAGCCCAGGTATTTCTCCTTCCACACAAGCGACACTGCGATAACAAAACAGATAAAGGATGCGATAAACATCCATGACATGTCCACCATACGCTCAAAGTGAGCCGGATTTTGTTTATTGATTTGCAGAAAAGCAAGAAAACTCGCAAAAATCGTGGGCAAGCTCCACAGCAGCGCATACTCCCGAAGTACGCCAAAGGCCGGTTCATCCCCGGCCCGCTTCGCGTAATAGGACAGGAACATCGCCGAAATGTACAGTACACTCACCAAAGCGAGCAATACAACAGACCATGTATAGGGATTTGTCAAAAATTCACGCCAGCGAAAGAACACCTTTTCGCCCACCTGTTCGATAATCCCGCCTTCGGATATCGCCAAAATGGTGGAGAACACTGCCGGGATCAGCAATCCCGTTGCTCCGTACAATGCCAGATAGATTCTGCTATTTTTTCCGTGGTTACCATAAGTATTGTAGGCGTAATACACTCCCCGGATCGCCAGTAGAACAATCGCCAGCGAACCCGGAACAAGCAGGGCTGTACCGTAATAGAACGCACTGTCGGGATAGAAGCCGACCAGCCCCACGACAAAGAAGATGAGAAACACATTCGTCACTTCCCACACTGGTGAGAGGTAGCGCTGAATAATGTTATGAATTTTGTTTTCATGTCCGGTCAATATGCTGTAAAAACTGAAGAAACCCGCGCCGAAGTCAATCGACGCCACGATCAGATAACCGAACAGAAACGTCCACAATATCGCGATGCCCGCAATTTCAAAGCTCAATGCACGATGCCTCCTTCCAGACCAAGCGAATCCAGTTCCTTCTCCGCTTCCTTGTTACGGAACAACTTGCTGATTACACGAATGCACGAGAAACACAGCACCAGATACAGCAGGATAAAAAGCACGAGCATCCACCCCACCGAAGTCGAGGTCGTCGCCGCCTCGGACACCTTCATATATCCGCGCAAAATCCAGGGCTGTCTGCCCACCTCGGCAAACATCCAGCCAAGCTCAATCGCAATCATCGCCAGTGGGCCGAGAAGCACAATGCCAAGCAGTAGCCATTTCGGATAAGGTTTGCGTCCGGGCAGCCAGCGGCGTAACACGTACAACACGGGGATCAGCAGGATAATGACTCCTGTTGTTACTTTCAGGTCAAACATATAATGAATGGACAACGGCGGCCTGAGATCGGCAGGATATTCTTCCAGTCCCTTCACTTCTGTATCCGGTCGATTACCAGCCAAAATGCTCAGCGCATAAGGAATTTCGATGGCATATTTGACCTCGTTGTTTTCATCGAGAATACCGCCATACACCAGCGGTGCTTCCTTCATCGTTTTGAAGTGCCACTCGGCAGCGGCCAGCTTCTCCGGCTGATATTTCGCCAGAAATTTACCTGAAGAATCACCGATCATGACGGTGCTGATTGCAAATACAAGCGCAGAAACGGTTGTGAGCTTGAGCGCTTTTTTGTAATACACATGATCTCGTCCACGTAGCAGACTGAACGCCGCAATACCCGCCAGTACACCCGCACTTAAGGTATAAGAGGAAGCAAGCACGTGGGATACTTTCGTTGGTGTCGCCGGGTTAAGCATCGCGGCAATCGGGTCAATATCCTTCATGATGCCGTTAATCAAGGTGAAACCTTGTGGCTGGTTCATGAACGAGTTCACGGTTGTGATAAAAATCGCGGAAGCGGATGAGCCAAGAGCGACCGGAATGAGCAACAACATGTGCGTGTATTTCTTTTTGAACCGATCCCAGGTGTACAAGTAAATCCCGAGAAAAATCGCTTCTACGAAAAAAGCAAATGTCTCCATAAAAAGCGGCAACGCAATCGCTTGACCAGCGACACGCATAAACATGGGCCACAGCAAGCTCAGCTGTAAGCCGATGGATGTGCCTGTGACTACACCTACGGCCACCGTAATGACAAAACCTCTCGCCCATCGACGAGCCAGCAAGGTGTAATGAATGTCATTGGTACGTAGCCCCCGCCATTCAGCCAAAGCAATCATGAGCGGAACACCTACACCAATGGAAGCAAAGATAATATGCACAAACAGGGTCAGACCGGTTAGAATCCGGCTGAGCAGTACGGGGTCCAGAGATGACATGGGTACACTCCTCTTTCAGCGTAATCGTTATCGTTGTTTGATTGTTTCGTTGAATCGTTATGGGTTATGTACATGCCTGAACGGATTTTTAATAACTCATAATACGAATGATGCTTTTGACTACGGCGTACAGTACAACTACAGCCGCCACCAAACAAACGATGATGAGCGTTTTCTCTTGTTTGCGAAACATATACGTGGTGCCCTCCTTTTGCACAGAATGCAAATTATGGCTCTATATACAGTGTGCAAAAGTTCCCGTTTTTTTATCCCAGATGACGAAAAACAAAGTTAGAACGATAAAAAAAAGCCTTTACCTTTCCGCACGGTCACGTGCCAAAAGATAAAAGCTCACGATATTATAATAACGATATGTTAAGAACTAGAGAACAACGTCCTGTTTGGGCAACCTGACTTTGAACGTACTGCCTTTCCCTGGCGCCGACATGAAGGTCAGACTTCCTTGATGATCCTCCACAATTTTGCGGGAAATATACAGACCGAGGCCCGTGCCACCAATCTGACGATGATCCGAATTATCTACACGATAGAATTTGTTAAACAGTAGATCCTTCTCACTCTCGGCAATCCCTATGCCATAATCCCTTACATCGATGCACAATGCTCCCTCTTCTTCCCATAATGTGACGTCGATTCGCTCTGCTCCTGGAGAGTACTTTACCGCATTGCCTATCAGATTATGCAATACTTGAACCATCCGGTTCTGATCCGCATAAGCAAAGAGATCACCATTAAAGACATGCACATAGATCCGCTGAGAAGACTTCATGTTCCATTGTTCTGCTACACCTTCAACAAGGTCCACGAGAGGAACGTAGGTCATATGATAAGTCATGCCTTCATTATCGAGTCGTTGGATATCAAGCACATCATCCAGCAAGCTGCTCAGACGTTTGCCTTCAGACGCAATAGTCTCCATAAACTCCTTACGTTGGGATGCCGGGAGGTCATACATTAACATCAGTTCAACATATCCCATGATGGTAGCCACAGGTGTACGAAGTTCATGAGAAACAACGCTAATCAACTCGTTTTTCATCCGGTTCAGCCGCTCTTCACCCGTTAAGTCACGAAATACGAGCAGGAATCCATGATTTTTCCCTGGCACGTCCATCTGTTTCATGTACAACGAAAAAACGCTTTGCTCCACGTTATCAAAATAGAAATTGGTCTCGATGAATGCTTGTTCTCCATCCAGAAATGCTCTTGTCTGTTCTGTCAGATTGAAGTTATCCGTCTGTACCATCGAATCGATGGCTTGAGCCAAGTCAGTGATGGATTCTCCTAGAAAATTACCTAGTCCAAACATCTCTTCTATTCGGCGATTCACAATTGTAATCGTGCCTGAACGGTCAGACATGACAAGTCCTTCGCGAACCGATTCAATGAATTGTTCACTGATATCGCGCTGTTCCTGAATTGCTGCCTTCTCTTGGAACAACTCCAGGTTAAGGTGCTCCAATACAAGGGCATGACGCACCCGGTCTTCTTCTGCACGAGTACGTTCTGTAATATCTTTGATGAACAGATTGTATAACGTCTCGTTTTTCCCCAATTGAATCTCTACAATTCGATACTCAATCGGAAAAACGGAGCCGTCATTGCGAACACCTAATATTTCATCAACCGTGATATATCGTTTGCCTTCGACATACTCATATTGCTCTAACATCAACTTAATTTCCTGTAAACTAATCCCCTGGAAAAGAGATGAGGCTTTCTTCTGCAACAAAACCTCTTCCCGCTCCAATCCAAACATCCTTTCGGCCTCGGGGTTAAACTCAATGATCACCCCTTGACAATCAACCGAGATAATGGCATCAATTGAAGATTCAATAATGGCACGTTTAATGCCTTCGCTGTTCTTCAGTTCCTTCGTACGAGCAATGACCCTGTCCTCCAGTGTTAACTTATCGAGTCGAATCTGTTCGAATTGTTCGAGTAACACATCCGCCATCTTGCGTAAGTTTCCAATGAGGATCTGCACTTCGGTCACATGACTGCTCGGCCAATCCATATTTCCGTTTCGAAAAAGTAGACGAGGAAGAGAACCTGTTAACCGGGTCAAACGAAGTAAGGGACTAACCACTTTGCTACTCAAAGGAGCTGCCACAATCATGGATGTAACGATAATAACGAATAAAGATTGAAAAGTAGTCAGATAGATCTTCTCAATTTGCGTGTAATACTGGGACGAATTGGTTTCAACAAACACCTGATAAGGGGTAATAGCCGTTTCCTCAGCCTCATAGATAAAAGAAGCTTGCCTCCAATGATCCAATATATCGCTGTAATGAGCTTTCTCTGAATTTAAAAGAATTGGGCCGCTCCTGGATGTCAGCACCTGAAAACTATCCAGGTTTATGAATTCTCCCGGAAGATACTCGGGGATTCCAGAAACAACGACAGTTCCACGCTGATCTAGTAAAATCACATTCATACCCAACAAATGGTGGTAACGCTCTACATTTTCTGCAAGGTTATCCGGCGTTACATACTGTTCATCTAAATCCTGAACCACAGCATTCGCTGCATGTTTCATATCCCGTAAGATGGATTCGTTCATCTGGCTCAATTGTCTGCGACTATCCACTGACAACAGGACAAGAGAGACAAACACAACAAAAGCAACCACATATTTAAATGCAATTCTCGCTAGGGGGATCGTGCCTGCACGTTTCGCCTGATGTTCACCCAGAGTGATCCAAAAATCAACCACAATGCCTGCAATCAGTGCGTTGACCATGCTCACGACAGCCACGTACATATATTCATATTTGGTCACTTCCACAGTCAGGCCTAAAACATAATATCCGTAACCAATTGCAGGAAGTAACATCACAATCCAGAACACAGCGTTAGCTTTGATCAGACTGCCTTTTTTATAATACCTCTGCCACCCCAGCATCCAGATCAGCTCTATAAAATGTCCAGCCATGACATAAAGGTTATGCGAATCCAGCCCAATGATCAGGCTTTTAGATAGATAAACTAACGTAAGTGATACAAAACCGTATATCCCTCCATACAAACGAAGGGCAACTAATGCTGTGGCACTAATGAGTACAAATTGAACACCATAGAACAATGTAAACGGAAAAATGGAACTTAGTGTGCCAAAGAACACCAGAAGACATGTTCCAATCCAGGGTCTTCTCAGTTGCAGTAGAATCCGTTCCAACAGGTTCCTTGCTTCCGTTATCCCATACATATACATCTGTCCTCACCGTGCATTCGAGGTACTTCTGCCCTCTTTGTTCTCTCTAACAACATCTGTTCCCCCTAATAGCTGGTGATAACTTCGAACCTTTTTTCCCTTTACGCACTCTGATCCATTATACTTTAATTAACATTCAAAATACGTATGGCAAAAATTATGATTCGGCAAAAAAAGTAATCTCATGATAAACTACACTATCAAGGTAAAGTCTTTTTGCAAGTTGGTGCTACTTCCTATATTCTGGAATAGAACCATTAAATTTTTTGCGGTATTTTTCATCATTTCATCGTAATTTCTTAACAAATCCTCGTTCGTAAGGAGTGTGAAGCTATGTCAATCAAAGTACTTCTTATAGAAGATGAAAAGAATTTAGCGGACATGATCGCTTTTTTTCTTGATGAGGAAGGATACATAACCGAGCGGGTTCATCATCCCCGTGAAGCACTTCATTTATTTTCCCAGTTTCAACCTGATATTGTGGTGACAGATTTGATGTTGCCCGAAATTGACGGTAACGAACTTGTTGATTCTTTTCGGCAACATTCCACCGTTCCTGTCCTGATGATATCTGCGAGTACGATGTTAAATGATCGACTTCGAGCCTTACATAACGGTGCTGACGATTTCCTCTGCAAGCCGTTTAGTCTGAAAGAGTTGGACGCCAGAATTAAAGCATTGTTACGCAGGTCGATTATCACTTACCAGGATAAACCCGTTAAAGAGAATCAGCCATCTGAAATGACAGGTCACATTAGTGTAAATGAATACAGGAGAACGCTATTTGTAGATAGTGTTGAAATCGATGTAACCCATATCGAATTTGAGATTATGAAGGAATTGTATCGCAATCCGGGCAAAGTATTTACCCGTAATGAACTGATGGACCGCATCAAAGGCTCAGAACGCGCCTATCTGGATCGAACCATCGACGTACATATCTCTAGTCTTCGCAAAAAAATAGAGCCCGACCCCAAAAATCCCCGTTTTATTAAAACGGTATGGGGTACAGGCTATAAATATATGGTCTAGTTGGTCGTAGGTACAGCCATCACAAAACATAAACATAACAAAGCTGTATAAAAACAGTTGCAAGCACCATGCTTCTTTCGTTTTACCTGATGTGTAAAGCGGAAGGCATGGTTATTGGTGTTTCGTACCCGAAAGTTTGCAGCCACTTCTCGATGCCGCTAACCAATTGATCGGGGTCTTGTTCATTCCAGAGCATCAACTTCATAACACCAATACCTGTAATCTGTTGCAGATGACGCTTACGGACCAAGGATGTAAAATCGGTAATGACCAGTAGAGGAACATCCGGTACAAAAGCACGGATGGCTTTCGCCGCGGCTATGGCCTGATCAGCGTTCCTATAATCCACAATGCAAAAACGGGAATTCTCCCAATCCCCTCTTCCTGTTCCCTTTACTGAATCTGATGGCGCAGAAGCAATCCAATCCTCAAACAAAGGTTTGATTTTCTCAAAGTTAATACAACGCTCTCCATCCGTTAGCACAGTAACAGGCTCCATAGATATAACCTCCAATAGCTTCTTACCTATATTGTGTCAGGTTTCATTTAAAAATGTTTGTGCACGAACATGAAAGAAGTGTTAACAATCTTCGCACTTCTTCACATACCTGCGCTAATGCTTCTCCTCGGCATGTAATTTCGCAGTTTTCCTGATTTCATGTAAAATAGAGGTGTCCGTTAAAATAAAGGTACTGTGTGATTTATTTTACGGGAGCTTATGTATCAATCTGCTATTATAGGAGGTTTCACCCATGAATATAGTTTCCATTGAACCAACACCGAGTCCAAATACGATGATGTTACATCTCGACGAACGTCTGGAAGACGGGATTCGCAGAACCTATACACTGGACAACGAACGTTCAGCCCCGGCGTTTATTCGCCAGATGTTACACATTCCAGGCGTGAAAAGTGTATTCCACACGACCGACTTCGTTGCTCTGGATCGTAAAGGCAATGCAGACTGGTCTGTGATTCTTGGTGAAGTACAGAGCCGTCTGGGTCAGGAAAGCGTAAATCTGGACTGGATTGAATCAGAAGATGCTTCAGGTGAACACTTTGGAGAAGCACAAGTTTTTGTTCAGTTTTTCCGCGGAGTGCCGATGCAAATTCGCGTCAAAGCCGGAACGAAAGAGGAACGGATTTCACTATCAGACCGTTTTGTCAAAGCCGTTACGGAAGTTGCCAGCGCTACAATGATCAAAGAACGTAAACTGAGCGATTACGGGGTACGGTACGGTGAACTACCGGATATTGCGCGTGAAGTTGAACAAGAACTGGAAGCGGCTTATCCACCGGAGCGATTGGAGCAGGTTATTCAGCAAGCTATTGCGCATGGTACAAATACAGAAGAATTCGTCGAGCATCGGCGTGCGCTGGCTGGACCGGAACTGGAAGAAGCTCTTCAGAATGAAGACTGGAATGTACGCTATGCCGCACTGGATGGTATGGAACCAACAGAGGAAAGACTGCATCTGGTAGCAAAGGCACTGCGTGACAGCAAAATGCAAATTCGTCGCTTGGCCGTTGTCTATCTGGGGGATATTCGTACACCTGAAGCGATGGAACTTCTGTACGAAGCGCTTCGGGACAGTTCTCCCGCTGTACGGCGTACTGCCGGGGATACTTTATCAGACATCGGCGACCCTGTTGCCACACCGGCCATGATTGAAACGTTGACGGACAAGAGCAAACTTGTGCGCTGGCGTGCGGCTCGTTTTCTGTATGAAGTCGGAACCGAAGAAGCGGAGCAGGCTTTACGTCTCGCCGCGGAAGATCCCGAATTTGAAGTGAGCTTGCAGGCCAAAATGGCGCTAGAACGTATCGAGTCTGGTGAACAGGCGGCCGGAACGGTGTGGCAGCAGATGGCAGGACGAAATAAAAAGCAGGATTAGATTTATCTTTTAGTTTTGTCCTTTAGGAACCTTCCAGGGAACAATCCAACATTTGTTATTGCACTGTAAATCGATGAGCGGTATACTTGTTGTCTGTTTGATTAACAGGTTACACGCTGCTCAAAGCGTGATTTCTAATTTCATAAACAATAGATACACCTCATCCATTGCATGGTGAGGTAGAGGTCGCGGGTGCGATCAGTAAGCTGAAGAAGGCGCTAGGAGCCGCTGTTGAGATCAGCCGAAAGGTGTACCCGCCGAAGTTTACTGGACGTTCCTTTATCGGTCCGGTGAGCTGGGGCTGCAGCCGAAAGGTGCAGAACTGTCACAGAAGTATTCGTATCTTTTTCTAAAAAAGGTATGACTTCTTCTGTGTTGAGCTATCTTAATCATCTGGGACATGGTGCGGATATAAATATTAAGACCGCAGGCTCATGCCTGTGGTCTTTTTTTGTTTATGGATCTATGATCTGCATCAGCAATACAATTGAAGGAGTGTTTTCATGCAAGACCGCAGCAACCAATCACACACAACAACAACTGGACCTACACTGAAAAAAGGATTGCGTGCACGTCACATGACCATGATTGCCCTGGGCGGCTCCATTGGTACCGGACTCTTTCTGGCAAGTGGTACAGCCATCTCAACTGCCGGCCCTGGGGGTGCATTACTTGCCTACGCGGCTGTTGGAATCATGGTTTATTTCCTCATGACCAGCTTGGGAGAACTCGCAACCTTTATGCCGGACTCCGGTTCTTTTAATACGTATGCGGCACGTTTCGTTGACCCCGCACTCGGCTTCGCCATGGGCTGGAATTTCTGGTACAACTGGGCGGTAACGATTGCCGCGGAACTCGCTGCAGCTACCGTTCTGATTAAATATTGGTTCCCGGACAGCTCATCCATGTTGTGGAGTCTGCTATTCCTGGTACTGATCTTTGCCTTGAATATCCTGTCCGTCAAAGGATACGGGGAATCGGAGTATTGGTTTGCCATTATCAAAGTGGCCACAGTTATTATCTTCCTGAGTGTCGGCGTATTAATGATCTTTGGTATTCTAGGCGGTGAAGCTGTTGGCTTCAGCAACTTTACAATCGGTGATGCACCATTCCACGGTGGCTTCTTCGCTGTGCTCGGCGTGTTTATGGCCGCAGGTTTCTCCTTCCAGGGAACGGAATTGATCGGTGTCGCCGCAGGTGAAAGTGAGAATCCACGCGAAAACGTACCTCGTGCCATTCGCCAGGTCTTCTGGCGTATTCTGATCTTTTACATTTTGGCGATTACTGTAATCAGTTTAATTATTCCTTACACTCACCCGAATCTGCTCAAAGGTGATCTGGAGAACATCGGGGTCAGCCCGTTTACGCTTGTCTTCGAAAAAGCAGGACTTGCGATTGCGGCTTCTGTCATGAATGCCGTCATCCTGACTTCCGTGCTCTCAGCCGGTAACTCCGGCATGTACGCTTCGAGCCGTGTGCTCTATGCACTTGCCCGGGATGGCAAAGCTCCACGTTTTCTTGGCAAGCTGAATAAACGAGGCATTCCGATGAACGCGCTGCTTGTCACAACCGCTGTTGGCATGCTTGCATTCTTGGCTTCCCTCTTCGGTGACGGTATCGTCTATACTTGGTTGCTGAATGCATCCGGCATGTGTGGATTCATTACGTGGCTGGGTATTGCGATCAGTCATTACCGATTCCGAAGAGCCTATGTCGCACAAGGTCGGGATCTGAGAGATCTGCCTTACCGTGCGCGGTGGTTCCCGTTTGGTCCAATCTTTGCCTTTGTGCTGTGTATCATCGTTATTCTGGGACAGAACTATCAGGCATTCACAGGTGACCAGATCGACTGGAGTGGAGTCCTTGTTGCTTACCTGAGTGTACCGTTATTCCTGATACTATGGCTCGGTTACAAATGGATCAAAAAGACCAAAGTTGTCCCTCTACAGGAATGCGACTTCACACCTGCTGAATCTTCAGGTATTAAGGAGTAAAAGACTAATCCTCATCCCCTGTTCTACAGAGCAATCTGTTTGGAACAGGGGATTTTTCTGTCCATATTTTGTATAGGTTGATCCGTACAATAGATAAGGGAACACCTATTATACTCTCAACCGAAGGAGAGATGTACTTTGAAAAAGTGGTCTGTCCTGCTTGTGCTATTAGGCCTGTTGACGATCAGCTTTCCAACGCTGCAAGGAATGTATTATGACTGGCAGCAGAGCCGAGTCCTGAGTGAACTGAAACATCTTCAGTCCGGCCTGTCTCAACTGAATCTTACCTTTGAACGCAGTATAGATACCGGTCATTCAGACCAAGAGGGAACTACCGGGGACATTGCCGCCAATAATTCCCTTGCACCCGGAACACTTGGAATTATCTCTATTCCGGTTATTGATGTGCGCTTGCCTATTCTGGAAGGTGCGACTCAGGAAAATATGAAGTTTGCTGCAGCCCATCTGATGGAGACAGCTTCAATCGGACAATCTGGTAATGCGGCGATTGCTGCTCATCGTGCTCATCGAAAAGGTCGATTATTCAACCGGCTGGGTGAGCTTCAAATGGGCGACTCTGTAGAGATCATACTTGCCAATCAAACAACCATACACTACAAAATCGATCAGATTTCCGTTGTAGAGCCTTCCGATGTATCTGTTCTGGAAGACCCGGGCCTTGGAGAAGTTCTAACGTTGATCACCTGTGATCCGCTGATCGATGCAACACATCGGCTCATTATACGCGCTGTAAAAGTAAACACTTAAATGGACTGCTACACCGTGATACAGCCTTAACCAAGAAAAAAACGTCAAAACACCCTCCCGCCTGCTCACGAAGATCAATTCTTCGTGGCATAGGCCGGAGGGTGTTTGATTATACGTTATTCGTATTTGTCCAGATCAGGGTGTCCAGCATCTCACTTTAGCGTTGGAACTGCTCTCTGCGCCGGAAGTACAAGTACCCTGCACTCCCCATAACCATCAGCATTAATCCCGAGACCGTGTAAACGATGGAGCTCTCTTCACCTGTCTTGGGCAGCATGCCTTGAGCTGACGTATGGCTGCTGTTCCCTGATGAAACCTCACGATCAGAATCTGTACCCGTAGGACGTGTAAGATCACCATCTTCGCCCGTATCATTGCCTTCTGTCACCTGAGGCTGCGTCTCATTTCCATCGACCGTTTCAGGCGCTGGAGGCGATGTCTCGGAATCATCATCCGGCTTGCTTCCACCCGCGCTTCCTTCTGCGGGTTCCGAAGGCTTCGTTACAATCGTACCAGGCACGGATATTTCCGGTGTTTTCCCATCAGGTGTATTTGGTTTCGTTGGTTCTGGAGTGTTGCCAATGTTAGGCGTACCCGGATTATACGGCTCACTCGGCCCGCCTGATACCGGAATAGCCCGGTTTGTCTTTTCTACAACAACGGCCTCGGTTTGTCGATTGGTAATTTCAAATACAACTGGCGTCTGATCCAATTGATAACCAGAAGGGGCCTTCACTTCAACCAACTGATACATATTGGGTTCAAGCTGCTGTAATTTAATCTCACCGTGGAGATCGGTTGTCAATAATGTCGGGTTGATGCCTGTAACCACGTTAAACAGCCATTCTCCATCCGGCCCCATAAGTGCTGATTGAGCACGTAATTCAAAGACCGCACCTTGCAGATGCTGCGTTCGGCTTGCATTATATTTCACCAGCTTTACCGAACGGTCATTTTCCTTGTTTTCGATCGTCACTTGAGTGTCTGGCTTGGTAATGGATACCGAAGTCTCCGGGGTTTCTATCACGAAACCTTCAGCTTTGGTTTCCACCAGTGTATACACATCATAAGTCAGATTGCCAAATTCAATGATACCCTGTTGATTCGTAACCCCGGTATCCACAATCGTGTTGGAGGAATCACGCAGTTCGAACTCAATTCCGCTCAATGGAGCTTGATCCTTGGCATTTACTTTCGTTACGGTCAGTTTACCTCCCGTACCGATGTGGTTCGTTTTTGTAAGTGTCACAATTTGTGTCTGGTTCGCAGTAATCGTGAACGGAATAGGTGTACTATCCACTGTATAAAATTCCGGCGCCTGAATTTCAATTAATTCATACGCCCCTGCTTCCAAATCTCCTTTGGTGATTCTGCCGTTCACTCCTGACGTGAGTTCATTAAGCTTCTCACGCGTTGAGCCCTGAATGTGATATAACTCAAAAACGGCCCCCTCCAGCGTCTTGGCTGGATTTGCTGCATCTACCTTGGTCAGTTCAAAGCCCTGACGAATCTTTTCGTTTACAATCTCGAAGGCTGCATCCGCATCCTTGAACTGTATCGTTTTGCCTGAAATAGAACCATACTCAGCGTCTGTTAGATATCCAGCGGGTGCTGCAACCTCCTTGAGACGGTAGGGTACACCACTCGTGAGATGCAGTCGATAATTCCGACTGCTTTCGGCCATTCCGTTCGCATCTGTCGGTTTCAATGTTTCCAAAAGAATTGTTCCAGATGCATTATAGATCGCGAAGATGGCTCCTTCCAGCGGTTGTCCGGTGTCATCCACCTTATGCACTTTGATTTTCCCCACTCCGGTGGATGCCCCTCCGCCTGCACCAGCCATCGATACCTTGATACCAGCCTGGCTACCTTCTCCCGCAACGGAAGAGGACTGTCCTGCAAAATCAACCTGATTTTGAATTCTCTCGCCATCATCAGCATTGATGAAGGACTGATATTCCAGAAGATATGCCGTGTTTAAGTCGTGCTTAAATGTGAGAGTAAATGTGTTACCGTCCACTGCCAATTCATATTCCGATGGATCAACCAGCCGATCCTTCACCGAAACATCGCCTGAATTGTTTGCAGGCAGTTGAATTTCATACAGCTTCATTGAATCGGCAAGCAAAATCTGGTTGCCGGATAACGTGTCCGTTAATTCAGAACCCGCGGCAATGAATGACTGACTTGGATTAATGTTTACAACCCATGAGGCCAGATCTGATGTCCCCACCTGACGGCCTGTTTTGTTCACATATACTCCGCCATGGGCTGGAGTAACTACAGCCTTCTTGTCAAAACGTACAGGCCCGCCTTCAGCATCCGTCAGAACAACATGATTGCTGTACGAACCCTCCACTGCATACGCTCCGTCCAGACTCGTTTGATACACCACGCGATAAGCTTTTTTGCCGATGTCACCCAGATTCAGCGTAAAACCTTTGCCATCCGGGTTAAGCTGGAATTGACCCGATGTCAACGTGACCTCATCACCAACTGATGTAACATTGTTGGCACCCCTCAATTCAAGCTCATTCACTTTCAATGATCCATCCACAAAGGATTGATTCCCGATATAGGCATCCTTGAGAATGGCCTCCTGAAGATCGAACAGATTGTAATTCACATCAATGGTCCAGGTAATCGCTTTGTCCCTGGCGCTGTATTCGCCCCTCTTGTTACCATTCTCAATTGTGTAATTCTGGGGTCTGACCACAGCAAACTTTGTTATAGCGGTCTGCGGAATGCCTGATTCATTCCAGTTTAGCGTTGCCGTGTTGCGATATTCATTGTTTGTTGGCATTCCAGCCGTTGGATCAAAGCTTGTTTTATAAGTGATCAGATGTTCTTTATTAATCATACCGCCAGGTTTCAGGCGAATCGTAAACCCTTTTTCAAAATTCACATCCGCCGGGTCTGCTACAGGTTCTGCCTCGAACTGATCCTGCTGATCGCCACTGATCTGCAGACTGCCCGGAATAAGCTTCATATGTCTGCCTGTATAATCATCTGTGATGACGATGTCCGTCATCTCCTTTTGATCCCGGTTCAGCACAATCTGCCACTCGATTTCCTTGGCATTGAAATTTTCATTTTTTACACTCTTCGCAAAAATAACTTCCTCAATATTTTTTTGACCTTCCTTGGTCGTGCCATCCTGTGTGTTTACTGTATTAACTACAGTCTCATTTTCGTATATCCGCTGTATGGCCTGGGTGTCATATTCAATCTCATAGGCTTTATCAATATCGTTGTTGAACTGCAGCTTAAAACCTTCATTAAAACCGGTGCCGACACCAGTCACCGTGTAGTTTGCAGGATCAACCTCTGTTCTTGTACCAGGGCGACCATCCGATTGAATCTGTACTTCATATACGCGAAGTGAACTTGCAATCAGCCTCTGTTTTGCCGTATCGAAACGGTCTTCAAGCCATGCACTTGCCTGTGCAATGGTTTGCTGATTATAGTTGTACTGAACCTTCCATGTAATCGTCTGAGTAACTGGATCGTATGCACTTTCTTGTCCCGACTTGTTCAGCGGTTCATTGAAACTAACCGTAACACGTCCAAGATCGGATTCATTATACTCGCTCTGATCTGCTGTCAGCGTCACTTCATTGGAATAAGTTACACCTGTATAGGGAGCACTAGTCGGTGCCTGAATGTTCGTCTTGTATGTGACACGATATGCTTTGTCGATATTGCCCAAGTTTACAGGGAACTGGGTTGCTGTATTAACAACAGGACCTTCCTTCACGGAACCATTTAACTGGACCTCCAGCTCGCGGATCTCAATATCCCCTTGAAGTGACAGCCCCAGCGGTAATGTATCCTCCAAAACCACATTGTTCATGATCTTTTCGGCCTGATTAAAATCTACGGTCCATTCAATCTCATCCGAATTGAAATTATTTTTGTTTGCTTTCCCTGTCTTCTGAAGTTCATCCTTCGCGGTGTTTGCAAAATTCACATCAATAATGCCTTGACCTGCACCACTAAAATCAATCTTCTGTTTCAGTCCATCTTGCATCTTGCTCTCGTCAAATTTGACCCACACATAGAAGTTTCCTTCCAGCTTGGCATGTTCGAGCATTTCATTAAAGGTAAATACAATGGTGCCGTCCGGGTTCACCACGTATTCTCCGACGCCCCCGTCCAAACTGCCCCTCAGCTGTGAGCCTATCATAAACTTGTCAGGCAGGTGGAATGTGAAGGTCGATCCATCCCCGTAAGAATGGGTATCATCCCCAAATCCCCATTTAAAAACAACCGCAACTTCATCCGATATCCGTGGGCGAATATCCTCAATCTTGTCTCCCTTGACTTCGATCTGACCGTTGCCGTCATAATCCGGCTTCTGGTTGTACATCTGCACACTCGTAATCAGATTCTCCTGAATCTCGGGAGCTGCAGCAGCGGTAGCCATAAGGCTTACGTTTGTATGGTTCGCTTCCTCTACAGATGCCGTTTGATCCACATCTCCCTGGACTGATTCATCATCCGTAGTAGTATCCGTATTGTCCTGTTCCTCAGGAACCGTGTCATCCTCTTCTGGTGAAGGTGGTTCTAAATTATTCATTGTACCCGCCGAGATCAGGTTCGTGTCATCCTGAGCATGCACAGTTGATGTTAACACCATCCCTTGTAGCAATTGCGTAACCAGCAAAAGTGCAATCATCATGATGCCCACTTGTCTCTTCATGTTCCGCATATCCTCCTCGCTCATAATGTTGGCAGACGCCGAGGAATAGAATAACAGGGGAACCTATACAAAAAATAGACAATGGACATGCTGGCAGACTGGACAACAAAAAGAGCACCCGTCATGCGGTGCTCTTGGTACGAAGATACGTTGATACAGCTATATTTGACGCCACTGAACCTGAACCAGACTATATGCTCCTGCCCTCTATTACAAGGTCCAGTTAATTTTGACACGCAGATCTGTTGTATCTTCCATCTTGGAGACAAAATAAGAGATAGACTTCATACCCAGCTGGTACAGATCCTGCAAATCTTCGATCAAACTGCTCTCTGTGCCCTTATATCTGAAGGTTAACGAAGTTCCGCCCTCATTTAGCACACCCTGAACTTTGGTTTTGAGCACTGCGCGTTCCTTGACTGCATCCTGTTCATTATACAGAGAATACTCCAGTGCATGGTACAGCTTTTGGTATACCTCCTGCTTGTTTCCGTCCGTCTTCGCCAGTTTAAGCAGAGCATCACGGTAAGGTGCATAGGCTGCAGGGTACTTGTTTTTGCCTGTCCAGACATGGTCACGCGCCATCTCTTTATCACTTAACAAGTAGTAGCTATGACTCACAACGCCTTTGCGATCAGGTGTTGGATCATCCCACGTCGTGTCCATATGGTACCACTTTCCATCCAGCTTCACCAGGTTCCAGGCATGAAGTTGCCCGCCTGCTTGACCTTCAACGATGCGATTTTCAATCCCTACCCGCTCCAGCATGCGGTAAGTAAGCAAGGAGTATCCTTGACATACGGTACTGCCTGTCGCAAGTCCGTCATAAGCCGTATATTTTTGTAATGAAGTATCATAAGCAAGATTCAGCACAATCCAATCATGAATAACTTTAACCTTCTCATGACTCGTCATGCCGGGTTTAATAATTTCTTTGAGCACACTAGCTACTTTCCGATTCACATAATCGGTCTGCGCCTTCGTTTCCCGGTAAGAGAGGGTCACATCCACCTCGGCCGATGTATTGGAGCCTTTATAGTTAAACGCATAACTTTTCACTGTATATTGAATATAAGGATCACTCTTCATTGCTTCATCGATAGAGGTCTGCAACTGTTTCTTGAGGCCCTTCACATTCCCCTTGTAGGTAAACACCACTTTCTCTGTACGCTGCGACATCGCATTCAACAGTGTCTGACGCAAATCCGTCGCTGTAGATAGTTCGGACGTGCCTGACGCTGCATACAATTGATCCAGGTCAACTGTACGCGGCAACCAAGCGGCAACAAGACAGCCTGCCAGCAACATGGTGATCACTCGTTTACCGTTCTTACCCATGAAAGGACCCCACCCTTCTTCGTAGCATTCTCATGCCCTATTGTATCATAAAAGGTCTTGCTTTCATTGTTGTATATAAGTTGAATTAAAAATTTCACACAGTCCACTTCGTTAACGTGTAAAAGAATAATTCGACTTGTATCTTTCCAATCTTAGTGGAATCAAGTGGAAAAGGGACCTTCTCGGAAGGCCCCTTGAACTTTAGTTGCAGTCATCATGTTTGCCGCTTCACTTCATCCTATGTCTTTCTGGAGCAATTTATGAGTGGCTTTGCATGCGTACAGATTCGTACACATTAATGCAGGTCAGCCTGCCTGGAATCAATAAAGGCGGCTACCCGTCATGAACGTGTCCGTCTTCCCTTGCAACTTGGCAAGTCGTTCAAGAACTTGAGATGCCTCAGATACCGTTACTTTGCGAGCAGGCATGAATCTTCCCTCAATAGAAGGTAACAAGCCAAGCTTCAAGCTCAGAGAAACAGCGCCCTTATTGTTGATCGCACTGGCGTCGGCAATGTTAGGCAAATCTGACGGCTGCATATAGAATCCGGCGAGCTTCTCATAACGCAGAATACGCATCAGCAAGACCGCCAATTCCTCACGTGTCATTTCTTCCTCAGGTTTTAGCTGCTTCTCAGGGTCAGCTCCACCGATCCATCGTTGATCTATAAGGACTTTCACTGCCTTGTAATACGGACTTTCTATCGTTACATCAGCAAAAAGCTTCTCATTGCTCTCACTGTTATAGTACATGTCCATGTTCGGATTAATTGCTCTTGCCAGATAGTTGAACCAATCCCCCCGGGTAATGACCCGATCCGGAAATACACGTCCCTGCTCGTCAGCAATCAACACCTTATGCTTGGTCATGTTACGCAAAGCTGATTCAGCAATATGACCCGCAATATCTGTCGGTTCGATCTGAGATGCCGCATGGTCTAGACCGTACATGAAGAACCATTGACCTGTATTAGCATCCAGCAATTCATTCAAATTGTATAGAGATTTCTTACCGCTTACAGGTACATAAGCCAAATTCACCCCCACAGGTACAGGTTCACTAGTACCCAAACCGAACCCACCGTAACGAGCATAATTCAACGTTAACGTATATTTCTTCAGATAGAGTTCTTTAGCTTTTTCGTAAGAGATTGCAGGTGTAATATCTGCCGGTAGTTGCTCAGGAGATGCCGCAAGGCGTGTATAGAATTCAGTAATATCCCCATTGTTCCTTACCTGCACCTGTGCCGTGTCATCCTGAACCCGAATCCCGTTCAAATAACGCTGAAATACAAACGTACGAGCATCGTCTGCTTCTATCATTCTGGCCAATTGATACTGCTCTTTGGCTTGTGGTACAGCGGCAATGATCGTATTTATTGCAAGTTTCTCGGCCTGTGTTGAAGTAACCGTCTTTTTCTCCTTCTCTTGAGAAGGTTTTTCCTGCCCCATCTCTGGTCCAACCCGTTGCATCAAATTGTAGCTGTAGACCTGTCCGGTAACCGCATCGACCTGTGCCGAAATATCACGCATGAACATATAGGATATGTTTGCATTGCGATTGCTCCAGCTTAGACTCCAGACCTGGCTGTTCGCATTACCATAGTAACCTTTGGTTAATTGACTGTGTTCGAGTTTGTAATCCTTGGGAATGTCAAAATTGGCTGCAACCCGCTCTACTGCCTGTTGCACATTTAAGCGCTGACCGTTGGCTGCAACAAATGCCGGCCCATTGCCTGTTACTTTTTTATTTTGTTGTGAACTGCTCTTGTCCACGGCTTTTCCTGTCATCACGTCAATTCGGTCTAACGTGTTAGCGTTGATCGGCCCCATACTATCACCTTTGGGCAAATAACCGAGAACATATTTTTGCCCTTGTCTGGATGACCATTGTTCTTTGGAGATATAGGCAAGCTCTACATCAAATCCATCTTCAAATACCTGTCTGGCCTGCTCTTCCGAGGCCTTCGGCTTGGAGGAAGGATATTTCGCCGAGATGGTCGAACGTGAATACGATGTGGCTTGACCTCTCTCATCCACAGTTATGTAGACTGTCTCTGCATCCGACACGACGCCATCATGTTTTAAGTTATAGACAAACTGATATTCATTGCGGCCAAATAACGCTTGTTGTTCCACAGGTGAAACCGTGTCTCCTAGCGGCACATACTGTCCTTCCTGTAGTTCAGGAATTGCCTGATGTAGCAGTTCCAAAGCTGTTTTTTCAGCTTCTTCCTTGGTAAGTTGAACATCTGAACCGGATGACAGCTGACTCTCCACAAATTCAGATGGCAAATGTACGCTTAGGACTTCCCCCGTACCTGCATGCACATTCGCGCTGAATCCCATGGAATGATTACCTTGTACAATTTGAAATCCAATATCCCATACCTTGTAATCCGGCGGTGGGTAGGAATTGGATACATCGAAATTAGCAGACGAGATCGTCGCTTTTTTTAATAACGGAAACAGCTTTAATATATTATCAGCGGCTTGCCTGGATGAAATTTTTGCACCCTCCGGCACGTCATTGCTTGTTACGTCTAGTTGATCGTTTTCCCCCGACACTGCTTCATTCACTGAGCCAGTTCCCGCCTGAGCAGCGGATGCGCTCCCCGTCAAACCCGGTACCTGTGTCGTAAACAGCAGAGTTGCCATTGCTGTTGCTGCGGCTTTGGCTGTGAACGTTTTTAGCCTTCCATTCATGTTCCAATCCCAACTCAAAATGGTTACCTCTCCCTTCAATCTCATGCAGGATGCATCATAAATACTCTCGCATGAATTTTGCCATTCTAATCTATGATACCATAAGCTTCCTTTTTAATCGCTGTTTTCCGGGTAATTTTACAATTGTGAATTTCTGTATAATGAAAAAACAAAACAAAAAAACGCCAATCAAGTTGGCGTTTCCTTCTATCAACCTGCACTATGATGCAGATCTGTTCCGTCCTGATTTATTGTAGCTTCATCATGCGTAACTCGCTCTGGAGCAGAACGAACATGCATTTTCAGGAACGGAATCACCGTGTCCCAAAAAGCCGGGTCTTCCTCTGAGCAACTGTGTCCTTCACTGTTAACCCATAGATGCTCTACCGGCGGATCGGCTTTGGACATAAAATATTCCAGTTCACTCGGCGGAATAAAGTTATCCCCCTTGGAGTGTACCATCAGGAATGGCAACTGCATGCTTCTTCTCCGCTCATTCAGCATCATTACGGCATCATTCTGCTGATAAGTCTTTAAAGACTCACCTAACCGCCAAAACCAGATTCGGGGGATCAACTGTGCCAGTGGGAACAGCGGCAAACGCCGGCGTCTCAGTTCCGAACTGACGATCACCTGAAATTGGGATGGCATGGAGTCGGTAACCACGGCGGAAACTGGAATGCCTTCTGTAATTGCTAGAATCGTCCCCAGTCCACCTAAGGAATGCCCCAACACGCCAATCGCTTCGGGATCAATCTCGGAACGGCCTGATACATAGGTCAACGCAGCCAGTAGATCGTCCCTGAACAGATAGGCCGATGCAGCACGAACAGGATCACTGGCTCCATGACTACGTACATCATACATAAACAGTGCATACCCGGCCTCCCAGATGGGGCGTGCATAGCGTAATACACGAGAGCGATTGGAACCCCAGCCATGTGCGATGATTACGAGCGGCCAGGGCTTAGGAACATCGGGTCTCGCTGGAATAAACCAACCTTGCACCTGTCCCCCTCCACTTTCAAAGGTAATATCCTCAAAAGGCATCGGCGGTGTCAACGTAATCGGAATTTTTTTGGGTGTCTGGCTTTTTACCGCTGCCTTCCATAAACCACCCGCAGTTACAGCGGCCACTGCCAACATACCGCCAATCATCGTTCTCGCTTTCACAAGGCCTCTCTCCTCTCTGGCTACTGACATACGCTTATCATACGATAACAGGATCAACTACACGTTAAATGATCTCCACTTTTTGTTTGTTATAACGATTAACCGTGTAAACTCTTTTTATATATACCCCATTACGCCTAATTTACTTATTTCTTCTTAAATTAAAACCTCTGCTCCAGTGCCTTTACTCTTACCGTTACCTAACCTCAGTCTACCGGTCTGTTCTCGTTGTCGCCGCCTTCACAAATGCTCTCGCTCGCTCTGCAATCTGTGCACTATCTCCTGAATTCAGAGCTTCTTTTGGCAAAAGTGCACTTCCCAAGCCTACTGCGGCTGCACCTGCCTCATAATAGGAAGCGATATTCTCCAGCGTCGCACCACCCGTTGCGAGCAGTGGGATGTGATCGAGAGGTGCCTTGATTTCACGCAGGTATGGAATACCCAGACTAGCCACAGGAAACAGCTTAACAGCCCGTGCTCCTGCTTCATGCGCAGCAACAATCTCCGTAGGCGTCATGGCCCCGGGCCAAATCTCAACACCGTGTTCTACAGCATATTCAATGACAGACAGATCGACATTGGGGGAGACCAAAAATTGTGCCCCTGCAGACACGGCCTCCTTCGCCATGCTCACATTGAGTACCGTGCCTGCGCCGACATAGGCTTGTCCTTCGTGACGTTCGCGCCAGTCAGCAATGATCTGATGCGCATTCGGTGTATTCAGCGTGACTTCCATTAGACGAATGCCGCCTTCGGTCATCCCCTGACCGGCTGTCACCGCCGCTTCCCGGCTTATGCCACGTACAATTGCGACCAGTCTGGATTCGAGTAATACTTTTGTCAGATTCATATCCATTCACTCCCTTACTTCGTTCAGATTCGGCAGCCGAGGACCCGTCTTGGTGTACACTGCTTTTCCGTTAAAAACTATTGTAATGCATATGCTCCATTGGATGAAATACATTAATCCATATTAGGGAACTGTGGACGTAGTGATGTGAAGTTAGGGAATTTAAACAAAGCAACAATAAGTCCACCAGTGGTGTCAAGACATCAAGACATCAAGACATTTTCATTATGTGGTTGCAATTTATGAAAGCCGATTCGGTTTAGGCATAGCATTATAGCATTTAAATCTTCTAACGATCACCAGTGAGCTTATTTGGCCTGATTCGCCACTTTTTATTTTCTAACGATCTCCAGAGAGCTTATTTACTCAAATTAGTTATGATTTCACCCGATTTTGTCCATTTTTGGCGAAATAGCGTCTGTGGTGATCATTAGAATTTTCAAACCCCCAAAAGTCTTGAAATAAGCTCTCCTGTGATCGTTAGAATAAAGTCGGAGCCAGTTACCCACGCACCATGAATCCCATTAACGTAATGTAATAACCGCTCCGACATTTTAACATCCACTCCGAGATACATTCTCCAAAGAAAACTCTGAGCGAGGGTTTTCCACAAACTTATCCTTCGGGATATTAAGTTCTTCCGCGAGATCCCCAAGCGCCTTCGTTTATGTTTTGGATAAATTTCACCGCTTGTTACTTAAATTCTTCATTTATAACACTGCCGATTTTCTCCCCTGTGAGCACACTACCTTAATTTTGGTTTTTAAAATAGAAACAAAAAACCTCTTCATCGCGAAGAGGTGGACTCTTTTAACCTTGGGATTCATTCTAGTTTTTTTGAAAAGGAGGAGTTACACATGCAACATTTCCGTGCATTACATGCATTATGGCAACTAACGTGCTGATCATGTATCGCTATTCAAACCCATTAAACTAAACTCTATGCGTTCTCCATTACACTTTCCTTCGCCAAATCCTTAAAATATCGATCATTGTACAACATGCTTGGGTGAGTTGGATGATAAGTTAGGGCAATATCGTTGTGCTCCTTCGCTTTCGCTCGGTTGCCCATTCGATCATAACATACACATAGTTGCAGATGCGGCATCCAAGTCCATGCGGCTTCATTCAGTACAACCATCGGATCACCTGGACGGTTCGCCTGCACAGCCTGTTCGTACCAGAATATAGCTTGGCGATAGTCTTCTCTGTCAGCAAAATATCCCCCCAGTCGGCAACACACCTCTGCTCTAGGCAAATCATAGGCAAAAGAACGAAACAACGCCGCCGATTCCCGTTCCGGACGTTTCAGTACGGCCTCGCAATCCGCAATTTTTTGGCAGGCGGCAATCCGATCCTCCACCCATCCCAGTCCGGTGTCCAGAAATTTCTCATAGTAGGTTATGGCTTCCTCATGAAAAGCATGGTCTTTCAGTTCATTGCTAAAATAATAGAGGTCACGCGGTGAGAAGTCTTCACCGGCCTGTTCACGTTTGCGATATATTCGCAAATTTCGATCTGTATACACCTTATCTTTCTTATGGGTCACAGCCACATCACTATGCAGCAAATTGCCTGCTACAGCAAGGTATTCATGCACTGCACCAATCCAGCGAAACTGGCGATCCCGCCGCACCAGACGATTTCGCCGTAGACTATACGAGACCTTTCCATCTGGCGTGAAGGAGAGGTTGTAATCCATCGTTACACTGTCCACAGCCGGATCAAGCGACTGTTTCAATGCGATCAGCTTGGCGCGATCCTGCGGTTCAAACACATCATCCGCATCCAGCCACATAATATATTCACAGGAAGCTTGGTCGAAGGCGAAATTACGTGCCGCCGCAAAGTCATCCACCCACTCAAAATCGAAAATACAGTCGGTGTACTGAGCCGCAATTTGCCTTGTACGATCCGTGGAACCTGTGTCCACAATGACGATCTCATCGACAATTCCTTTTACGGAATCCAGGCATCTGGCGAGGGAAGTTTCTTCATTTTTTACAATCATACATAAGCTAATTCGAATTCCCTCTTCGCCTCGTTTAATTCTGCGGTTATAGGCCGCCGCCCCCGGTAAATCGGACAAACGATAGATATGATAGGCTGGGTAGTGGGTATCCACAAACAGTTGAAACCCATACGCCTGAGCACGAATGCAGAAATGACGATCCTCTCCCCAAAAAGAAACATTCGGGATACGGTCAAAATTCACTCCCGCTTCAAGTACAGATCGCCGAATTAGAGTACAAGCGCCTAATCCGCCCACCTCATAACAACCCGGAATACGTAGCTGGTTTAGAAAGGCGCTCGCCTGTGCGTCCTCATCCTGCGCCTCTGTTGCCTCGAGAACTGAACCCCCCCGCCGATAGAGTGCATATTCATCCTGAAGCCATACCTGCGGCATTTCCTTTGTTCCCGGTTGCCAGCTGGTCCAAAAAATATTGGATACAATCTCGTTTTGGTTCGATACCAATTGTTCCAGCGTTCGAGGGTGCAACACCAGATCAGAATCGATCAGAAACACGCCATCATATTGATGTTCACGTGCGTACTGTAAAATGTTATTTTTCAGCCTGGCCACTCGCCATACCTGTTCGTTTCTCCAGTAATGCCCACCTTCATCTTTGTTGTAGTTTCCTGGGTCGTCCGCGTCCCCACTCTCCGTACCATTCATATCGCGAGCATGGATCACCTTACCGTTATGTCGAAGTACAAAATCGTTCAGCATTTGGGAGGAGGCTTCCTCCTCATTATCATCTACAAACAAATAGTCTGTACGCACCGTCTTTCGCTCAAGGCTCTGCAGGGAATTCAGAAATTCATTCAGAATGGCAGCTGTCTGCCGTACAGGGCTAGCAATCAGGATACGCTCACGGGTACTTTGCGAGATGTCCTCATCCTCATCCTTTTCCTTTTCCTTTTCCTGTGGCTGTGGCTGTTGATGTTGGTTCTCCTTCTGAGATTTGGAGGGTATGGTATCGGCTTGTGTTTCACCTTGGACACTTTTGTTACTGTTTTTACGTTCTAGCGGGTCTTTCACCAATGAAGCTCACTCCCTTCCCTTAATCAGACCATGGAATAAGCCGAGGCTCTGCATCCAATATCGATTCATATTGCTCTTTCCAGCCATACCTTGCTTCGGGGTCCAGTGTTTGGTATCTCTCATATTTGCGAACGCGGTCTTCTTCTCTTGCCCAGCCATAATGCTTTACTCGCGGGGGATGACAGGCATAGGGCAGATGCTGAATGCTCAACGGGAATCGTCCGCAATGCTGCGGTGTTTCCTTCCATTCATAGACCATCCCGGGACGATACTTGACTAGAAAAGGTCGATAATACATATGAGCCTGCCAGTACACATCTTCCCGGTACGCAGTCTCACTCCACATATCATATAAACGGAAGTAAATCGCTTCTTCCAATCCACTTAAGAGGTCATCCCTCAAAACACCAAAATCCGGCGTTAAAACCTCGTCTGCATCTAAATTAAGAATCCATTCCGGGTTAGTTGAAAGGGTCTCCTCCCATTGTTGTTTTCGCAGACTCACCTCATCGGAAAAACGCGAGACCGGATTCTGCACTAGTACTAGAGGGATACCGTGTAAAAGCTCCCTACACATAGCAGCCGTCCCATCCGTGCTTCCATCATCAATAATGACAGCCCGATCAATCCATGCACGATGTGTCATAAGTGCCCGCCTAAGATATCGCTTCTCCTCGTTGCATACAATCATGGATAAGGTGATATGCGGCCTGTTCCTAACTGGTTGTTCCTTGCCCTGTTCCCGTTTGTGTTGCTCCTGTTCTTCCAACCCCACACCCCCATGCTTCCGGTTCTTTTAGACGCAAACCCTCTATATCCAATCTATGCTAAGCTGGAATCCGGTTATGCAGGGCAAAGTGTTCCGGCATAGCCACCTCGGGATTTACTTCACACCTAACACAAAAAAAGCACTCGCTTGCGCGAATGCTTTTGGAACAGGATATTTCTATTCAGTTTATTTTTGAATACGGACTATTTATGAAACCTTCGATTTAACGATATGCCGCCAAACGATCATTCAAGCCGCGTGTCTGTCCGTACACCTCTTGATAAAGGGCAAACAAACCGTCATATACCGCTACCGTCTCCGGGTTTGGTACGTAAGATTTCGCTGGACGAATAAACGCCGCCGCACACTCTTGCATTGTCGGGAACCAGCCACTGCCATAAGCCGCCAGCATAGCTGCCCCCATCGCCGGACCTTGCTCACTCTCCAGCTTCACAATCGTTGCATTGAAAATGTCCGCTTGCATCTGCAGCCAAGCTTCGTTCTTCGCTCCGCCTCCAATGGAGATCACCTCATTGACCGTCTTACCTGCACCACGCAAAATATCAATCGACTCACGTAACGAGAAGGTGATGCCTTCCATTACAGCACGTCCAAAATGCTCCAGTTTATGCCCGGCATCCATGCCGATAAAGCTGCCTCGAATGTTGGCATCCGGGTGAGGTGTGCGCTCCCCTACGATATATGGCGTGAACAACAATCCGTTGCTTCCTGCCGGAATCTGGTCAATTCCCTGTAGAAGAGCATCAAATGATTTGTCCGCTGCGAAGGTGTCTTTAAACCAGGAGAGACTGTATCCTGCTGCCAGCGTCACACCCATAATATAGAAGGCATCTTTCTCACCATGGTTAAAAAAGTGCACTTTCCCTTCGAAATCGAGATCCTTTCGTTCTTCGTACGAGAGAACAACTCCGGACGTACCGATGCTGCACATCGTCTGTCCTTCACTCAATATGCCTGCACCAATTGCACCGCAGGCATTATCGGCACCGCCAGCAAATACTTTGGTTGCTGGCGCCAAGCCTGTTTGCTCTGCAATCTCAGGCAACAAGGTGCCGACTTCGTCGAATGATTCAACTAGGCGCGGGCAAAGCGTCATCGGCAGATTAAATGCGGATGCGATCTCCGTGCTCCATTGTTTGCCTGCCACATCCAGCAGCAACGTACCCGCTGCATCGGAATAATCCATCGCGTAATCGCCAGTCAGGCGGTAACGGACGTAGTCTTTTGGCAACAGAAACAAAGACGCTTGTTCCAGCAATTCAGGTTCATTTTCCTGCACCCACAAGATTTTAGGTAACGTAAATCCTTCCAATGCACGGTTCCGGGCAATGCTGAGTAACTTGCTATCAAGAACCTTCTCAATCCGGCGGCACTGTGCTGTCGTTCGGGTATCGTTCCACAGGATGGCATTGCGCAGTGGTTTACCTTCTGCATCCACCAGCACCAGCCCGTGCATCTGCCCGGAGAAGCTTAATCCTTCAATCTCGGAAGGCTGCACGCCAGATACTTCCAGCAATTTGCGAAGCGACACAATTGTCTGCTCCACCCAATCCTCTGGATTTTGTTCACTATATCCAGCTTTAGGCTGGTACAGCGGATAAGCCTCCGATGCTTCAAATGCCACTTTACCTTCACGATTGACCAAAACGGTCTTGACCGCGCTCGTTCCGAGATCGACGCCAATTACATAACTCATAAGTATACTCCTTTCGTTTATACAGGATTGAAACCTTAGGTGCGGCATGCTGAGCCACTCCGTGTGCAGAAAACCCTCCGATCGCCCCTTACCCCCGGATTTCTTCACTTCCCCTTTTCAAGGGTGAAATCCGGTTGTAAATGCGAACACTTCGTTTCTCCGAGTCCTTTCTGCTCACTCCGTTTCTGCATGCCCCTTGTAACGTTGCTTTCAAACGGTACAAACGTACTCGTTTGGGGCAACTCGGGGGCCAACAATGACAACAAACCGTCCCCGCCTTCCCAGAGGAAAGCGGGGACGGTTTGAATGTCACGCTTATTCAACGTCCAGGGTGCAACATACTTTTGCACCGAGTAAGAAGAGGTATGATTCCTGCTTTATCTACGGCAATGATCTAGCCATAGGCAGTACGCTTGGGCAGGAATCTACTCTTCCTCTAAGACTGTTATCGGGGCGTGTCTTGAAACCCACTGAAGTGCATCTTTTACCCCTTTTCGCTCCATACTGCGTCACTTTCCCTTGACGTGCCCCGGCACGCCTGCGGAAAACTTTCCTGGTTTGGAACGAAAATTCGGCAAAATCTGCTTCCTTCAGCGTTTTCAGACCCACCCTAGTCAGCCAGGATGTATTGGTTAAGCTTTGCTCTCAGTAATTCCTGACGTCCGGATTGGTTTTTGCGTGGGTTTTCGTTGTTCAAAGCATACTCCGCGAGGGAAGCAAGTGTTGCTTTACCTGCAACAACCTCTGCACCGATGCCTTCGTTGAAGCTGCTGTAACGTTGCTCGATGAATTCATCGAATACACGGTCTTCGATCAGCTTGGAAGCGACTTTCAGACCTTTCGCATACGTATCCATACCTGCGATGTGAGCCAGGAACAGATCCTCAGGTTCGAAGGAGCCACGACGAACTTTCGCGTCGAAGTTTACGCCACCTTTGCCCAAACCGCCGTTTTTCAACACTTCGTACATGGTCAGAGTAGCATCATACATATCAACCGGGAACTCGTCCGTATCCCAGCCAATCAGCAGATCGCCTTGGTTCGCATCCAGGGAACCGAGCATGCCGTTGATACGCGCTACGCGGATTTCATGATCAAATGTGTGACCAGCCAGCGTTGCATGGTTCGCTTCAAGGTTCAGTTTGAACTGTTTGTCGAGATCATATTTTTGCAAGAACGCAATGGAAGTTGCTGCGTCGAAGTCGTATTGGTGTTTTGTTGGCTCTTTAGGTTTAGGCTCAATCAGGAACTGAGCGTCGAAGCCGATTTCTTTTGCATAGTCAACAGCCATATGGAACATACGAGCAATGTTGTCTTGCTCCAGTTGCATGTCCGTGTTCAGCAATGTGTCGTAACCTTCACGGCCACCCCAGAAAACATAGTTTTCTGCACCGAGACGTTTACCTACTTCCAGACCTTTTTTGATCTGCGCTGCTGCGTGAGCATATACGTCTGCGTTGCAAGTGGATGCTGCACCAAACATGAAACGTGGGTTGGAGAACATGTTAGCTGTGTTCCACAGCAGCTTTTTGCCGCTTGCTTTCATGTGCTCTTCCAGCAAATCAACGATGGTGTCGATGTTGCTGTAGAATTCACGCAGTGATGCGCCTTCTGGAGCCACGTCTACATCGTGGAAACAGTAGTATGGCAGATTCATTTTTTCCATAAATTCAAAAGCCGCTTCCACACGAACTTTCGCTTTATCCAGACCGGAGTAGCTATCCCATGAACGTACTGCTGTTTCAGCGCCGAACGGGTCACTACCGCCTGCAGTTAATGTGTGCCAGTAAGCCATACCGAAACGGAAGTGTTCTTCCATCGTCTTGCCAGCAACAACTTCTTGCGGATTATAATGTTTAAAAGCAAATGGATTCTTGGAATCTTTACCTTCGAATGCAATCTTATTAACGGATTCAAAATAGGCCATGTGATAAATGCCTCCTCAAAAGTTTTAAAAGAGTTTGTTTAAGAAATCGTTTACACCGTTATCCTAACACATCCATTTTACTTTGTCTATTGGTTAAACAAAGTAAAAATAAAATTGTTTTTTCCCGCTTCGTTTACGCTATAATAGTCGAATAGCTTCTTAGCGGATATACATGAAATCCTTTGTTACAAAGAATAGGAGTGTCTTATCGATATGAAAATTACCGGAGACCAGATGCTGGTCAAAAAAATAAACAAGTCGATCGTACTGGATACGATTCGCCGTCATGCCCCCCTTTCCCGGGCGAAATTGTCCGAAGTGACCGGTCTCAACAAAGCAACGGTTTCCAATCTGGTAGCGGATCTGATCAGCGATGAGTTGGTGCAGGAGATTGGGCCAGGAGAATCTAGCGGTGGACGTAAACCGCTAATGCTGCTTTTCAGAGGTACGGCTGGATATGCTGTAGGTCTGGAACTGAGCGTAACGCGTTTGAAGGGAGTACTCACCGACCTTGAAGGACATATCGTTGCTGAATATGCCATCGACCTGGAGCAGCACGATGCAACGTCTGTATTTGAACAATTAAAGCTGGCCGCTAGTCACCTGATAAAGCAGGCTCCCCCCTCTCCGCATGGAGTAATTGGCATAGGCATCGGTGTTCCAGGGATGGTGGATGAGCAAGGAACCGTACTGTTTGCGCCCAACTTGAAGTGGGAGATGGTGCCCTTGCGATCCATGATGGAAGAAAGCTTCAACCTGCCTGTCACCATTGATAATGAGGCCAACGCGGGAGCACGGGGCGAATTAAACTTTGGTGCAGGTGTTGGTGTGCGTCATCTGATCTATATCAGTGCAGGGATCGGGATTGGTTCAGGCATTATGGTTGATGGTGAATTATATAAGGGTGCGTGGGGTTACGCGGGTGAGACTGGACATATGTCCATTGAAGCAGAGGGTCTGCCTTGTTCTTGCGGTAATCGGGGATGCTGGGAGTTATATGCTTCGGAAAAAGTATACGAACACCCGGATCAGCAGCACCTGCCTGCACATACGACCAAAGAACTGATTGAACACGCCCAGAACGGACATCAGGACGTGATCGCCTTATACAATATCATCGGACGCAAGCTGGGCGTTGGCATTACCAACATCGTAAATAGCTTCAACCCGGAGCGTATTATTATTGGCGGGCCGCTTTCGGAAGCTAAACCTTGGATTGAATCAGCCCTCAAACAGGTGGTCGAGGAACGTACCCTGCCTTATCACCGTCGAAGTCTGCAAGTGGAATGGGCTGCACTTGGTAGCCGTTCAACTCGAATAGGGGCTGCTTATTCTGCAATATCCCAATTTTTAGGTAATGTAAGGGTCTCTGTTTAATATTTAGCTAAAAATCATTAAAATTGACAAGATTTCGCCCCATTTCCTCCCTTTTTGTTAAAGAAATCCAGAGGTATAATGAGATTATGTGATTTTTGTCATGGCAGCGTTCTCGTTGCCGTGTTATCCGATAATGAAACGGAGTGAAACTCGTGACCTACGTGGATACATCAGATATCTCGGCGCCAGTATTTGTCACCGTACTCCTGTTCCTGATTGTGCTTGCGCCCCTGTTCAGCCTGGGCATACTTCGTTTTTTTCAGAGCAAAAAGAAGGCTGGTCTCATGTACATGCTGTCAGGCTTACTGGTGTATGTCGTATTTCAGACATGCATGAGTATTTTTTTCTAGCGGAGAATTCTTTACGCTTGAATGTACTCCTATACTCAAAGGCAAATGATGTTGCTCCGACTAAAAAGGAGACGCTTATGCGCAATGTCCTCAAGTCCAGACGTTGTCTTACGCGTCTTCTTTTTGTTTTCCTCCCATTTCTTCCAACATCAGAAAAATTAAAAAAAAGACCGTACCTTATACGGTACGGTCCCTTCCCAATCTTACTTCTATATTCAAACGGCTCGCGCGAACCGGAATAGCTTCAATTCTGTTAAACTACATAGCCAGCAACCATAGCTAGCCAAGCATGAATTAAGCGTCCAATGCTTTAGCAAATTGTGTTTTATTCATACCCAGAATGCGGTGTTCACCGATTACAGTCAAAGGAACTGCACGTACGCCCATATCCCATACTTGTTGTGCGAACTCGTCGCTTGTTTCGATGTTGCGCTCTTCGTAAGCAATACCTTTATCAGCCAGGAAAGCCTTGACGGATTTGCAGTTCGGGCAGTTGGTGGATGTGTATACAATTACGTTTTCCATGTTTAGTTCACCTCAGAATTATTATTTGTTATATATGGTTAATTATTTATAAGCTAAATGAAGCACTGTTTAAACATCGGGCTTTCCGAATTACAACGCTACTGCGCTGTGCTCCAGGCTTTCAATGAATTTCTCGGTGTCCATTGCAGCCATACATCCGCTACCTGCAGCGGTAATGGCTTGTTTGTAACGTGTATCTTGAACGTCACCACATGCGAATACGCCTGGAATGTTTGTCTCAGAAGTACCTGGAGTTGTCAAAATGTAACCATGCTCGTCTGTAGTAATCTGACCACCCAAGAAACCTGTGTTTGGTGTGTGACCGATCGCTACAAATACGCCGCTTGCCGGAATCACTTCTTCTTCACCAGTTGCGTTGTTAAGCACTTTGAGGCCAGTTACGCCGTTGTCGCCAGCAATCACTTCAAGTGGCGTGCGGTTCAGTGCCATTTCTACTTTCTCATTGCTGCGTGCACGATCTTGCATGATTTTGGAGCCACGCAGTTCTTCACGACGGTGCACCAGTGTTACTTTGGAACCGAAACGGGACAGGAAGCTTGCTTCTTCCAGTGCGGAATCGCCACCGCCAATAACGATAATTTCTTTATTACGGAAGAAGAATCCGTCACATGTCGCACATGTGCTGACACCGCGGCCCACGTTTGTTTCTTCTCCTGGGATACCCAAATATTTAGCAGATGCGCCTGTAGACAGAATCAACGTCTCGGATACGAGTTCGCCCATACCTTCGACTTGAATTTTGAAAGGACGCTCGCTCATGTCGATGTTGTTTACCCAGCCCGTACGGAATTCTGCGCCAAAACGCTCCGCTTGTTTACGCATGTTGTCCATCAGTTCAGGGCCCATAATGCCATCAGGGAAACCCGGGAAGTTTTCCACTTCTGTCGTTGTTGTCAGCTGTCCACCCGGTTGCGGTCCTTCAATAACGAGTGGGTTCAAGTTGGCACGTGCAAGATAGATTGCTGCTGTCAGCCCTGCTGGGCCTGTTCCGATAATAATTGATTTATACATGTATAGTTCCTCCCCCAGGTTCTGCAAAAAGATCAGGTTCTCCGGCATCAAAAGCACGAGCCTTTGCATACACTAGAACGGATAGCCCACATCATGTCCATAAGAGCTGCCTACGAATATGACGATTCACCTATGCAGAAACGGAATTCTAATTTATAATCATTCTAATCTGTTGTTCATTATGATCTCTTTTATGTACGGTGTCAATGCTCGGCAGCGATTATGAAGAAGTCTTCATCAGGAGGGAAAATGGAAGCATGAACGACGCTCTACTCGGCAGTATTATTTCGGCCATGTCTACCGGACTTGGGGCCGTACCGATCTTATTTATGCGTAAAATATCACATCTTCTGCGCGACATTCTGCTCGCTTACGCAGCGGGTATTATGACTTCAGCCTCGGTGTACAATCTCATTCCCGAAGCACTGGGACAATCTAATTTATTTGTTCTTGCTTTTGGCATTATGCTCGGCAGTCTGGTTCTACTGGTGCTGGAGATGCGTATTCCGCACGTAGATCTGGAAAACCCCGAAAAGATGCCTTTCAAAATTGAAGGCAAAGCTTTCATGATTATCGCAGCCATCACAATGCATAACTTGCCGGAAGGCTTGTCTGTCGGTGTAAGTTATGCAAGTACGGATGAAAACTTAGGGAACCTGATTGCCTTTTCTATCGGTTTGCAAAATGCACCGGAAGGCTTTCTGGTCGCTCTCTTTCTCGTCAATCAGAACATCGGCCGCTTTAAAGCACTTGGCATTGCAACATTAACTGGGGCTGTAGAGATTATAACGGCCATGATCGGATATACACTCAGTAGTCTTGTTGCCGGACTGGTGCCTTACGGTCTCGCGTTCGCAGCAGGTGCAATGATGTTCATCGTTTATAAAGAGCTCATCCCTGAGAGTCATGGTGACGGCAATGCACGCGCAGCTACGATCTCCTTCCTGTTTGGTCTGATTACGATGATTGGACTAACCGAACTGTTCTAGATGGGTCAAAGGCAAAAGAACCCGGACCACAGCGGATGCTGAAGTCGGGTTCTTTTTTTAGCCACAAATGAAGATTCCATGAAATTACTGAAATTGCTGAAATCATCTGTAAGGCAATTTATATTTTCTTTTTATGACGGATTGTCAAGCCAAGTGCGACAGTTCC
>NZ_JACLIC010000014.1:0-234136 GCF_019748695.1 Paenibacillus cucumis (ex Kampfer et al. 2016) | reverse complement strand
GGTGTTGATTGATTTTGTACACCAGCTTTGTCGCGCGTAAAGAGTTACCTCCTACATCAAAGAAACTGGCTCTTATACTGATTTTATCTATACCAAGTACGCCCTCCCAAATGGATAGTAACGTTTTTTCCAAGGATGTCCGGGGTGCGATATATTCACTTCCCGTTTGTATGTTTTCTAGTGGAGGCGGGAGTAAACGTCGATTAATTTTTCCATTGGAGGTCAAAGGCATATTATCGAGCTGTGTAAAGTAAGCTGGAACCATATAATTGGGAAGCAGAGTAGCGAGATTTTGTTTCAACTCTCCAACGGTCTTTTCGGAATCCGCCGTAAAGTAGGCACATATAGATTTGTCTCCGTTCTCATCCTCATGTGCAATCACGATGACTTCTTTCACACCTGGTACAAGTAATAATGCTACTTCAACTTCGCCCACTTCAATTCGGTAGCCTCGAATCTTCATTTGATGATCGATTCGTCCCAAATATTCGACATTGCCATCCGGCAACCATCTCACTAGATCTCCCGTCTTATACATCGTCGCGCCTTGGAAGAAGGGATCACGTACGAATCTTTCTGCTGTCAGTTCAGGCAAGTTCAAATATCCTCTGCCTACTCCGTCGCCTGAAATGCACAATTCTCCAACAACACCCACAGGCTGAACCTGTTCATGATTGTTCAATACATACAGACGGTTATTGCCTAATGTTCGGCCAATCGGCAGATGATTTTTTATGTTTTCTGTATCCAACTCCTCCGGAACAACACGGTATGTCGCAACATCGACACAGCATTCAGTCGGACCGTAAACGTTGATTATGGTTGGCGGCGTATGGTGGAGTGAAAATAAAGCCGTGAATTCAGCTACACTTTGCTGAGAAAGAGCCTCTCCGCCAATGAGCATATATTCTAATGATATTCCCTGAACGTCTCTTGCCCTGGCAAGTAATTTCAGATGAGCAGGTGTACCGTCGGTTACCTCAATTTCATACCGCTTGTAATAATTCATTAGTTCTTGTCCATCCCCAACCGTTTCCCTGTCTACAACAAACAAGGCATGTCCTGACAGCAGCGCGCCAAAAATCTGTTTGACCGATGCATCGAAATAGTAAGGAGCTAGTACTGCAACATGCTTACCGTTATTTGATTCATTCATAACCTGGCTGTACAGCGAGGTAACTAAATGTTGAACCTGACGATGTTCGATCATGACGCCTTTTGGCGTCCCCGTTGTACCGGAAGTATAGATTACATAAGCCAGCTGGCTGGAATCCCCTACCCGTTCTAAGTTGGAGAGATTAGATGCGTAGCTTTTTTCATCGTTTAAATCCATAACTTTTCCATCGAAAATGACCCTTTGTTTCAGATGTTCTTGTGTGACCAACACCATCGCTCCTGAATCACGCAAGATATGCTGGATACGCTCTTCAGGAGAATCCGGATCAAGCGGTACATATGCCCCGCCCGCTTTGATAATGCCCAAGATGCCAACAATCATATCCATGGAACGCTCTGTCATAAGGCCTACGGGTTGATTCGCGCATACCCCTTCAGCCCTTAGCGTATACGCCAGCTGGTTCGCCCGTTCATTTAATTGACGATACGTTAATTGCTGCTGCTTACCATAACTAACAGCCAATTGGTCGGGTGATCGTTCTACCTGTGCCTCGAAACGTTCCTGAAGGGTCTGATCCCGGGGATAGTCGATTGCGCTATCATTAAAATCATGTAATAGAACGTACTGCTCCTGTTTAGACAGCATTTGAATATCGGACAAGACAACATCCGGTTCGATCACGATGTCTCTGAGGATATTCAGCAGATGTGTCTTCATTCGGTCGATGGTATTCCGTTCAAATAGATCTGTCTTGTAATTCAAGTGCATCTCCAGACACTCTTCATCATCTTCAACGATGAACATCAGATCGTATAATGATACGCCAACGTTGATCTCTCTCACTTTGAAACTGCAATCCTTTTCCTGTCTTTGGTTCAACGCTGTATTCTGAAAAATATACATGGTATTAAATAATGCTGTTCCTGTCGACTCGCGATGTATGTTTAATTTTTCAACAAGATGGTCAAATAGATAGTCTTGGTTGTTCAGTGCATCGAGGGATTGAGTTTTGATCTCCTCCAGATAGGATCGGAACGACTTATTTGCCTTAGGCTGTGTTCGAATCGCCACCGTCTGAATAAAGACACCTACAATACGCTCGACATCTGGATGATTTCTTCCTGATGTTGGCGTCCCTACAATAATGTCCTCTTGAGACGTATACCGATGAAGCAGCACATTGTACGCGGCTAACAACACCATAAACAATGTGGTGCCTGTCTGTTTGGCAAGACTTTTCAGAGAATCCTTCAAGTGGTGATCCAGAACAAAGGACAGCCTTGAACCAGCCGAAGTCACATAGGGTGTTCGAACAAAATCGGTAGGCAAATTCAGACTCGGTATCTCCTCACTGAATTGATCCACCCAATATTTCTCCTGCTGCGTGTAGTTTTCACCTGTAATGTAGTCTTTCTGCCAAGCAACAAAGTCTTTATATTCAACCTTGATTTCCGGCATGTTTCTTCCGTCATATGCATCGATAAGTTCATTCGCTAAAATACCAACGGAATACCCGTCGGATACAATATGATGCATCTCAATGAGAATCTCTGCATGATCATCGTTAACACGAATGAATTCCGCACGTATTAACGGAGCTTGGGCACAATTAAATGGTTTGGTAAACGCCTTGATATGCTGTTCAAATGAGTCATAGCTTTGCTCTGAGCGTTTCACTTGAAAATCAATCGAAGGGGCAATGACTTGATAAAGTTCTCCTTCAACCAGATGAAAACTGGTGCGAAAAGCTTCGTGACGCTGCACGATTTGTTCTAATGCATCAATTAATCTAGCTTCATCCATGTTTCCACTAACCGTCAGATGACCGCACATATTCTGGAACACACTATTGGGCTCGAATTGATCCAGAAAATAGATTCGTTGTTGTGCAGGAGAAGTCTCGTAAAGCTCTTTGACCTCCAATGGTCTAATCGGAACGAGTGGACTTACGTTCTCGTCTGTAATCAGGCTGGCGAGCTCCTTCAGATGTCTATTCTTGAATAATTGAACGATCGAAATATGTTGTGCAAACTGCTGATGGACTTTGGAGAGCATCACTGTCGCCTGGAGAGAGTTGCCTCCGAGATCAAAGAAGTGATCATTTCTGCCCACTTGCTCCAGAGACAATACGTCCTCCCAAATTTGCGCCAGCTTTCGTTCAGTATCATTGACCGGATACGCAAACTCGGCAGTACGCCTAATGCTAACAGCACGTTCCGTTTTAAATTGATTGTACATATCGTCTAATTGTGCCTGTTGTTGATCTGTAAATAATGTCAACGACGAAATCTCAGCTTCAGGACGACTGACCATATGTTGCAGTAAACCTATAAACCCTTCCGACCACAATTTCATGATCTCATGTCCAATCAAATCGATATTGTAATCAAAATCTAGATGAAGTTCGTGGCTTACATCCGTAATATTGAGAAATAAATCATATGAAATATGTTTGATCGGATACGACACAAGCTTCGTTTCCATATGATCGAATTGAAGGTGATGAAACGTTCGATCCATATTAAATAAAATGCGGGTCTCCGGTGCTCTCATAGGGGCAAGCTGCTCGGATACAAGCGTTAATGGAGCATGCTGATGTTCCATGACAAGAGCCAACTTCTCCTTAAGCTGAACAATATGTTCCGCAACGGACTGCTCTGTTAACAAGCTATGATGAACAGGTACAATATTGACGCAGTTGCCCATCAAAGTATTTTTCCTCATATGAGACTGCCCTGCCGTAGGCACTCCGATCACAAGCTGAGACTGCCCTGTTAGCCGATGCAAATATAAATGAAACGCGGCAAACATCGTGACAAACAAACTGTTTTTATTATTTATACTTAATGTTCGCAAGGATGCTGTTAAGGAATGATCCAGTTTCATGGAGTATCGTGCGCCTGAATATCCATTTTGTACCTCAACGGACTGTGACGTTGGTAGGACTGCGTTTGGATAGGATAAGGAAAATTGCTTTTGCCAGAACTGAAGCCCTTGGTCATACGCTCCTCTGCCCTGTTCAAGCCGCTGCCAAGTTAAATACTCACGAAACGGGGTGGCTTCTGGCAATTGAACTGGATTTCCCCGAATAAGAGAAGAATAAATTTGTTCCATTTCTTGAATAAACAAAGCAATCGACCAGCCATCTGCAATAATATGATGAAAAGTAAGCACCATAACATATTGATTCGCTGCCTGTTTAAGCAACGTAATTCTAAACAAGGGTTCCCCGGATTGCAGATTGAATGCTTTGCTCGCGTCGGTAGATAACCAATCGGATATTTCCTGCTCTTGCTTCTCGCCAACATACATGGAGAAATCCAGCCATGTGCAGTGAAATTCCATTACTTCCCTGATTTGTTGTGTCTCACGATCCGCATGAATAACCGTTCGCAGAGCTTCATGACGCTGTATGATCTGATTAACAGCTTGCTCCAGAGCGGACGTGTTCATCTGGCCCTTCATTTTCAAAATAACACTCTGATTTAATGCCGCATTTGCATCTTCACCGTGCAGTGTAGTTAATAATAATTGCTTTTGCTCCAAGGACAAGGGAACTTCCATAACAGGTGATGCACCAGGAATAAAGCCTAGTTCCCGCAAATCACTGATCGTCTCTTTCACAATCTTAATGATTGTATTCATGTCATCGATGGAATGAACGGTAGATATAAAGCAGTTACGACCTTCCCAAATATATAAACCTTTATGGATTAGATGGTAGAAAAACAACTCCATATCTCCAAAGGATATAAATCTAAACAGGGATCCAAAGTTCACCATCTGCATAGGCACATTCGATGTTTTAAAAAACTCATTTAATTCATTAACAAGATAATCTGTTCTATCATTTAATTCTTTGTACACAGCTCCTGCTTCGGATTGAAGATGCTGCAGTACAGCTAGCGTTACTCGCATAGTAAGCGGGTGGGTACAGAATGTTCCACCAACAAAGGTTTTTTTGTCTGCGTCGGAAGGAAAGGAAGAATCACCAAAATTCCAGATGCCTCCGTCTACAGCATTCATAAATTCAGCTTTGCCCGCAACGATGCCAATTGGCAGCCCGCCGCCAACCACTTTTCCATAGGTAACCAAATCCGCCTGAACTCCAAACCATTCCTGTGCTCCTCCCAACCCGATCCTAAATCCAGTTATGACTTCATCAAAAATAAGTGCAGTACCGGATTGCGTAGTAATCTCTCTAAGTTCATGTAAAAAAGGCGTTGGTTGCAGATCAGGTCTTCGACTCTGTACTGGCTCAACAAGCACAGCAGCCAATTCATCACCCATATGACGAATCAGTTCAAGGGATTGCGGATGGTTATAATTCAGAATGATCAAATCTTCCATAGAACTTTGCACAATTCCAGGAGCCATGGGCAATGCAGAAGATAAAACTTCTTCGGGATTCGCTACTCCAAGTACGCCGTCATGTGTACCATGATATGATCCGGAAAATAATACAACTTTGGAACGTCCCGTTACTGCTCTTGTCAAACGCAGCGCAACCATGACAGCTTCAGTCCCTGAATTATAAAATGCGACACGCTCTACACCTGTCAGCTCTGAAATTTTCGCTGCAACATCTCCTGCCAGATCAGACATAGGGCCTAATGGGGGCATCTGTTCTTGAATGCTCTCAGCCATAATATTTTGAATAAAGGATGGATTATGACCAAATAAATTTACACCAAACCCCATCGTCAAATCCAAATATTCGTTCCCGTCTACATCCCATAACTTTGACCCAGCAGCACGTGCAGCAATGATGGGATACACCATTTCTTTCCAATAAGAACGAAATCCAGCAACATTACGATTGTTGGCATGTACATAACGGGTTAGGTCTGTTTTTAGCTTAGAGCCTTTGGTTTTAGCAGTATATTTGGCTATAAATTGTTCAATATATTGGTTCTGCAGCTCTGTGTATGGACTTTCTTCTTGAATTTTCAGTGATTGATAGGGTATAAACGGCTTGATTTCCTTGGAATCGAGATTAGATGTAACGTTTTCCGTTCGAATCCCCTTACTGTTTTCAATGTTTGCTTTCATATTAGGCATTTCTCTGACCTTTTTAACTTCATTAAGTTCATTAACTTCATTGAGTTCATCGTGTTTAGGATGTTTCATTTGTGAATGATTCACTTGAGCAGCTGTTTGCTCACCCAATAGCAAATTCAAGCTTTTTAATTGGGATTCCATCAGCTGAATGGCAGACATCACAATTTGGTCTGAATTCGCTGATGATCTGGCCGGATTTGTATGAGGCACCGATGCAAGATGTTGTTGTTCAGAATGTTCCTGTTCTGGCGCATCATCTAAGTGTGCAGACATATCAAAACCTTTTGTATTCTCTGACACATATTGCACTAAGGAATGGATATTCGTAAGATTCTCAAAAAACATCTCCATCGGAATATCCAGGCCAAACCCGTCTAATATCTCTTTCTTGATTTGCACAAGAATGATGGAGTCCAGTCCCATCTGAAGAAAATGGGCATGTTCATCTAGTTCTGCAAGTTTCAAACCGGATGCGCGACTGATGCTTGTCCTAATTTTCAATTGCACATCGTTTCTTTTTTCCTCCATTGGAACCCCATTCCTTTCTATCTTATGTTTTGCAGATACCGGTTGTTTGACTTCGATCCAACACCTTTTCTGCTCAAATGGATATAAAGGTAATGGAATTTTAGAGATGATCTTGCCTTCATACAGCCTCTCCCAATCGATCACTGCCCCTTGTGTAAATAACTCACCGAACGAACGTAATGATTCTGCCTTTGGCAGTGCATAGAGATGATCGGAAGCGATAGCCCTGTCTTTTTTGGCGTAGCCAAAGTAAACATTGGGAATCTTGTTTTCTCCTTGTGCGATTTGTTTCAATTTCCCATACAGTTCCTGTTCACTCTTTACAACGATGGAAAGCCGATAATCCAGAGTAGCCCTTCCCCTACTTGCTGTGTAACAGATTTGTTGAACGCTAACGTTGCCGTGCTCTTCTATATACTGAATATACATCTTGATCAGGTCATTCAGTGCCCGTTCATTAAGAGCAGATAACACAAATAGGTGAGGCTCTTGATCCGATGTTTGTTGTACTGTCTGTGACGGAACATATTCTTCAAGAACCACATGCGCGTTTGTGCCGCTGAAGCCGAACGAGCTGACCCCGCATCGTAAAGGTCGATCTTCGTCAGTCAAAGCCATCAATTCCTGATTCACATAAAAAGGAGAAGATTCAAATTTCAGTGCCGGATTAGGCTTATTAAAGTGGACCAACGGTGGAATCGTCCTATGTTGTAACATGAGAACAGATTTAATTAATCCGGCGATACCCGCCGCTTCAAAACTATGTCCTATGTTGGCCTTAACGGACCCGATCGCACAAAACTGTTTTCGATCCGTATATTTTTCAAAAGCCTTACGTAAAGCATTAAATTCAACGGGATCACCTAATTTGGTGCCTGTTCCATGTGCTTCTATAAAATGCAGTGTATTCGGAGAAATGCCAGCCTCTCTCCACGCCTGTTCAATGACATTCGTCTGTGACTCGGGATTAGGCGCTGTAATACCAACCGTTCTACCATCTTGATTAATCGCACTGCCTTTGATTACGCCATAGATATAGTCGCCGTCCTGCATGGCTTGTTGCAATGGCTTCAACATAACCGCTCCAACACCTTCACCAAAGCCTGTACCGTTCGCGTCTTCGCTAAACGTTCGTGTCAATGCATCTGGAGATTCCATATCCAGTCCGATACTGATCGGTAACAAGGCTGTTCGAATCCCTCCTGCAATAGCCATTTCACAATCTCCTGCAAGCAAACCTTTACATGCCATATGAACCGCAACAAGCGAGGAAGAACAAGCTGTATCAATTGTCAATGCCGGACCTTTCAAATTTAAAAAGTATGCGATTCTGCTTGCCAGTACAGATGGTAAATTTCCAATAATATAATGTTTGATCTCTGAAGGATAACTCGCCGTGATAAGTCGTTCATAATCATACCCAACTTTGGAATAACCCACATACACGCCAACATGACTTCCATTAATCCCGGCACCTGCATACCCCGCATCTTCGATCGTATGCCATGCTGTTTGCAAAAACATTCTTTGATTCGGGTCCATAAATTGGGCAGTTCTTGGGGTTAATCCAAAGAATGAATAATCAAATTGATCGATTTGATCTAAATAACCGCCTTTGATCCATTCAGGTTGATCCGTTTCACTCCGAATGGACTGAATATAATCCGCTGCGTCTTGTATCCGATGCTCAGGATAATCCTGAATGCAGTGCTCTCCCTCTTCCATGACACGCCAAAAATCACTTGCATTTGATGCTCCGGGAAAATTCATAGACATACCGATGATGGCTATATCATTTGATGATGGCTCATGTTCCCGAGCGGGATAAACTCTTTTATTTTCACGGCGACTACCAGCCAAATATCCTGCTAAATCCGTTATTGAGGGATAGGTAAAGAGATCCGTAACGGCTAACTCTTCTCCATATTTCTCTTCGATACGTTCAGCGATCTGGGCCAGCTGCAATGAAGTTGCACCCATATCGAAATAGCTATCCTCAGCTTTAATCCTCTTCCCTACCAAAACTTCGGAAAATAGGGATATCAGTTCCCGTTCCAGGACTTGAACGGAAACAGTTTTCATTTCTCTTCCTGTTTCCTTCATAAGTGCTTCTTGGATAAGTGCAGATTCTGTTGAAAACTTTCCAGCTTCGTATTGCTTGGCTAACTGATAGCGCTGAATTTTTCCGCTCGTTGTTTTCGGTAATTTTTTAATAGGCAGTACTTCCTTGACACTCCATCCTCCATGGATGTATAAATGCTTTTTAATGTCTTTTACGAGTGGCAGAAAGTGTTCGATCTTTTTTTTATAAACGACAAAAACAATAATTTCTTCGCTCTGACTATTCGAATCGTACACACCACAAGCGGCAATTCTGCCGAGTTCAATCTCATGCAATTGAATAGCTACACGCTCGATATCATGAGGATATATATTCTTACCATTCATGAAGATAATGTCTTTCTCTCGTCCAGTGATCACAAGAGTACCGCTCATAGTGAAACCGAGATCCCCCGTATTCACCCAACCATCACGAGTAAATACGTTCTCGGTTGCCATCGGATTATTGTAGTATCCTTGGGTGACGTTATCACCCTGAATTTGTATCTTACCGATAACATAATCTGGAACGAGATTCATATCCTCATCACATATTCGGACATGACAATAGTCCACAGCTCGACCAACGACAGCAAACGATGCCACATGCTCTGCATCCTTCTCGACTTCAATGACATGCTCACCCAAATTCAGATGATCGCGGTGTACATATATCGCAGCAAATTCTTTCTCTATTGGAGGAAAGCAGACTGCCACGGATGCCTCTGCTAATCCGTATACGGTAAACATAGCCGTTTTCTTCAACTGATAGGCTGATAATACATTCAGAAACTCATGGCAAACCTCTGGTAAAATGGGTTCGGCACCATTATAGATGACTCTGACACATGACAGATCCCATCCAACGGCCTTGTCTTCACGGAAAAAATTCAAAAAATACTTGTAACCAAAGTTAGGAGAGGAGAGGATAGTGGCTCTATGTTGATTGACTTTTTTCATCCATAGAATTGGCTTTCGAATAAATAATTCCGTGGGGATCAGATATTGATGAATACCTGCCACGAATGGAACGAGGTGGAATCCGATCAAGCCCATATCATGGGTGAGCGGCATCCAAGAGAGGAAACGATCATCCGAGCTGATTTTTGTACCATTGATTGCAGCACACGCATTGTATATCAGATTTCGATGAGTGAGCATAACACCTTTGGGATCACCGGTTGATCCAGACGAGAATTGAATAAATGCCAGGTCTTCCGACTTGGGTTCGTTATATCTAACAACATCATACTTATATACCTGGTCATGTATTATTTCGGCTCTCTTCTCCAGCTGATGATGAAAATCTGACATTTCATGCTCTAAAGCAAATTTTTTCATTTTATCCAGCACTTTCTCAGATGCAATCATGAAAGGGTCCTTCAACAAATCCCAAATACGGTATACTTTCATGTTTTGTTCTTCATCTTCACCTATACTTACAGGTACAGGTATCATTCCACCCAATATACAAGCCCAAAATGCGACGATAAATCGTTTGTTTTCTTGAATCTGAAAAATAATCTCCTGCCCTGGTTTTATGCCGATTTCTTGTAGATATCCCAAATAACCTTTGGCTTCGTTAAATAATTGACTATAAGTCATCCATGTTTCCATTTTATCAGAATCAATAAAACGAATACCCCGGTCTGTTACTTTGCTTCTGTCGCGAATAACATCTACGAGTGTTTGAAATCGACTGGTATACATATCTCTCCTCCAATGAATCATCTCTATGTAACTTATCTAATTAGTTACACATATTTACTGCAAAATTTTACCATAGAAATATATGTATTTTCAAGAAAATTATTGTTACTATTTGGTAAAATACATTTTTTAATCAACAGCGTCCTTTTACACTTACATAACAAAGCACATACATTTTCCAATTAAATTCAGCATGTAATCCAACGCCAAATAGGCTGCCTCAGATGAGACAACCTGGAGTGTATTGTATGGCAATTGATGGAGCCAGCTAACTAAATCGTACTTATCATCACTTTTGCGTTTTTTGGGGATTGCTTGGCTGTAAAAATCCGCTCACACAGCACAATTGAATCCTGTATTTCAGCTTCGTTAAGTTCATGGCTATGATTGTCTAGCCGCTCTTTCATCCGTTGTAATTCAGGAAATAATGGCTCAACCGTTTTGTTGTATATTTCTGCGTCCTGACTGTAATTCCGCGATGTGAGTGCTGTGCTCATCAGTTGAGACAACTTATGTTTGCGTATGGCTAAGAGTTTGTCTTGTCTTGCCTGTGAATTCGTGAGTATCGTTAAATCGGAAGGTTGACCTAAAGAATAAGGCACAACGTTCTTCGCTATTTTATTCATAAGACTCAATAACACTTGTTTGGAACCCAGTTCAATGACCTCTGTAACTCCTTGTTCCACTAAGTACCGCATGGACTCTAACCATCTTACTGGCCAAGTCATTTGTCTATTCAAATAATCAACAACGGATTGGTCCGACGGATAGGGCTTCGCTGTGACATTGGAAATGATCGGGTATGCTGCATGATCATATTGATATTGCTCTAATTCGATCTTGAATTGGTCTGCCGCATTTCTCATCATGGGAGAATGATATGGCCCGGATACCTGGAGATATGAATGTTTTGTTCCTTTGAATGCCGTTCTTCTTATAACCTCTTGTACAGATTGGCGATGGCCCGATATAACAAACTGCTGGTTCGTGTTTATACAGGCAACACAGACAGGGCGTTCTTTAGTAGACACGTCTTCGCATATTTTTAGAAGCGTACCGATTGAGATATTGGAAATAGCCGCCATAGTACCTTGCTGATCTGGATCTGCATTGTGCATAATCATGCCTCGTCGTCTTACAAGTTGAACAGCCTCACGGAAAGATAGAACTCCTGCGCATACGAGAGCCGAATATTCTCCCAGGCTGTGTCCGGCCATATAAGCTGGTTTCACTCCAATTTCCTGCATATAGATCTGAAATGCAACAACACTAACGGTTAACAGTGCCGGCTGGGCGTTCATCGTTAATGTCAATTCATTCATGTTTTCTTCAAAACACAGCTTTTTTAAATCGAAAGAAATAGCGTCACTAGCTTCTTCAAATAAATGCCTGGCTACATCAAATTGATTCCAGAAGTCTCTTCCCATCCCACTGATCTGAGAACCTTGTCCAGGAAACAACAGGGCGATATTACTCATCTGGTGTCCTCCATCTATTCAAATTCATGTTCCTCCAACCTCCATTTAAACCCAATAAATTCCTTGTTTTCAAAATTTATATTAAACCTTCATGCTGAGATATGCAAATAAACTCGGGTATAAATAAAAACAGACACCTCCAACTACAGAGATGTCTGTCTTAAAGGATTGAATCTTATGATTCTCTTTTTCACAAGATTTAAATTAATCCATATTTCACAAAACTATGATACAATCCGTCTTCTTCCACGGAGCCCGTGATATCATCGGCAATGGCTTTCAACCCAGGCTTCGCATTGCCCATTGCAATCCCTACAGCACAGAACTCCAGCATCTCGGCATCATTCATGCCATCGCCGATGGCCAATGTATCTTCTCTCGACATTCCCAGATGCTCTAACAGATCAGCAATCGCAATCGCTTTGTGAATTCCCGGAATCATCAATTCTCCACTACCTTCTCCGAAGACAGGCACGGTACACTGAATTACTTCAAATTTGCCTTCAAACTCCTGTTTAATTCGTTCAAACGGGACGACTGTACTTTCCAGAAAACAGACCTTATTTACGTCATCTTTATACAGATCGGCTTCGCCGTACGTTAATCCTGCGATAAACGGATGAGGTTTTGTTTCCTTTTTCTCCCGCGCAACTGGATCATTCTCGATATCGCCATAGATACGGCGTTCCAAATGGGATTGAAGATTACTGCTTGCGTACAATGCCGAGTTGGATTCAAGATAGAAATCAATGCCGTGTTCATTGAAGAAATCGACCATATGACGAACATCTTCTGCCGTTACTTTTTTATGATATAACACGTCAGAACCATACTCCACGTATCCACCGCCTGCTCCAATCAATCCGTCAAAGCCTACATCCCAGATCGAATCATAGATCTCAGCCTTAGAGCGGCCTGTGCATAAATACAGCAGATGTCCATTCTTACGCGCTTGTTTACAAGCCTCTTGAGCAGACAATGGGATATTACCGTCATCGTCTACCAACGTGCCATCAATATCAATAAATACGATTTTTGGTTTTATGTTGCTCATCTGTTTTTCCCCCAGTTGTATTCTCTGTCTGAAACCTTACGTTTTACTGTACTAAGCGTTCCGAGGTGTTCGTTGATCAATCAACTTTTCTAGAAATTCGGCAAAAGAATCCGCATACACTTCAGGCTCTCCATTAAAGTAATCTAAACGCATCACCTTGAATTCTCCGCGTGCATCAGCCATTCTTGTATCGAAATAGTAATATTCATCCTCATCCGGGATAAACAATTCCAGCTTGCCTTCCTGCTTTGACTGTTCATCTGCAAGTCTGTAGATATAGAGAATGTCCGTATCTGTGTACTCTCTGTGCTCTGATGAAGTAATGGTTAGAATTCCTGTCCCGCTCAACATCGCTTGTCCATAATTGAGAAGCCACCATCGGTAGGAAGGAGGCAATGAAAAACCCAGCTCCTGTTCAACCTCGACAATCCAGCTTTCCTGAACTTGATGGTTCGGGAACCACTTTAACGCCTTTGTGTGGGCCAGTTTCTCAATCAGACTTGTGTACATTCCTACATCTCTCCGATCTAAAAATTGATGGGTTTATCCATATGCACGATCTGCCATTCATTTTGCTCTTCCGTAATAAATGCAAACCCTTGACGTTCCCAGAAATCCACGGCTCCCGGCAGAAAGCGATGAGTATGCAAATATAACGTTGTATACTGCATTTTTGTCACAATTCGTTGCAGTTCTTGCACCAATCGTGAACCGATGCCATACCTTCGGTAGGCAGGATCAACGTAACATTTTACAATCTCAGCTGCGGTACGAGCCGGGTAACGACCTTCAATAACCTGAATTCGCCCATCATAAGGAACAATACCAATCGAACCGATAATACCTGCTTCATCCGATCGTGCAATCACAAAAACAGTATCATTCCGGTTCATGTAATATTCGTCGAACTGCTCAAAATCCTTAGGCAATACGCTATGATCCATCATCGGAAATACTTCACTACGCACACGCATAGCAAAATCAATCGCTTCCTGAATCTCATAGGATCGAACAGGTCTTACTTCGGGCTTCACCTGATGTTCTGTCAACCATATCACATTCCTTATTTTCTTTTATAAAATACTTCTCTTCATCTTAACGAATTCTTATAAACCTATCAATTAACTATATTCAAACCTATGAATCTATCTATACTCACGACCAATTTGGAAGCAAGCCCGCGCATTTTCATAGATTCCGCATAGGATAAGGCGTGTCAGAATCCAATATGGAAAGGGGTAAAGCCGATGTGGTTATGGTTAGGCATCTTGGCCGTTTTCATTTTGATCTCCACCTGGCTCACCCTTCGTTATATCGACCAAAGGGAAGCAAATACATTCGATCCTCACGCCCCCCATCAACTGTTACTCAAGTTCAAAGAAGGTACAACCCCTGATCAGATGCACACCCTTCATCGAAAAACGAAATGCAAAGTCGCCGAAACCTATGAAGACCTCGGGTGGTACCGAATCGAATCTCGCAAAAAAATGCACAGGATGCTCAAGCAGTACAAGGATCATGATCTCATTGAACATGCACATCCCAACTATCTGGTTGAAGCTTCATTCATACCCAATGATCCCTTCTTCCCTTATCAATATAATCTCACCAAAATCAATGCACCTGCTGCATGGGATATCACTCAGAGTAACAGCTCGATTAAAATTGCCATCATTGATACGGGTGTACAGTTGAATCATCCTGAACTTGCATCCAAGCTCTTGCCCGGTTACGATTACGTCGATTATGACAACATCCCTGAGGATGGAAATGGACATGGCACCCATGTTGCCGGTATCGCTGCTTCCATTACCAATAATGGTGTTGGGATTGCGGGCACAGCACCTCTCGCTTCCATCGTACCGCTTCGTGTGCTCGACAACAACGGCCAAGGGACGATTGGTAACGTGGGCAATGGGCTTGTTTTTGCAGCCAATAACGGCGTTCAAGTGATCAATCTGAGTCTGGGTGGACCGACAGGAGATGCTTTCCTTCAGGCTGCCGTTCAGTACGCATGGGATCGGGGAGCTGTCATTATTGCAGCAGCAGGTAATGACAATACGTCATTTCCGATTGTTCCAGCATCGTATGCTAACGTCATCGCTGTTGCATCCACCAACTCATCCGACCTGAAATCGAATTTCTCCAATTACGGTTCTTGGGTGGATATGGCTGCACCGGGTGATACTATTCTCTCCACGTACCTTGGTGGATCGTACGCTTATCTTAGTGGAACATCAATGGCCGCTCCGCAAGTTGCTGGCGTGGCTGCTTTACTCGCATCCCAAGGCAAAACGAACGCCCAAATTCGGGATGCCCTATGTTTCGCTTCAGACCCTGTATCGGGTTCAGGCATCTATTGGACGTACGGGCGGCTGAATGCCAATCAAAGTGTGCAAGTCCCATAAAGATGCGTGTGTTCATTTACCGCTAACCTATTAGGTTGACCTTTGTTTCCTTATATTTCATAGTCAATATGCAAATAAAACGATGGAGCTTCTACAAGATAGAGCTCCATCGCATTTATAGAAATATATTTGGTTTTATAGTTTTGCAGCCCAAATTTCGATTTCAATCTTGATCTCAGGCAGACCTAACTCTGTAATATATCCAATAGTCATTGCAGGATAATCATGATCGAATAATTGCTCCCATTCGCTGTACAGGTAATCCCAGTCTATTTTCTCCGTTGCGCACACATTCACTTTTATAATATGTTCAGCATGCAAATCTTCGGATTGCATAACGGTTTTGATATTGTGAAATGTATTGGTGACTTGTTCATTCAACGTATTCGGAAATGACCATTCACATCTACGCCAACCTGCCCTGATGTCACAAACAACTCTGCATTTCTCGGAATTTTTGTGATATGCGTATAATTCCCTACAGGGGATGGCATATTGGTTGGATTTTTTCTCGTAATTTTTTCATTTGTCATGTTCATTACCTCATCATTCCTAAGATTTTTCTACGGTTTTTCATTATTTTGATCTCCATTTGGGCAGACTTGTCCCGTGTTTTGGATTCTAGAAAAATACCGCAGTGGAGTATCCATATCCTGAAGATATAAACGCAAGTGATTTTTTCTTCATGGCTGATGACTCCCCCTTCTTAGTTGACAAGATTTTCTACATTTATAAATTATAATAAAACTCATAACACGAGTCAAACGGACGTCAAGCCATTGATTCCTTATCAAAATCAAAAACAATCCCGTGCGAACGGGACTGTTCTTGGTCTAGAAATATTTTGCGCCATTACTTGCAATAACCTCTTTGTACCAATAGAAGCTTTTCTTTCTTACCCGACGAAGTGTTCCGCTTCCATCGTTATTTCTGTCTACATAAATGTAGCCATACCGCTTCTTCATCTCACCCGTACCTGCGCTAACCAGATCAATGGGACCCCAACTGGTGTACCCAATCAGTTCTACACCATCCTGAATCGCTTCGGCCATCTCAGCGAAGTGGCTATTCAGATACTCAATGCGATAGTCATCTTCAACCGTGTCATTATCCAGCAACACATCGGTCGCACCGAGTCCATTTTCGACAATAAACAGCGGTTTGCCGTAGCGATCATGAAGCTGGTTACACGTAATACGAAGCCCTTTGGGATCAATGGTCCAGCCCCATTCGGACGCTTGAAGATACGGATTCTTCACCGATCCAAACACGTTGCCTTCAGTCGAGTCCTTCAACACTTCAGGATCAGCACTTGTACAACGGCTTGCATAATAGCTAAAGCCAATGTAATCCACTGTATGATGCTTCAAAATTTCGGCATCTTCTGGTTGCATCTCAATACGGATATTATTCTCTCTGAAGAAACGTTTGGTATAACCCGGGTACTCTCCTTTGGACTGCACATCAATAAAGAAGAATGATTCCCGGTCTTTATCCATCGCTTTCCACACATCATCCGGATGTGAACTGTAAGGGTACACCGTACCCGCGGCCAGCATGCATCCAATCTGTGCACTTGGAATAATCTCGTGACAAGCTTTAACAGCTAGCGCACTTGCAACGAGCTCATGGTGTGCAGCCTGATACAATACCTGTTCTTTATCTTCGCCTTCCTGAAGCACGATCCCCGCGCCGATATAAGGCAGATGAAGCAGCATATTGATTTCGTTGAATGTCATCCAGTACTTCACTTTGCCTTTGTAACGAGTAAACAGTGTTTTGGCATAAGTTTCGAAAAAGCCGACCATCTTGCGGTTTTTCCAGCCACCGTAGTTCTTCACCAAATTCACAGGTACATCAAAGTGACATATGGTCACGACGGGTTCAATATTGTGTTTTAACAGTTCATCAAAGACATCATCATAAAACTGAAGCCCCGCTTCATTCGGCTCTGCATCATCACCGTTCGGGAAAATCCGTGCCCAGGCTACCGAAAGCCTGAGGCACTTGAATCCCATTTCTGCAAATAAAGCAATATCTTCCTTGTACCGATGATAAAAATCAATCGCGTCATGTGAAGGATAGAATTCTCCTTCTTTGGGTTCAAACGAATCCAGATTACCCAGCGCAATCGGAAAACGATTGGTTCCAATCGGGATCAGGTCAACCGTAGTTAACCCTTTCCCCCCTTCAAGATAAGCACCTTCCAGTTGATTCGCTGCCGTTGCTCCTCCCCAGAGAAAATCATCTGGGAAGGCCTTCATTTTTTCAACCATTTGAATAATTCCTCCTATTCATCATAGGCATTTATGATCCGATTCGATCCGTTCAAGCACGTATTAGTTCAGTACTGTCAGCAGTTTATCCTGCTCGTTCACAGTCTGGCTTTTAGTAGGGACAACGTCGAGATAACTGGAAGTATTGGTGATGATTACTGGGGTCACGATTTCGTAACCCGCATCTTTAATCGCTTGCAGATCAAACTCCATGATCAGATCACCTGCATTGACACGGTCACCATCTTTGACATGTGCAGTAAAGTGTTGGCCTTTCAATTGCACCGTATCTTGACCAATGTGAATCAGCATCTCTACACCATCATCTGTAACAAGACCAATTGCGTGTTTGGTACGATACACGGTCTGCACAACACCTGTTATCGGGGACACAACTCTACCACTGGTTGGACGGATGGCAATGCCTTTACCCATATGTTCTCCTGCAAACGTAACATCGTTAATTTCTTTCAGTTCAACCACTTCACCAGCCATTGGGCTAACGATTTCATAACGGTTATTCGGGTTAGGATCAAGTACAGGTGCCGGAGCGGCTGTTTTTTCAACTGGATCTTTGAAGCCCACAACATAAGTCAAGATGAAACCGAGAATGAATGCGATAATTGTAGCTGCTACAACCCAGAAGAATACGGAATTCATTCCTTCTGTAGGGCTTACATAGCTCGGATAACCGAAGATCCCTAGACCACCAATGATGTAACCTTTCGCTCCGAACAAACCAAGGATACCTCCACCAATACCACCAGCAATACAGCTCATGATAAATGGTTTTTTGAGTGGTAGTGTCACACCGTAAATCGCTGGCTCAGTTACACCGAATATACCGGAAATGAATGCAGGTGCACCGAGTGTTTTCACTTTTTGGCTTTTCGTTTTCAGCATAACCGCCAGCACTGCACCGATCTGAGCAAAGGAAGCTGCAAAAGAAAGTGCCAGAATCGAATCATAACCAAGCGTTGCAAGGTTAACGAATACCAATGGAACGAGTCCCCAGTGGAGTCCGAACAAGACGAATACTTGCCACAAACCACCGATTACAAGACCTGTAAGTAACGGACTCAGTCCGTAAATGGAAGATGTAAATGCACCTAACAGTTGACCTGCCCATGTCGCAATCGGGCCAATAACCAAAAATGTAAGGGGTACAATAACGAGCAACGTACAAAATGGAACCAAGAAGTTACTGACTACTTTAGGCATAACTTTTTTGAAGAAACGTTCAATTTTAACCGCGAAGAACGTGGCGATAATAATCGGGATAACGGATGAAGCATAATCCATCAGAATGACCGGAATACCTAGAAACTCAATCCGAATCGGTGATTCAAACAAAGTGCCTGCAAACAAAGTGTACATTGGTTCCCCAGCGCGTATTCCCGCAAGTGTCGGGTAGACTAACGATGCACCGATGGCCATACCCAGGAACGGGCTTCCACCGAATTTTTTAATAGCCGTGTATCCAAGGAAGATCGGGAAGAAGTAAAATAAACAATCTCCAATAGCGTTTAACAACGCATACGTACCTTCCGTATTGTTAATCCAACCAAGGGACACGAACATCGCCGTGAAACCTTTGATCATCCCTGTTGCTGCAAGCAATCCGAGAACCGGAGTAAATACACCGGAGATCATATCGACAAAACGGTTAAACAAATTGCCTTTTGGACCGGAGTCTGCATCATCCGCATCGACTTGACCCTCAGCAGACAGATTGCCTACTTTAACCACAGCTTTATATACGTCCGGCACTTCGTTGCCGATTACGACTTGATATTGTCCTCCGCTCTGCATAACGGTAATTACACCAGGCATATTTTTCAGTTCTTCTGTTTTGGCTACGCTTTCATTTTTCAGTTTAAACCGCAATCTCGTTACGCAATGGAATACACTGTTTACGTTCTCAGGTCCACCAACCCGTGACAGAATGTCTTTTGCTAATTGATCGTAGTTGCTCATTGTCATTCTTCCTCTCTAAGTAGACTCCCCATGCTTGTGAAACAAAGAAAACCTGAACTACTGAACAATCACAACGTACCGGAGATCCGGAAATCAGTCATGTTATTCAGCAATTCAGGTTTTGCCCTTAACGGTTGCAACCCTGTAAGGCTGTACACATTGATATTTGATTATAAACTGCAAGCACATTGATTCATCCTCAAACCTTTCGGTCCGGCATTGCCTGATTGAACAGTAACAATCCGTTTGGATAATGTATGCGCTTACTTCTTGACATCATCATAGTACATCCGCACTATGTTTGCAAGCACTTTTTTAATATATTTGTTAATCGTCATGATTATTCAGATGTTGCATTGACCACTCGCTCAATATGAATGGTTAAATACATCATTTCTTCGTCAGTCAGTTGATAGGTGTAGTTATTTTCAATGAATTTTTTGATTTTAACAGAGCACTTGTATGCATCCGGGTATTTTTTCTGAATCATCTGAAACAATTCATCATCATTGTTGCTCTTATAGTGTTTCCCCTTCACCATCCGCTGCGCGAAATACTTCAGGTGAGTAACAAAACGAGTATAGTTCAACGCATTCTCATCAAAGTCTATTTTGAAGTGATATTTAATAACGGTCAGAATCTCCTGCATCACCTGCGTCATGCTACGTATATTGGGCATCTCTTCGTTAAGTGCTGCGTTCACAAAATGCAATGCCATAAATCCGGCCTCATCCTCCGGCAAAAGCACTCCAAATTGATCACAGATCATATTTAACGCTTCAAGCCCCACTTCATACTCATCCTTATACAACTGCTTGGTTTCCCATAACAACCCATTCCGAATCGGAAGATTATTGCGATACCGCTCAATGGCAAAATGAATATGATCCGTAAGATGCAGATAGATACTCTCATTTAACTTCTTCCCAAGCTTCAGCTTGGCATACGCAATAATTTCTTCGGACACTTTCATATACTCAAGTGGAATGCTGGCAATTAAAGCCTTGAAGTTTTCCTGAATATCTTCATTCTGTAAAGTAAAGATCTTGTCAACATGCTGGTCAGAGATCAGATCACCCGCCTTTTTTTGAAAAGCGATACCTCTACCAATAACAATAACTTCCTGTTCATCTTTGATGGCGACTACCGCATTATTGTTTAACACCTTCTCAATTCTCACTTCATCACTCCAATATACAGAAAAAGGCAAACCATACCTGCGCCTTGAGGTTACTGGACATGCCCTTATCTCTTCAATGTGAACTATATGTGCGTTCATGGTATTACATTTCACTGTTTTATGCAACTAGAAAACGCTAACAGTCTCTAATTGGGATTACGTTTTTTTATGTTTGCTGTCCCGCTCCAATTCCGCCTCAATCTTACGATTAATAACCTCCATTCTCTCGGATGAGATTCGATCTATATATGATACCTCCAACGATGATTGGGCCATAAGGAAACATAATACACAAAACAATGCCTACCAATACAAGCATTAAGAAATACATTCGTATCCTCCTGTTTAGTAGAGTATTTCGATTTTGGCTGAATATTCTTAAGTAAGCGGGTCAGATACATCAAACTACAAATTAAAATGTTGCCGAATCCATTGCGCCGATTGCTCAGCACTTTGATTTGTATTATCTATTCGAAGATAATGCTCATGTTTAACTTCTCCCGGTTCGGAATTTAATCGGTATTTTCTCATAGAATGCAATAATTCTCCCTCAGACCAAGCAATGTCTCTTTTGGTTGGTTTATGAAGTAAACGATTGGAGCTTTTGTTCCGTTCCAGTCGTTCTGCAACGTTCGCTTCTAATTCTACATAACATACTTCCGCACCTTGGGAAACAAACATGTCGGTAAGATGACGAATATAGGCATGATCTTGCTCCACGTCAAAAGCCCATACAAAAGTAAAAATAAGACCCGGAAGCTCACTCTGAGCAACCGCACGAAAGATCTCCTCCCGAAACAATCCTACAAGTCTCTTCCCCTCTGATGTGCTATAGCTAAAATAGGGGGATACAAGATCGATCGTCATATGATTATGAAACAGCTTCAGATCGGTGATCTTCTCCAGTTCCTGTCCAACGGTCATTTTACCAACTGCTTGCGGTCCAAAGATAATAATTAGTTTCATTGGTTTCCTCCACCTAAATGTAATCGGATGTGAATCCTTAAACAGTATATATTTAATCTATTTTTCCATTCATTTCTTTTTGAGGGTATTCTATCATCATACCTTTCTTGTAATAAATAAAAAAGAGATTTCAAAATCTCCTTGTTAAAAGGGATTGAAATCTCTTTGTACTTTTCCACATATTTTATTAAAAAATGAACGTATCATTACCGTCCGATGAGAACCCATCCCCATTTTAGTCGGCGTAGTCCCACCGCACAGAGCCATGAAAGCAACAATGATGCGATAAATGATAACACAACGCCTAGGCTGAAGTGACGGGCAAAATCGTCGGTGAGCACAAGCCTCCAGATCATCAAAACTAAAGGATGAATTAAAAAGATTCCAAATGCAACTGTGCCCAGAGAGTCTGTGAAGCGTGACACTTTATATTCGCTCCTGCGGCCTCTCGTACCCACTTTCTCACTCAAAACCAAGAGCACGAGACAAGCAGAAAGTGTAAATATATTTCGTACAATAAACAACACACTGTACATCAAAACCGGCCATTCTATTAACGTTGTTTTAATGATGCCAGAGGCGTACATCGAAATCGCTGCTCCGCTTATAAGTGCAACCAGCAGCACATAACGCAGGCGCATCATTTTATTCATCAACCATTCGAAGTTCAGTCCCATCCATGCTCCAAACCCGATCACTATCAAATAACTGGGTAACAGACTGCCTGTTCGTTCGAAGTCAAACTTTACATTCAATACGTAAAACAGCCCTTGCGCTGCAATAAAATACAAAGGTAAATATTTTCTAAACCATGGTTTCCTTGTTAAATATAATATCCATGGAAAAACGATATAAAACTGGAGAATAATCAGAAAAAAGTACAAATGTGTATGAGCGGTCCCAAGGGTTAATTGCTTCACAAACTGAACACTGTATGCTAATGGTTCCTTTCCTGCAATCAACTTCTTGATGACAAAATAGATCAGAGACCACACGACATACGGCACAAATATATAGAACATTCGCTTCTTATAAAAGGAAATGATCCAGTCCTTCTCGTTTAACTTAGCACTGTAGTTATAGAACAGAACCAGTGAAGATAAAAACAAGAACGCCGGAACTGCAAATTGCAGAAATGTATTCCAGAAATAAAACAGATCATGATCCCATGTATTTTTGGGATAATGCGCAACAGCAGTTGATGTTGCGTGGATCGCTACAACTGCCATAATCGCAATAGCGCGATAGAGATCCAGATACTCTATGCGTCGGGGGCGATTAACCGGTGGACTCATACTTGTAACCTCACTTGTGTCTGATAATAGAAAGATAGTCTCCGTCAATCCAGATTCCAAATCTTATTTTAATCAGCTAGCGAGGAGATTACAATCTTAATTTGTAGTATATTCAATTAACAAGGTTTAGCTACACTCACCCTCTTCAGTAATCATCCTGTAGGTGAATCGATATTTCCCAGATCCTACAGTCATAGCTACATCTGTGCCTGATTTGTTTAAAAATACATAATCAGCAGATTGATGAATCAGGCTGCCGTTCTCCTTAATCGTTCGACGATCGGCATGTGGCAGATGTATCTCCGCTCTCGTATTGGCAGGAATCTGAACACAAAGTTCCATTTCCCCATGTGTCTGTCGACGCCAACTAGACTTTACTTGGCCATACATACTCTCAAAACTAGCCTCTGCCCATTCCAGTCCCGGACCTGGATATGGCTTGATACGAACCTTCTTAAATCCGGGTTGCTTTTCATCAGGCTGAATCCCTGCCACATAACGATACAACCATTCTCCTATAGCACCATAGGCATAATGATTAAACGAGTTCATGTCTGCACTCCACAGGCTCCCATCCTCTCTCATGCCATCCCAATGCTCCCACATGGTTGTTGCTCCCTGCGTCACCTGGTATAGCCACGACGGATAACCCTCCTGCAACAATAATTCATAGGCTAGATCATTCCTGCCCATATCACTTAATACCGGATTCAAATAAGGTGTTCCAACAAAGCCAGTTGTAAGATGATTCTGTGTTTCTTTTAATAGTTCAGTCAATTGAGCAGCAACACGTTTAGAGGCTGATGTCTCCAGCAAATCAAACTGCAAGGCAAGCACATGCGCTGTTTGCGTCGGAACCGATAGTCTGCCTGCAGTAGTGACATATTCATCTTGAAATGCCTTGACAATATTTCGATGCAGCTCATCATAAACCTTAACATCTTCCAATTTACCGAGTGCAGCCGCAGCTTTACGAGTCAATGAAACGGAGTATGCATAAAATGCAGTCGCGACATAATGAATGTCCGTCGCCCCAACGTAACTGCCTGGCTTGGAATCCAGTGCAAGCCAATCCCCAAAATGAAACCCTGTATTCCAAAGGAAGACATTCTCTCCCTGATCATAAATATACGCAATCCATCTCTGCATACTTTCATATTGCTCCTTGAGCAATCGCATGTCCCCATACATTTCGTATATGACCCAAGGACAGATCACCGCCGCATCTCCCCAAGCAGATGAGGAATGACTTGTCTCTCCCCAGCCTTCAGGGATCAAGCTTTTTAGATCTGGGACAAAAAACGGCACTCCCCCATCTTCTCCCTGTTCCGCTCGCAAATCCCGAAGCCACTTCGTAAAAAAGGGGGCTGTATTCATCAGATAAGCGGAGGTTCTAATGAACATCTGTGCATCCCCTGTCCATCCCAGTCGCTCATCCCGCTGCGGACAATCCGTGGGTACGTCAACAAAGTTCCCTTTTTGCCCCCATAAAATATTGTGATGGAGTTGATTAACCAACGGGCTGGAGCAAGAGAAGTGGCCCGTGCGTTCCATGCTGGAATGAAGGACAACTCCCGTAAACTGATCTAAAACAACCTCTTCCGGGAACCCAATTAATTTTACATAGCGGAATCCTTGAAAAGTAAAATGAGGTTCATATGTCTCCATCCCTCCTCCTTTGAGGGTGTAATGTATCCTTTGTTTGGCAGCACGAAGATTATCGATATAAAAATTCCCCTGGTGATCCAATATTTCGGCATGGTGCAATTCAACCGCCCACCCTGCATCCCCCTCAATACTGAATCTCACCCAGCCTACCATGTTCTGTCCCATATCGAGTATCCGATCTCCTTGCGGTGTTGTCAGTAAAGCTATGGGCTGTAGTTGCTCTATCTGCATGACAGGTACATTCTCTTGCGCAACGATGATGTCCTTTGGATAGGAAAGGACCTGAGCAGGTAACCATGCACCTTGACATTGATCCCCCCAGTCGCTCTCCATACGCGCATCATAGGTTTCCCCCATATAAATGTCTGACATGCGAATGGCACTTGGTGCAGTAGACCACTCCTCATTCGAACCGATGATCTCTTCCGAGCCATCAACATATCGAATGTGAAGCTCCATCAGTAAAGCAGATGTAGAACCGTAATTCTCTCGTTCAATTTTCCAACCAAGATGCCCTAGGTACCAACCATCTCCAAGATAGGCTCCAAGCACATTTTCTCCAGTCTTAAGCTGATGAGTCACCTCATAAGTCTGATATTGCAAACGCTTACTATATGTCGTCCAACCTGGCGTAAAATAATCTTCACCTACCCGGGTATGATTCAAATGTAACTCATACATTCCAAGTGCCGTAGCATAAATGGTTGCACGTAGAACAGGTTTCACAATGTGAAAGAATCTTCTCATGCGTGGACAGGATGATTCAGGTTCACCAGATCTGTTGGCTGTAATCCACTTTCCGGTCCAATCGGTGCTGAGTTCCATGCGTCCCATCTCAAAATATGCGGCGTCAGACCACCCTGAGGAATTTTCAAATGTATCCCAAACCTGAACCCGGTAAAAATACCGTGTTCGAGCAGCCGGTTGAAAACCTTCGAGCTCGACATGAACAGACTGATCTGATGTCAGCTCTTGTGAATCCCATATGATGACTGCAAAATCAGGTGTGTGAGATAGCTGAACATGATAAGACGCCTGTATACAATTCCTACGATCTGATTCCAACTTCCAGCTCAGTCGGGGCGATTTGACATCCAGACCAATTGGATTCAACCGATATTCACACCGAAGGTCACTGATCTTTAACATATTGTGATCATCCTCTCCATCATGGCTTCCCTTGGTAGGTTACGATATAATTATATCGATTCCAGGGTGTGAATTATCCGGTAAAACGGACTCTTTTACCCCCTTATACAGCCATCTGTGGGAAGGAGAAACGGTGTATGAAAAGGTCTGTAGAACTATTGAAAAGCGAAGCATTCCTGAACCGCCCACTACAGTTATTCGTTAATCGCTGCTTTGAGAACTTTATAATGCCCTTTCACACCCATGATTTTGTTGAATACAGCTATGTTGCCGAAGGTAGTGGGTTTCACCACATCGGTGAAGATATTGTACCTGTCAACAAGGGCATGTTATTTGTCATTCCTATCGGAATCCCTCACGTCTTCCGCCCCGTGAGTACAGATGCAACAAAAACACCCTTAGTCATCTATAACTGCTTGTTTAACGCCGAATTAATACAATCTTTGAGACATATTCTTCGGGATGAGGACATTATGCAACATCTGATGGACCTTGAGCAAAATCGGCAGAAGTATATCTCCGTCACAGATCATACAGGACGTTTGGAAGAATTAATGCATCAGTTATACCGTGAATTCTCCGTTCCGGGACCAGGTTCACTTGCGATGTTAGACACACTGGTTAGCCAATTAATTATCATGACTTACAGACAGGATCAACAGAAGAAGTGTATGAACTCCACTCCACATCCCCCTATGTTTCATGACATGGAAGCCATTCTTCATTACCTCAGGCAACATCTTGGCGAACGTATCCTCATGAGTGATTTGGTTCAGTTATCGCGGTGGAGTGAGAAAAAGATTGGAAGAATGTTCGTCCGTTATACCGGGCAGACATTTAGATCCTATGTACAACATCTACGTATTCAAAGAAGTTGTGAGCTGTTAAAGCGATCGGACCATAAAGTGGGTATGATCGCTGAAATGGTTGGTTATCAGGATATGGATTCCTTTCATGTTGCCTTCAAAAAAATAACGGGTGTTAGCCCGCTAACCTATCGCAAAAAATCCAGAGTATGACTTCTGCTCTGGATTACGGTAGTATTTTTTAATATTAAATATGAAGGCCTGAAGGTTGCAACATCTCATCGATGTACAGCTTCGCATCTTTCCAGGAAGACATTAGAGGAAAGCCATACTGCTCACGATGTTGCCTGTTCCACGGATGCGGAATACAGATCACTTTCCGACCACTTTCCACAGCCGGAATCAGATTATGCGGCCCATCATCGATTAAAAGATCAAATGTGAGCAAGTTTTTGCGTTTACACGTAATGAATTGCTCCAGTTTAATAAACGGCATATGTAGTTGCAGCCAATTCCACTTCTCATTAACCGTTCTCGGTTCTGCCGCTGTAACAATAATGAGATCATATACCTCGTTTAACTTCTGCATCTCTTCTACCACATACTCGTCATATAGTTCCAGTTCTTCGAACAGACCAGGACGCCCGTAAAATACCTCATGTGTACTATCAGGGTGACGCAAGTGCGTTGTATCCCAGTCGACCATATCTTCATATTGGAGAGGGTGCGTCGGGAAACTCCTGTTGTTATGGTATATAGCCCGTTTAACCAATTGACAAATCGTGTCATCCATATCTACGGCAATAATCGATTTTCTCATTTTCATTCCTCCCTGATACGAACACAGTATATCATCTCATCCGGGACTCAGTCATTCATTTTCATAGGAACAATCCGAAAAAGGCTCTGCTCCGTAGCAAAATTCTACGAAACAAAGCCCTTTAAGTTCGTTCTAGGATCAATCCATATCCTCGCCGTTGGAAGCAATTACTTTTTTATACCAACCAAAACTTTTTTTCTTATACCGGTTCAATGTCCCCTGTCCGTTATCATCCTGGTCCACATAGATTACACCATAACGTTTGGACATTTCCGAGGTAGATGCACTGATAATATCAATGGCTCCCCAGTTCGTGTATCCCATCAGTTCTACACCGTCCATGACCGCTTCCTTCATCTGTGTAATATGTTTACGGAGGTAATCGATTCGGTAATCATCCTGAATGGAACCGTCCTTCTCTACCTTATCTTTCGCGCCGAGCCCATTTTCAACAACGAACAACGGTAATTGATAACGATCATACAGCTCCTTCAGCGCAATACGCAGTCCAACCGGATCAAGCTGCCAACCCCATTCTGTGCGTTCCAGATTCGGGTTTTTGATGGTACTGTACAAGTTGCCGCCCGTAACCCCGTAATCCTCAGGATTCACCGCAGACACCAGGGAAGTATAATAACTAAATGAGATAAAATCTACCGTGTGCTCACGTAATATTTGCTCGTCTCCAGACTCCATGACCACGTTAATTCCATGATCTGACCAGTAACGAGTCATAAACGCAGGATAACTGCCACGAACTTGCACATCCGTATGCAACAGGTTGAGTTGATTGTCGATTTGAGCTTGTAACACATCTTCGGGATTGGATGTCGCTGGGTAATGAATCATACGAGCCAGCATACATCCAATCTGAAACTCTGGGTTAATCTGACGTGCTCTCTCGGTTACCAGACTGCTGGCTACAAACTGATGATGAAGCGCCTGATAAGACGCCTGCATAACGTTATCCACCCGATCCTCGATGATGCCTCCACCTGTAAACGGCTCAATAATCGTCGTGTTGATCTCGTTGAACGTTAGCCAATATTTAACCTTATCCTTGTACCTAGTCATGACGGTTTCTGCATATTTCACAAAATGCCCAATTACCTCACGGCCTGCCCAACCGTTATATTTAAGTACAAGCGACATTGGCATCTCGTAATGAGAGAGGGTTACCAATGGCTCAATATTGTATTTTCGAAGCTCGTCAAACACCTCATCATAAAAACGAAGTCCTTCTTCGTTTGGCTGCTCATCATAACCGTTCGGGAAAATACGCGGCCAGTTGATGGACAGACGGAACGTTTTAAAACCAAGCTCGGCAAACAGGGCAATATCTTCTCTGAAACGGTGATAAAAATCAATACCATATCGTTTTGGATAACCTTTCGAACTGTGATGTGCCATTGCCTTCTCCACCTTGGCAGTTGTGACATGCATCAACTCTCGCAAATTGGTATAATCCTTCTTCTCAAAATAAGGAACCATGTCTGCCGTAGACCAGCCTTTTCCTCCGACATCAAACGCCCCTTCAGCCTGGTTGGCAGCGATTGCGCCGCCCCATAAGAATCCTTCGGGAAATCCTTGTCTATTGTTCATATCAATCTCTCCTTGTTCACAGATTTGCTTTCAATACCTTCTCACCCATTTGCATATTTCCAAGTTGTATAGGCATAATCTCTTTATAATCGGCTGTATTGGTCACAACCATAGCAGTGGTTATGTCATATTCCTTCGCAATCTCATCAAGTTCAAAGGTTAGCAATAAATCACCAGCTTGTACGCGAGTCCCCGTTGCTACATGGGCTTCAAAGTATTGTCCGCGTAGTTTCACCGTGTTGATCCCAACATGAATAAGAAGCTCCATACCCTCATCACTGCGGACAACAATCGCATGTTTGGTTTTGAATACGTTCATCACCGTTCCTGTAACCGGGGACACCAGTTCACCCAAAGTAGGAACAAACGCCACACCTTTGCCCATCAATTCATCACCAAAGGTCGGATCATTCACTTCTTGCAATGGGATGGATCTGCCTGTCATCGGAGCATAAGCGATAGCATCACCCGTGGGTGCAGGGACACCAAGATCCTCTATGTTGACAGACGCGTCAACCATGTTAGCCTTATCTGTTGATGAGGTAGCGTTAGAAGCACCTGGAGCGAATTGGGCCAGCGCCTCTGCATCACTCTCTTCTTCCTTAATTCCGAACAGAATGGATACAATCGTACCTACAACAAAAGCGATAATCATACCTCCAAAGGAATACAGGAAGGTCTGTCCAACAAGGGACGGTAACCCCGGAAGTCCGCCATTCCCCGCGAGTACATAGGCTTTAGCGCCAAAAGCCAAGGCGAAACCGCCACCTACTGCACTACCGATCATCGCAGCGGCAAATGGCTTTTTATATTTCATGTTAACCCCGTACATCGCCGGTTCGGTTACACCCATCAGAGCCGTGAAACTCGTGGATAAGGCCACGGTTTTGAGTTTTTTATCTTTAGCACGGAAGAATACACCGAGTGTTGCACCAGCCTGACCCATATTGGAAATGAACGTCAGAGGTAGGAATTTGTCAAAACCAAGTGTAGCAATATTGCTGAGAATAATCGGTACTAAAGCGTAGTGCATACCGGTCATGATAATCAGTGCCATGGCACCGCCAAGTACGATACCAGCGATCAAACCACCTTCGTTCAGTAGCCAGTTAATCCCACCGGACAAGCCATTACCAACAAATGTACCCAATGGACCAATCGCAATCAGTGTGACTGGAACCATCACCAGGAGCGTAATCAGTGGAACAAGCAAGAGCTTGAGTGCTGCAGGGATGATCCGATCCACCCATTTTTCAACATAAGACATCAACCATACCGCCAGCAAAATCGGAATAACCGATGAAGCATAGCTTACCGCCGTGACCGGAATGCCTAGAAATGCAACCTTTTCTCCGCTGGAGAGCAAGGCCCCCATGTCGGGATACATCAAGGCTGTACCTAGTGCAATCGCTACGAATGGATTACTGCCAAACTTGCGCGCAGCGCTGACTGCAATTAGCAGTGGCAAGTAATGGAACACACCGTCACCAATCGCGGACAGGATACGATATGTGTCTGTACCAGCGGACATCCATTCCAGTGAAATGAACAGGGCCAGTAACCCTTTTAACATCCCTGCGGCTGTTATGGCCGGTAGCATGGGAGCAAATACACCAGCAATCGTTTCGAAGATGTTCAGGATTACATTTTTACTTTTCTCCGGCTTAGCCTGCTTGTTATCTGCGTTTTGCTGAATGGACGGTTCTTCCTTCACCATCGCATCAAACACTTTGGACACATCGTTACCGATAATGACCTGGAATTGATCCCCCGAAATGTTGGTGCCCATCACTTTGTTCAGCTGTTTGAGCGCGCCGTTGTCGACTTTTTCATTACTTTTCAGATCAAAGCGCAGCCTGGTAACACAGTGATAAACCGAGTTAATATTGTCTTTTCCGCCAACGGCTTTGATAATTTGCTGTGCGGTGTCTTGATGTTTCATCTTCATTTCCTCCTTAATTTCCCCATAAAAAATACCCGAACAAAAATACGCAGATGTACCTGCATACTTTCATTCGGGTATTGCCTGATTGAACAGTAACAAGCCCATAGCGTTTAGGAAAACGTTACGTTTCCCGTTTTGTTTTCATGAGACGCTCCAGATGCAGGGTAAGGTACAGCTGCTCCGAGTGAGTCATATCGTATTGATAATTTTTATGGATAAATGTCTCAATCTTGCCGATACATTTGAAGGTCTCCGGATAGTTTTTCCGGACCACCTCATACAGATACTCCTCCGCATCATCATGAGTCGAATGTGTAATGACTCGCTGACAGAAGTATTTTAGATGTGTGATAAAACGGAAATAGTTCACGCTATCCTCATCCAGTTCGACATTAAAGTGATATTTGATAATGTTCATAATCTCCTGCAGCAACTGCATCAGATGTGTAACATCATTCATGGAGTCGTTGACTTCCGCATTGATGAAATGCAGTGCAATGTTACATATTTCATCTTTAGGGAATTCGATATCCAGTCTTTCCTTTAGCAAGGTCAACGCCTCTTTGGCCACATCGTATTCTGCCTTATAGAAATGTTGCACTTCCCACGAGAGCGGATTGCGCGTAATCATTCCCTTCTCCAACCGCTGAACAGCAAAATGAATGTGGTCAGACAAGGAGACATAAATCCCGTCACTGATCGTTTTACTCAGCTGTGTTCGCGCCAACGTTACAATGTCATCGGTTGCCTGCAGAATCTCAATTGGCACTTCAGCTACGATGGATTTGAATTTCTCATAAATCGATGTATCCTGAAGACGAAACACCTTTTCAATTCGCTCTTCGTCAATCTCATCGCCAGCTTTGAACTTAAATCCGATACCCCGGCCGAGGATCAGCAATTCCTGATTTTTATCATCCACTGTGCTGACGATATTGTTATTAAATATCTGTTTAATAATCATAATGGACCCACCTGGTTTATTTTGAGACATAAAAAAGGGCAAAACCAAAATAGAAATAATAAGATCATTTCCATTGTGGTTTTGCCCGCTTTACCGGTAACAAGCCTCGCAAGTAGTCTAGCATAAGCTGAAAACGGTGTCAACTAAGAGCATAAGGTAAAAATATAGAGTATGCAACATTTTCCTTTTCATCCACGTTAATAGTGTATCCAACTACAAATATCTAATGCAATCACAATTACATTTACGTAACAGGAGGAATAATCCCTTGAAAAAATTGATCTCGATCACCGCAACGGTCACTTCTATGTCACTATTGTTATCTATAGCTCCCGCCGCTTGGGCAGAATCAAGTCCTACTTCCGTGGTTCAGGATGTTTCCAATACGCTGAATCTCGATCAAAAAGTGACTAAGCAATTAACCGATGCCATCACAGCACTGGCTGGAAAACAAACGATTCAATTCACATCAGCAGACACTGCATTTGATGATTGGGTTGTAAATAGCACATTAACCGGGGCAGCCAAGGCTGATGTCACTCAAAATTATAATTCCAAAAAGGCAAAAGTTACTTCTACCTTAATCAATTATAAAGCGGATGATCTTAACAAAGTATTGGATCAAGCTTTATACAACAAAATACAATCGTTCCTGAAGTCTTTCGACAAAGACAAAAAATTTAAAGCGGATGCCTTCTGGCGAGTTAAACAAGATGTAAACGACAGCGGACTCAAAAACTACTGGGTGATCTGGGGACATGACCAAAGTTTATACGTCGATGTGGATCATAACAACCAATTGTCAGCAAGTATTCTGTATGACCTTAAGGAAGCACGAGCTACACTTACGAACAAAGCCCGAAACTCACTCAAAATGCTTGGCATCTCATCCGTTAAGGCATTTGATTATTCATTGCTTACCAAAGAAAACAAAGATACACTCTGGGTATATCAGGATGATAGTAGTATAAACTCAGTGCATATTGGAAGTAGCACCGGCAAGGTGTGGAAGGTAATCAACGAATTTGGCACGGACTGGAACAATGATGCTGATTTTAAAAAGTCTTTTGCCAAACCTAAGCTGAGTAAAAAGAAAGCCCTCTCCGCCGCAGCGCCAAAAGTAAAATCGATCTTTGGCCTGAATTTGAAAGGATACAGCGTTCGTATCCAAGATAACCAATACACCTTTACAAAAAAAGGAGCCACCACGCTCATCGGTAAAATCAACAAAAAAGGCGCTTTTTATTCGTTTGAAGCGATTCCCGTAAATGGAGTACGGAACTAACTGTCCGTTTGTAGAACTAAGCAAAACAGCCCCTTCTATCACGAAGGGGCTGCTTTGTTTATTGTCTGAAAGTCACGTTGATCTGTACAATTTCGGAACGGCTACTTGTCCGGATGGGTGGCCCCCAGAAACCGTATCCCGAGGTGACAATCGAATGCATGGACCCCTTTTGCAGATAACCCCAATCATTCTCATAGATTGCTTGTGTTATGAATTGAGCCGGTGCAATCTGCCCCCGGTGGGTATGACCTGATACAACTAAATCAACTTTGTTCTTCTCCGCGATATCCAGATCGTACGGCTGATGATCCAGCATGACTACAGGCTGATTCAGATCTGCATTTTGCATAAGCGTTGCTACGTCTGCCCGATCTTCTTCCGTTCGGTCTTTCCGTCCAATCAACGTAATTTTGTTGTCCAATACGATCTTGTCGTCATACAGCACCTGCATATTGCTTTTCTCCAACGCAGCGATTAAATCCTCTATAGGGCCGTCAAACTTGTCATGGTTCCCCAGTGAAGCATATACGCCATAAGGAGCCTTGATTTCACTGATAATGTCGGCAATACCACTCTTCTCATACATCGCCAGATTGTCATCAATCAGATCACCTGGATATAAGACGAGGTCAGGTTTGAGGGCATTAATCTCCTCTACCATTCGTTTCGCATGAGCAGGACCAGACAACAGTCCAAAATGCATATCCGCAGCCATGACAATATTCAGCTTGTCGACGCCTTCCACCTTTTTATCAATCTGAATGTTATATTGTCTGACGACTGGACTATAGGCGTTGAAAATTCCGTATCCCATTGTAGAGATAAGTAAAACCAGCGTAACTACACCCGCCCATTTATGAGCGTGATGTCTAGGAATTCGCGTCAAGCGCAGAAGCCACAACGTCAGGTGCACTACAGGTAATATGAGCAATAACAGCGAGAAAACCGCCAGCCAATAGGAACCGATGACACCGAGAAACGAAATGCTGCCAAATATGCGCGCCAAAATAAAGGAAGCCGCTAGAAAAACCAGTGCTACGATATACAACCAGCGAAATCTGGCTGCCACTACGGGTTTCATCCAACTCCAGCCGCTCCAGCCTATGTAGAAGACTAATAATCCATATACGAGCAAAAACAAAATACCTACGAGTACAAACATGCCTGGCCTGACCCCCACCTTCAAAAAGTTATATACTGCAATTTTAACGGATACAGTTCCGTCTGAACTAGTATAACGTAAATAGAGGTGCCTCAGCATCTTTTACAGACTCCAGATGGGTACATTTTATTACAATTTGGTGATATTAAATTTTGAAGAGTCTCCACCTCTGTATTATCAACCATACATATCGAAGTTGTGCCAAAACAAAAAAACACCTCTGCAACTCTCCCCTGAGTAAACTCAAAAGGATTGTTGCAGAGGTGCTTATATTTAAAATTACTCGTTGGTATCCATCCATTGGAAGTGGAATGAACCTTCTTTGTCCACACGTTGGAATGTGTGAGCGCCGAAGTAGTCACGTTGTGCTTGCAGCAAGTTTGCTGGCAAACGCTCTGTACGGTAGCTGTCGTAGTAAGACAACGCGCTGGAGAAGCCTGGTACCGGAATACCTTGTTTCACCGCAGCGGCTACCACTTCACGCCATGCATCCTGATAGGATTCCACGATGTTTTGGAAGTATGGATCAAGGAGCAGGTTTTTCAGGGCTGCATCTTTATCGTATGCTTCCTTGATGTTTTGCAGGAACTGCGAACGGATAATGCAACCGCCGCGGAAGATCATCGCGATGTTGCCGTATTTCAGATCCCAGCCATATTCGTCGGATGCGGCACGCATCTGTGCGAAACCTTGAGCGTAGGATACGATTTTACTTGCGAACAGCGCTTTGCGCACGTTCTCGATGAATGCTTTTTTGTCACCGGAGAAGGCTTCGGCCTTAGGTCCGTTCAGGATTTTGCTTGCAGCGATACGCTCGTCTTTCATCGCCGACAAGAAACGGGAGAATACGGATTCCGTAATCATGGACAATGGTACGCCGAGATCCAGCGCGCTCTGGCTTGTCCATTTGCCTGTTCCTTTTTGTCCAGCGGCATCCAGAATAACATCAACCATTGGTTTGCCTGTTTCTGGATCGTATTTGGAGAAGATATCCGCTGTGATCTCGATCAGATAGCTGTCAAGTTCACCTTGGTTCCACTCTGTAAAGATTTCATGTAATTCTTCTACGGAAACGTTCAGTACGGATTTCAGCAAGTGGTATGCTTCACCAATCAACTGCATGTCACCATACTCGATGCCGTTATGCACCATTTTAACGTAGTGTCCCGCACCGTCAGGTCCGATATACGTACTGCACGCATCATCGCCAACTTTGGCAGAGATTGCTGTCAGGATCGGTTCTACAAGCTCATATGCACTTTCCTGACCGCCTGGCATAATTGCAGGACCTTTCAGTGCGCCTTCTTCACCACCGGATACACCTGCACCGATGAATCGGAAACCTTTGGCTTCCAGCTCTTTGCTACGACGCTGTGTATCAGGGAAGTAAGCATTACCGCCATCGATAATGATATCTCCTTGATCCAAATGAGGAAGCAATTGCTCAATAGTAGCATCCGTCGCTTTACCCGCTTGTACCATGATTAGAATTTTGCGTGGTGATTCCAAAGAAGCTACGAACTCTTCAATGGAAAACGCTCCGATCAGGTTTTTACCGTCTGCTTCTTTCAGAAGATCATGCGTTTTCTCTGGTGAGCGGTTAAATACCGATACCGAGAAACCTTTACTTTCAATGTTAAAAGCCAGGTTTTTCCCCATTACTGCAAGTCCAATGACACCAATCTGTTGTTTACTCATTATGTCCTCCCGATACTCCATGATTTATATATATTTTTCGTTAAACCTTATCCACACGTATGGCTATTATTGTACTGTTTTTTTCCAGTCTGCTGCAAATTTCTCCATCCCTTGATCTGTCAGCGGGTGTTTGGAAATTTGTTCAATGACTGAAAATGGAACTGTTGCAATATGTGCTCCAGCCATCGCTACACGTGTAACGTGATCCGGATGTCTCACGGATGCAGCAATGATCTGAGCATCGAGATTATGTGTGCGGAACAGTTCAGCTACTTTGGCTACCAGTTGTACACCGTCTTCGGAGATATCGTCCAGACGTCCCAAGAAAGGGGATACGTATGTTGCACCTGCACGAGCTGCAAGCAACGCCTGATTCACAGTGAAGATCAAAGTCACGTTTGTTTTTACACCTTTTTTAGTCAAGTAACGGCAAGCTTCCAGACCTGCAAGGGTCATTGGCAATTTGATCGTGATATTTTTGTCGTTGTTGTTGATTTTGATCAATTCGTTCGCTTGAGCAATCATTTCTTCAGCAGTCAGCGCATCTGGCGTTACTTCAGCGGAAACAGACTCCACTTCAGGCACAAGCTTCAGAATTTCTTCGATGCGGTCTTCGAATTTCACGCCTTCTTTGGCTACCAGGGAAGGGTTCGTTGTTACACCGGACAATACACCAATTTTATATGCTTTTTGAATGTCTTCCACGTTAGCTGTATCGATAAAAAATTTCATGACTGAATTACCTCCGATTATTTTAGTTTTGTTCGTTTTTTGAATTAAATGTTGCCGTTAACTGCGATGGGTACGTCGCTGTCTTGCTCAGAAATCAGTTCACTTGGCTCATCAAACCACCAATGATGACCTTCTGCCTCAAGCATGGCATCCGACTCCGCTGGTCCATAGCTTCCTGCCGGATATAAGTGAAGCGGTAGCAGATTTTCATTGAATGCATCCAGAATCGGTTGCACCCAAGCCCAGGATAACTCAACTTCATCCCAATGTGCAAAAAATGTTGGATCACCATGCAACGCATCGCGAATCAAGTTCTCATAAGCTTCTGCCAGATCTCCCTGATTAGGAGCAAGATCAATATGAACGGGTTTGAACTCCCCTTTATTTTCAGGATCACTTGCGTTCAGTTGCAGTGTCATGCTTTGATCCGGGCTCATCTCAATCACAAGCAGGTTCGGCTTCGAACCGTTGTTCTTGATCAGGTGACCTTGGCCTGAAGGTTCTTTGAACTCAATCACGATTCGTGTTGATTTCTCCTTCATTCTTTTACCCGTACGGATGTAAAACGGAACACCTCTCCAGAAGAAATCATCAATTTGCAGCTTCGCGGCAATAAATGTGTCATTCATCGTGTTCTCGGCAACACCTGGTTCATCTGCATAGGCATGTACCGGTTTTCCTTGAATGCTGCCTGCAGCGTACTGTCCACGGATGATGCTTGCTCCGACTGTTTGTTTCTGAAGGGGCTGAATGGACTCCATAATGTGTTTCTTCTTCTGGCCCACATTTTCGGAAGTGCTGTTATATGGAAGCTGAATCGCCATCATCATAAGCAATTGCAACATATGATTCTGGAACATGTCACGCACAGCACCTACATGATCATAATAGGATGCGCGTTCTTCGACACCTACAGTCTCATTTGCCGTAATTTGCACGTTAGAGATGTAACGGTTGTTCCAGAGAGCCTTCATAATCGGGTTGCTTTGATGAAGTGTCTCTAGCTTCTGAACCATCGGTTTACCCAGGTAGTGGTCAATCCGATAAATCTCTTCCTCTGTGAAGGATTCACTCAGCTTGCGGTTAAGGTCACGTGCTGACTGCAAATCATGACCAAATGGCTTCTCGATGACGAGCCGTTTCCACCCTTGCGTTGAACCAAGCCCGCTTGCCTGAATATTTTCAGCGATCGGTTCGAAGAATTCCGGACCAACCGAGAGATAAAACAAGCGATTGGATGGGATGCCCAGTTCAGCTTCTCTTTGCTCAACCAATTGAAGCAACTTTATATAATCTTCCTTATGTGTGATATTCAATACACTGTAGCGAAAAGCTTTTACAAATGATTTTACTGATTGATGATCTCCTTGACGTCTGGAGAACTCATGTAAAGATTTTTCCACTTGAGCTTGGAAAAATTCATCCGACCATTCTCTGCGGCCCATGCCGATCAGGGAGAAGGTTTCAGGAAGCTTTTTCTCAAGGTACAGATTATATAGGGCAGGATATATTTTTCTTTTGGCTAAATCTCCAGTAGCACCAAATAAAACAATTGTTGTTGGTTCCATCTTACCGTGCTCCTTCCAAGTAACTCTGGTTTCTTTGTTGTAGTTACACTATAATACGTTTTATAGCTATACAAGTAATTAATATATTTCACAGGAGCTATAGACGATATCTATGACAACAAATTATGAATTATATAAAGTCTTTTACTGGGCTGCCAAAACAGGCAGTCTGACCCAAGCCGCCAAAGCCCTTTACATCACACAACCCAGCGTCAGTCACGCGATCAAACAGTTGGAAGACAGCTTCGGACTCACTCTTTTCTATCGAAATTCCAAGGGGGTTGCATTAACCCAGGAGGGTGCCAGCCTGTACTCCTATATTGAACAATCCCAGATTCTCATCTCCCTTGCAGAAGAAAAAATGGCTGCGCTAAAAAATCTGGATAACGGGGAACTTCGGATTGGCGGTAGCGACTCCCTCTTCAAACATTACATGTTATCGTATCTGGAGGAGTTTCACATTCAGTACCCTAACATCAAGCTGCATCTAAGCCATGGAACGACGCCTGAAGTCATCACGTTTCTGAAAGAAGGCAAAATCGATCTTGGCGTTGTGCGTATGCCCATCGTTGACCCACAGCTGGAAGTGCGGGAGAGCATTCAACTAAAGGATTGTTTTGTTGCCGGCGAACGATATGCCCAGTTGAAGGGAAAAGTGTTGACCCTTGAACAACTGCTTGAACATGAGCTTATTCTGTTTTCCCGGAACAGCCGGGTTCGGATGGCTATCACAGAACTCTTCAATCATTATAATTACACGTTAAAACCAGAAATAGAGGTCGGCAGCGTTGACCTCCTGATTGAATTTGCTCGCCGCGGCTTGGGAATCTCTTATGTCACACGAGAATTTATCTCCAAAGAGCTGGAAGAAGGCTCTCTCTTTGAGATTCAGCTCGACGTTCCTCTGCCTCCATCTCATGTAGGGATCATGACAAAACGCAATATGCCGATCTCTTCGGCTGCGAATCACTTTATGGACTTAATTTTCAAAGCACAGGCGGACACCTCGAGAACATGATCCGTTGAGAACAAGATAAAGAGCCTCAAGGCCCTGCATGCAGGATCTTGAGGCTCTTTATCTTCTTTATTTTAAATAAATTATAGTGATTACTGAATGAAGTGAGTTCTTTAACTTTTAATGGCTGACTAGATAAGAAGCGTCCAGAATAAGAGCCACTTTACCGTTCCCCAGAATGGTTGCACCAGATAGATGATTCATTGCTCCGAGGTATGTTCCAAGCGACTTAATTACCACTTCCTGATTTCCGATGATCTCATCCACTGCATAAGCCGCAATTTTATCGACAGAACGCACAATGACGAGTGGAATCGTCTTGGACTTACGGTCGGTACGCGGGTACTGCAACTTGTCACACAGTCGGTAGAAAGGCACGATACGTCCATGATTCAAAATGGATTGCTGTCCCTGAATCATCTGAATCTCTTCCGGTTTAATGCGCACGATCTCCGCTACGTTGTACATTGGCAAAATCAATACCCTGCCAGATACATTCACCAGAAGCCCTTTGATAATGGCTAAGGTGAGCGGTAACCTAATCGTAAATGTCGTTCCGATACCAACCTCTGTATCAATATCTATGATGCCATTCAACCTTCCGATCTGGCTTCTTACGATGTCCATGCCAACACCTCGGCCAGATACATCACTAACGGTTGAAGCCGTAGAGAACCCTGGTTCAAAAATCAGATGAACGGCTTCCTGTTGATTTAAACGAGCCGCTTGCTCTTCAGTTATAATGCCTTTTTTCATTGCGGAAGCTTTGATTTTCTCCCCATCAATACCCTTACCATCATCGGAGAAACGTATGACCACATGATTTTCCTCGTGGTATGAGGTCAGTTTGATTCGTCCTTTGGCAGGCTTGTTCTGTTGGGCCCGAACCTCAGCACTCTCAATGCCATGATCTGCACTGTTCCGAATTAGATGGATTAACGGATCACTGAGTTCTTCGATAATCATGCGATCCAGCTCAGTCTCTCCGCCTTTAATGACCAGCTCAATATCTTTGCCCAGCTTCTGCGACAAATCCCGAACCAGCCTCGGGAACCGGTTCAACAATTGATCAATAGGCAACATCCGCGTCTTCATAACTCCGTCCTGCAGTTCCTTAATGACTCTCCCCATATGGTCGGACACTCCGCCAATACTTTGAATCACTGGGGAGGGCTCCTTACGGGCACCAGTACGGCTCAAATCAGCAAGAGAGGTCTGATCAATAAGCAACTCACCCACGAGGTTCATCAAATGATCCAGTCGCTCCACACTTACGCGAACCGTAGGCTGGGTTGACTTCATCTTATCTTCCTGAAGAGGCACTGACGTGTCGCTTTTTTCTTTTCCAACTGTCATTTCAGTCTCTATTAATTCAGATGTTACAGCAACCTCTTCTGTCGCCAAAATATATGGACCGACATCCACGCTCCGAATATCCGAATCTCCGGATAACGCACTCTCAATCTGAGCTTGATCCAGAGAAGATGCTGTAACGATCACAAACTCGTTATAGTGCGCCTCTCCCAGTTCCTCATCAAGACCCTGCTTTTCAATGGATGTGGCTAGTACACTGCCACATACATCTTCAACCCGTTTGCACAAAATATGATATCTAGCTGCTTTCATCAAACAATCTGAGCTTAATACAATGCGAATGGAAAAAATCTGCTGACCTGGTTCAAGTACTTCATCGAACAGATTCGACTCCACAGACTGTAGAACGGGTGACTTAGTCTGCTGAGCCAAGGCCGGTTGATGAATCATGTCTTGTATTTCTTTAACCACTGCACGGAAATCAGTAAAACTTTCGCCTTGCACGTATTGATCCCTAAGCACTCTCATGGCATCCAACGAACGAAAAAGGGTGTCAACGAGTTGTGCGGTAACTTCCGGTTTCTTGGATCGCACCCATTCCAATGCATACTCCACTTCATGTGTCAGATCACTTAATTCACGAAAATCCATAGTCGAAGCCGAGCCCTTAATCGTATGAGCCGCCCGAAATAAGGTCTGCACAAGTTCCACAGAAGGTGAAAGCTCAAGTGCAAGCAAGGACTGATCCATCCGTTCCAACTGATCATTCAGTTCTTCGATAAATATGTCGCGATAGGCGGACAAATCCATCATTGGTGCATTCCCTCCTAACCGCCCAATATTTCATCCAGTTTCAATATACCAACCAGACTGTCTCCCTGTTGGCCCACACCCTGAAAAAATATCTCAAGGTTGCGTCCATGACCTCCAGTAGGCGGATGTATTTCCGAATAAGTTGTGACTTTGCTGACTCGATCTACAATCAAACCGATATACTCATCTTGATAACGTACCACAATGATTCGGGTCGCCCGGGTAGCCGATTCGTCTGGCATGCCAAGCAAATTACGCAGGCTCATGACGCAAACAACTTTACCACGCAGGTTCATGACTCCTTTGATTTCGGTACGACTAAACGGAATATCGGTAATACTTTGCATTTTTATAATTTCATGAATTTCTTCGATTCGAATGGCACAGGTCTCTGCGCCAACAGATAATTCGATATATTGTTCTTTCTGAAGTGAAGACATTCGTTTCACCCTCAATTCGTTATTATTACTGGGTTTTGAAAGCAGACGCAGATACAGACAATTCTTCTGCAAGATGTGCCAGTGATTGACAAGTGGCCGCCGTTTCTTCCGATGCCGCCGCAGATTCCTCACTGGATGCAGAGATCGACTCTACCGAGCTCATCACCTCAGCAGCTTGTGCCGCCTCTTCCTCACACGCAGCCGCGATTTCATTGACTTTCTGGGAAGAATTATTCACCATTTCAATGATCTGATCAAAGGCTTGTCCTGTTTTGGATGATTGCTCTACACTATCCGAAACGGCTTGCACGCTTTGTCTCGTATTCTCCTGCATCACTTTGATAATTGTTGTGATTTCTTTGGTCGCTTCGCCACTACGTTCAGCAAGCTTGCGAACTTCATCAGCTACGACTGCAAATCCTCTTCCTTGCTCTCCTGCACGGGCTGCTTCAATCGCCGCATTTAATGCAAGTAAGTTTGTCTGTTCAGCAATATCGTCAATAACTTCGATGATGTCACCAATTTTGCGTGAATCTTCTTCAAGCTTCGCCATTTTCATATTCACGGCTTGCATACCTTCCAGGGAAGTCTGAACAACATGACCGCCTTCACGTGCCGTTTTCACTGTATCATTAGACAACTCAGCGGCTTCTTCAGCACTTGCAGCTACAGAGTTAATAGCCAGAGACAATTCCTTAAACAATTCGGAGATGTTTGCTGCTTCACTCGATTGACTTGTGCTTGTACTAGCAATTTCCTGTGTACTTGCCGAGATCTGTTCAGATGATGCTGCAACGCTCTGTGAATTCATGACGATGTTATTAATTAATTCTCGCAGATTGTCTACCATGCGATTAAGCGCAAAGGCCAGTTGCCCAACCTCGTCTTTTGAGGAGATATCAGACTTGAGGGTAAGGTTTCCGTTAGAAACTTCTGTAGCTAGACCAAGCATAGCCATTAGAGGTCTGGAGATGGAACGGGAGATCACAAATCCAATGATAATACTAAAAATAATCGAACCAATGACCAAAACAACGGTAACTGTGAATGCACTTGTGTACGCTGCTTCCGACTTTGAATTGTTCTGTTCCGCCAGTTTCACATTCAATTCCACCATTTCACCCATCGTAGCGAGGGCTTCATCACCAGGCGGTTTGAGTGTATCTTTCAAGAAAACGATAAATCCTTGATCGTCATCACTTTTTGCCAGCTCTATACCTTGCTCAAAGATTCGCATGTAATTTGAGTACTGTGTATCGAATTTGCTAAGGAGCTCAGTTTCTTCGGGGGTCGTTGCCAGAGGACGATAGCCTTCAATTTGACTCTCGATGTTACCTTTAATGGTATTAATATTATCGACAATACGAGTTTGCTCTGTGGCATTTTTCTCAAAGTTGAGATCACGAATGTTAACCCGCATCCTCTGGTAATTCATTTGTGCTCCGCTCAATTCTTTTACTGAAATCAGATTGCTGTTGTACATTTCTTTCATGTGTTCATTGGTACTTCTAAGTGTTGTGATTGAATACACTCCAAGGATTGCAAGAATCAGAGATACAACCAAGAATGCTGAGATAATCTTTGTTGCTGTTTTCAAGTTGCTAAACCACTTCATTTTATCTCCTCCTAAGTTTCATCGTGTCTAGTTATGTAATTAAAGTTTGCTAATCCAATCTATGGATCGCTCTCCAGACAACATACGATGTATTTCGACATAAATATTAGAAAACTGAATAGATAAATTTTATTTTTGCAAACTTTCGTTTTTACGTAAAATTTTTATGATAAATAAGACTCTTGTTTTTATCATATTAAATACTATTAATCTAAATTTAATAGAATAAACAATCATATTAACGAAATTTATATATACATTTTTGTACATATCTCTTTTTTTGATGATGGACGATCAATGTTATCTTTTTTACTTGGACCTATATGTTAGTTCATAGTTCTTTGGACTAATTCATATGATAACTATATCGAGATAGTTCTACTCACCTGTTCAAAACATCTAATAAATACGACTTAAGACTAATAATAAAATTAAAATACATGATTCAATTGAACTAAAAAAACAATCAAATTCACTATGTGGGAGTTTGATTGTTTTCTAGATTCATATGCAATTTTTAAGCTCCTTTGATTCAATCGAAATACGATTTATTCATATTATTCCATCTGCTCCAGCTCTGTCAGACGGTCTTTGATTCGCAGTGGAATAAGTTCAAACAGCTTGTCCCATGTCATAAACATCTCCGGTTTCAACAAATACTCTTCAAACTGCATCGAGGGTACAAATGCTTTGGTTTGCAGATATTTTTTGACACGGGCATCGATCTGTTCACTGGTTTGAAAAAACGGTTCAAACATTTCATTTACAAGCAAGCCATCACATCCTGCCTGGGCGCCTGCTACACTATACAGATTGGGCAACAACTCAAATACAACCGGTAATGGTGAAAAGGCGTGTTTCCCCGGCTGGGAGTACAGGCACACATGATGACCAACCAGATTAGCTCTATCTTTTAACAGCCCTCTTAATACTCTCCCATGAAAGCTGGCTTCGCAATCCACGACTTCTCCATCATGTCCCACATACACCCATACATGCTCCAGCTCATAGAGATGTCCGATCTCGTAATCCCACCATATCGCATATTCGATAACATACTTTACTGCTTCAGAAGGAAACTGTAGCTCTCTACGAAAAGATGGGGACGGCCCAGAATGCTCAAGCACAGACACGCCAACGAAATCCGGATAAAAAGGCTCATTCTGATCAAACATGATTACTGGTGCATAACTCAATGCTGTTTCCAGCCATTCACTTATAGCAATTGTCATAGAAGAATCCTCCATTTTCATTGTTGTTACTCCTATAGTAACAGAGAGAGGGTGAATGGCGTCAACTTATGCAAACGTAAAAAAAACTGCAACCGAATATACGCAGCTGCAGGTTCGGGAATGATAATCAGTTAAGAAAGGTTAAAATCCTTTGGATATTTCGGTTACCGTTATTCCCTTGGCGCTTTGGTAGCCTTGGAAGCTTGAACAGAGGTATCCGAAACGTCTGTTCCACAACCAATATTAGGACCAAGAATGGCATCATTCTGGATGGATGCAACCGCTTTGGCATAGGCTTCTTCATCCAGACAATATGCGCGATGAGCAACCTCCGGCGGTGTAGCCGCAAGAAAATCTGCCCCAAATACAATATCCGGTGTCGGTTGATCAAATATGGTCAGCACATATACGCCATCGGTTTCCGCAACAAACCAATGAAACCAGCCTTTTGGAAAAACAACCACTTGCCCCGGCTTCAAACGATACGTTATCCGTTCACGTGTGAACGGATTGAACACGGAAGCTGTAATCTCACCGCTGATTACCACGACCATCTCGGTTACATTGGGGTGCCAGTGGGGCTGCACAATAATCCCTTTACTCAGATAGACATTAAAAAAACCATTCTCAATCGTTGGCAACTGCTCTCCAAATAACTGAGTGACGTAGTTGCTTGAATCTCTCCGGTAATTCACCACAGCATTGGAATCAGCAGCAAGCGGAACATTGGGGGATTTCAAGATCGGATTGATCATCGGTTATATTCTCCTCCTTGGGCAAACATCTCGTTGTTGTACTGTATGCTGGGACATCATGAGATAATACTGCATTCAAGCTCTGGCGTATAACTAAGTCAAACTGTGCGTGCTGCGGATAAGAAGAACGTGGGCTGTGCTTGCCTTGAATTGGAAGTTTGTGAGGCTTAGATGATATAATTCTGATAACGAATTGGGCTTCATTTTTTTCCAATGTACTCTTTATATGTTGAGAGGAGTTTATTATGTTTCCATCTATCGGGGATATATACTGCAGCTTTAATGAACAAATGCAACAATATACGGCCTGTCAGATCACTGCTTTGAAAGAAACAGAAGATAAAAAACCACGTCAACTAGCCGCGATTCTGCAATTGAACTGGTCTGGAGATCAGCTCCCAACGGAATCCGAGCTTGACGTGATGAAACCACTGATCTGCAATTTTTTTTTTTGGAATGGTACCTTAGAGCATAACTATGTAAAAGCGGATGTTCCTGTATCCTATATTTTAGTCGGCAACCGACCTCCCCTAATTACCGAAGAATCACGAAGTTACAGTTCGGGTTGGCCGGCCGGAGAAAGCCTGTATCGTCAGCGGCAATGGGAACTCATCAATGAAAGCCGCAGAACTCTTTTTAAGCAGGCAGCTCATGACCACAGTGACATCACCGCCCGCGGGATTAAAATGCGACGTAACACCAGCACGATTCGTAACTTTATTCCAACTTCAGCTGACGATGTAGCTGAACTTGAGGCACTTCCGTGTCTGACTCATATCGAGATGAATGGGTACCACGAGGCTATCATTCCTTTTCTGAAAGAGAATCCCTTCGTTTATGAACTTCATGTACAGAACCACGGGCAACGTATACTGAATTTCAGTCAAACGCAGTTGACCCAGCTTGTTGTGGATGCTAGCGGAATGGAGAAGATTATACTCAATAACAAGATGGATTTCCTAAGTCTCACCGGCGAGATCAGTCCAGGTCTTCTTATTGATACTACTGGAGACGGACAGCAGCTGACCTTAAGTATAGCGGAAACTTTGCCAGAAATTTGCGGTCTTTCTCGTCTAAGTAGCCTTCAATTGTATAAAATCAAAGAGCTTGATATTGAATCTGTCGTCCAATCCTACCCTGAACTTTCCGAATTACGCTTGTGGGGTAAACCTGGTACGATATCGGGCATTCATTCCATTCAACATCTAAAATCTTTGCAAATGTTCAGCACGAATGATCTATTTGGTTTTGATGGAGATCAATTTCCAAGTCCCGAGCATCTTCCTGAACTACATACGCTTTGGATGAGCAGTCTTCCGGCAGAAGCAGCCAAGTCGATCAAAACCCGATATAAAAAAGTTGCCGAAACCCGAATCGATCTCGATATCACTCAGCCTCGTAAACCGGAATGGCTCGCTGAGAATCTGAACAATCCATTTCGGGATTGGGATGGAAGGGAACAGATCAAGGCAGTACATGCCAAAAAAGCCGCGCAGTTGTATAAACAGTCTCTGAAGCGGATTCGTGAATTAAGCCAGAGAAATGATTATGAAGACACACTCTCCGATCAACTCATTTCTTTCACTCAGGAGTATACACAGACGTTTAATCAAATGGATGTCAAATCGGAATGGATTGAGACGGTTGAGCGTGAAGAGATTGCTACTGTATTTGCGGGCTTGATCGATCAACTAGAGGATCAGTTGAAAACAACCCAGTCAGGTTCCTTCAAGATTGATCGGGAGCAGTTATACGAAGTCTTCGATCGGACTAGAGACTTTTAGAGCAGATTATAAAAAGAAGACCACAGCCTATCCCCTATTCAAAGGGACAAAGCTGTGGTTCTCTTTATATTTATTCTACTGATTTATGAAGCTTCAACCGTTGTTCCACAGTACTCACAATCCGTGAACTGTTTCCGATACACCTTTACCTTCGCCCCGCACCCCGAGCAGGTCACTGAAACTTGCCTTGGTGCTTCTTCAACCTTCTCTTCAACCTTTTCTTCTTCGTCTTTAGCATACTTGTCGCTGTTTATATTTATCTCTGTGTAGCTAAGTGACTGATTATTTGTATAAATCACCGTATTACTATTGTAACTTGAGGGACCATTTCCAATTTCTTGGGGCCGATAAGTATTTTCTAGTGCCGGATCTGAATCACTCCCATAGTCCCCGCCATAAAATTGTTTTTGAGGAACCTTTTTTCTTTGGAGTAATTTAATCGCTGAAAATATAAAAATAAACTCTAATACGAGGAGCACTACGAAGGTGACCGGATTACTTCCAATGTTTTTGTGATCACCTGCATTAAAAAAGGCAATAGGCATACCAATTGCATAGATCAAAAATATCAATCCAAAAATCGCTCTGATCATGATAATTCCTCCAAAGAACACTCTGTAAGCACTCAAATAATCTATCACAAGTCTTCATTCTTAAGCTTCAAGCAAGTCAGTGAAACTACGAAGTTCTTACCGTTGTCCCACAATATTCACAATTTGCCGACGAATTAGGATATACCTCTACCTTAGCTCCACATCCAGAGCAATTTACCGAAACCGGCTCTTTTTGCTGGATATGGTTTTTATCAAGGTACACATCCTTATAATGTTCTTTAACACTAGTCGGATGTTGATCATTACGAGCCGATTTAGAACGAGACTTAGGTCGACCACACATTTTTATTCCCGTAACCAATACAATAACACCAGGAATAAAAAGTACGATTAAACTAAACACGGCTAGACCCGCTTCATCCGCCATCATCATTAATGAGAATAGAATGGTTATAAACGAGATGATGATTAAAATAATTCCAAAAAACCTCTTCACTTTCTTCTCCCCCTAAAACATGGTTAAGATTTGAGCGAAAGAATCTGTTGATTTCTTTCTTTTAGACGAGACATCAATCGGGATAATTGCATAGCCACACGTTCACTATTTACTACTTCTCCTGCCTCATACTGAGTAGACAGTTCTTCTCTCAACAATTCAATATCTATAAGAATCTGACGATCATTATACTGCACGGCAGCTGGCGCGATTGGATCGCTATATTTAACCAGCTCAATGATGGCTTCTACTGACTTCCTGTCCTTTTCCACATTCAACATTGGATGTTTATCCATTATATTAAGCAACTGATACATGGCGTTCTCAATTGATTTCCAGTCGTTAATATTCAATTGTTGATTGGCTTCATGCTCACTTCCTGATCGAATATAGATCATTAAAATAGCGCACAAAATGAAAGCAAGAGCCGCAGTGATTACATGTAACAAAACAAACCAGCGCAGTGCATAATCTGCGAAACCTACGAATAACGCATAAAAAATGACACACCCCAGATAAATGATTAATACAATGCCTATAGCTGTGTAACCTGGGACAAAACGTTTAAAGCGATCCATATTTTGCATCACATGACGCGCATAAATCCACAAAGTCGTCATCGCAACGTACGATGCGGCAAGATTGATCCAGAATGGAAATGATAGAATATCGTTGCTAAACATCGTAAATGAGATGATCGAACTTAAAATTAAACAGACAAGATAGATTACATCTAGAATAAAAACGTTGCTCCGTTTCACCATCACTAAGCCTGCCCCCCTTCTTGCAGATTATTTCCGCAATCGAGACAGAATTTCTGACCAGGTTGTACTTCATGTTGACATTGATTACACTTCAACGTTAAACCTGTGCCACAGTTTCCACAAAATTTAGTGTGAGGCCCATTCATGTGGTTGCAATTAGGACATGGCCTTGGCATCGGCTCGTGACACTTCACGCATTCAGACGCATTCTCCGCATTATCAGCCCCACATGAAGGACAAGCATAATATTTGTCACCGCAGTTCGGACAAAACTTAGTTCCTTTCTCCATCGTGTGACCACAATTATTACAGTCCGTCGTTGCAGATTTTTCAGCTAATGATTTTCCGCATTTACTGCAAAAAGAGCTCTGTTCCTGATTCGGATGTTGACAATGCCCGCACAAGCGTACGGCAGGCGTTTCTGTTGTTGTAGACATGACTTTGGACATTTCAGACATTCCGCTACTAAACGAACCTCCCAAGCCAACGCCCATGCCCATACCAAGACCTGCGCCCATAATATCAGACTGCATGCTTCCTTCATTCTTGGCTGCACCTTCAAGCGTGTCGAATGAGCGTTCCTGCTGATAGGTGTATCCAATGATATCCATTTCCGCTTTGCGCGCGAGCGCTTCCCGTAATCGAATGACCGATGGGTCTTCTTCGGGCAAATTGACATTATGAATGTATAGATTGATAAGTTCAATTCCAAACTCGTCAAATGTAGAAGCGATGTTGTCCGCAAAGTGTCGTGATATTTCAGCGATATAGGCATTAATTTCTAACACACTTACTTTTCTATGTATTAAATAGGAAGATAGCATCGAATTGATATTCATCGTAATTAATCCACGGAAGTAATTCACCATATTGAGCTGATTAAACTCTGGCAGTGTTCCTACAAGTTTAACTAAAAATTTTCGTGAATCTGAGATTTTCATGCCCATTTGTCCAAAAGCTCTAACAGGCACAATAATATTATATTTCGGGTCCTGAACCTGAATCGGATTCGCAGTTCCCCACTTGACGTCCATAGCACTTACTTGATTCACATACCAGACTTCTGCAGCAAAAGGAGACTTTCCTCCAAATGGAAGGTTAATAAGTCGGTTTAGTATCGGGATGTTCGCTGTACTTAACGTGTGCCTGCCTGGCCCGAACAGATCAAGGGCCCTTCCATCCTTAAAGAGTATAGCCTGTTGAGATTGATTTACAATTAACTGAGTCCAAGTTCCCAATTCAGTCTCCGGATGTTTCCAGGCAAACACGTCGGGCGAACCGTCATACTTGATTACATCAATAATAGCCATATTCTATTCCTCACTTTAGCTTAAAATACTAGATTTCAACATCTATGATCCCAACCAACACAATCATAAGATATATTAATATTCGTCAATTATCGTCTTTTTTCATGTTTAGGCATTGCTATTTTACCATTTCTAACCTTCTTACGCACTAGTATAGTTCATATTTCATGAGATATTTTTCCTATTTAGGCACCACTTTGAGAAAACTCAAAAACCTCTTGCAATCGCAACCGCGTTATGCAAGAGGTTTCACAAATCAAGACACCACTGTTTCTAATTCAAAAGCCGTTCAATGTAAACCTCAGGTTCTTCCAAAAATTGTTCAAATGTGCATAATGTGCCCTGCTCCTGATGTTCAATATCGGCATAACCTATCATCTTTTTGCTTGGATTCCAGACGATGAGCATATGAGAGTACTGATCCAGATCAGAGGATAAACGCAATAGCTTCTGCCTGCCCATCTTCATCTCCACCGTATCTGTCAACGAAAAGAATTCAATATAACCAACGCCAGCGGGACAGCTTGGCAGGTCTATTCGGCGTGAACCTTCGGTCATAAAACGGATTAACGTTTCGGGGAGCTTGTATGATTGTAGTGCATGCAGTTTATTGCTCAGATTATGGAACTCCTCAGGCTCGTGTGATTTCAAGTATTCAGCCATTTCATTATTTTTCTGACTGACCGCAATCGTGTAGGCCCGCTCCCCGTCCTTCTCCTGCAACGTCACATCCGCACCTTGTTCCACCAAATATTTGACCATTCGCATACTGTTCTGCCGTGCAGCTACGGTGAGCGGTGTCGCTTTGTACGGATAAACCATATCCGGCTCGTTGTAGTTGATGTCCACACCCTCATTCAGCAGGTATTGAACCGTTTTCATATCATGATCCGATACTGCTTTTCGTAACGTTTTGCCGCCATATTTGCGGATGTCCAACCCAAGGTCGTTCAACACCGAAATATTCTTTTTGTTCCCGTAGTATGCCTCGTCGTATGCACTTGATTTTAACCGGCTTAGTCCGTTCAATTTGGCTCCTTGCTCAACTAAATAACGAATCACATCTGCTCCACCGTAGCGCGCCGCATATAAAATGGCTGGATGATCTTTGGCATTGATCTCGGCCCCTCGCTCCACAAGAAGTCTGATCACCTTCGACTGATTACAGATCAATGCCAGGTCAAGCGGACGAAGCGTAATGTTCGAGCTTAATGCTATTTTTTCTTCCAAGTCCATTCCTTGCTGTATATATGCTTCAACACGGGCAACATCTCCTTGGTAGATTGCGAGGGCTGGATCAGGCAACGCTTTGAACGTGCCTTGATTACCGATTTTGTACATAAGTTTGGCCTCCTCTGCAATGAAATAATGAAATTGATGTTTGTTGAGCTACCCAAATGAATATGCTAACATAGTGGGCAACCCTTTGGAATCTACATACTAAATACATAACGAACACAGAAAGGACACTATGAATTCCCTAAACCTTCATCATACATTGCAACAGATCATTCCACCGCTGGATCTCAGAAGCTGTCTGGTCAGTGTACGCGGGGAGATCGTTTACAAGCATTTTCGGAACACACAGGCTGAGACAGATATCGCCAAAATTAATTCATGTACCAAGAGCATCATCTCTGCGCTCATCTGTATCGCCATGGATCATGGGCTACTGCCCGAGGCAGGCACGCCCATATCCACCTTTTTCCCACAGCTTACTTCTGATCCTGACCCACGTAAACCAGCAATTACCCTAGAGCAACTGCTTACAATGACAGCCGGATTTAACTGGGACGAGTTCGGCGGACAAAATTCGTTTCCACGGATGACACGTACGGATCATTGGGTTAATTTCGCTTTAGAACAGCGTTTGCGACATGAACCTGGCACACATATGGAATACAATTCGGGAGTTTCCCAGATTCTATCCTCAATATTAATGCAACATGTAGGCATGAGTGTAGCAGCGTATGCCGAGCGTTATCTATTTGGCCCACTTGGCATTCAAGATTATGAATGGGAGCAAGATCCCCAAGGTGTACACACGGGTGGATTTGGCCTGAGACTGCTGCCAACCGACTTGCTCAGATTCGGACAACTCTACCTTCAGGAAGGGAAATGGGAAGGAAAACAGCTTATTTCCAGCCAACTCGTCCAACGTTCAACCCAGCCCTTCATCACGGTCCCACCACCAAACCATGGCAGTTACGGATGGCACTGGTGGGTGGATCAATATGCAGGTCAACATCTTGACGATAACTCGGTCTCCCAACACCGACCTACGGATTCAAAGCGTCTCAAATCACTAGATTATTACTACGCCAGAGGATTTGGAGGTCAGTATGTATATGTTGTTCCCGAGTTGGAACTTGTGACCGTGCTGACTAATGACAAACGCAAGAAGGAAAAGCCACCCATCGACGTATTCCCCAGATTCATTGTGCCTGAATTGTGGAAGCTAGCTACCTTTTCCGAATAAATTTACATTGATTCGAAGAGAGATATTTCAAACATACACCCTTGCCTGGAAGGAGTGATCGTTAAGTGGAAGGGCAAGGGTACTCAGACATTAGGAATTAACCTGCTACGGCGTTCTCCCTTCTGTCCGTTTCAGGGCAATTGTCTACGATCCGATATTTTCCAACCTCAACTCTCCCTTTACACCATTGCTTCCTCTACAGCCAACGTTATAGGATAAGGCCCTGACTCCTGATTTGAAATAACCACAAGTTGAATCCCATGCTTGGGATACACGCCAGACATAAACGAAACACCTGGGTCAAAACCCATGACATGAGCCTTAAATATTTCTTTTTCACGTAACTCCAGCCATATCCCCAAACCATAAAATTCCTCGTCCTCATCGTGCGCGTAGGGTGTCAACAAATACCGTGTCATCTCCTCACCGAGCAACGTATACCCCACAGAGCATCCCAGAAACGAATCATATCTGGTGCGGTTACATAGGCTCCGCCATCTGCTCCACCTTGAACAGGGATCGAAAAAATATTACTAGTCCATGTCCCGTCGTCAGCATCGATATATCCAATAGCTGTGTTACGCGGAAGCTGATCTGTCAGGAAATAACCTGAATCTTGCATACCCGCACGTTTGAAAATATGTTCCTCCACATATGTTGTAAAGGCCAAGCCAGTGTATTGCTCCACAATGAGTCCGAGTACGATAAATGCCGCATTGTTATAATGAAATTTCTCACCAGGAGCAGACTTCATTGGCAGATGTTGAAACATAGCCAGAAAATCACTGAGCTGTCGCATCACATACACGGGCCTGTCTCTCCACAACGCTGAAAAATCATCCATCTCGTCCTCATCAAAATAATCCGGTACGCCAGAAGTATGGGTCAGCAACTGGTGCACTGTAATCTCTGAATCCCACGCCGGAAACGTAAGGTTTAGGACATCCTTTAATTTGGAATCTAACGTAAAATGTCCTTGCTCAATCAACTGACCTATACTTACAGCTGTGAAAACCTTACAGCCCGAAGCAATACCAAAACGTGTATTCACATCATTCAGAAGTTCATCACTGCGGTTCGCATACCCTCGCACCATCTGAAAAAGGGTCTCTCCCTCCTGTTTGCACAGCACAACACCCGAAAAATCTTTTTGTTCCATAACCTCTTTGACTTTTTCCCTGACCTTTACTGCATCCAGCATATCGAAGCACCTACACTTTCTTATCATTGGTTTGTAAACTTCGTTGATCTGGTCCAGACCCTCTCGCATTCAGCAAATAATATAACGTGAGATAGATAGTAAAAAGAAACGTTCCAAAGAACATACAAAACGCCAAGGAGGGCCGACTAACACTTTCGTTCATCAGCCTGATTAACAACTCGCGATTAGTTAATGCATCCCAGCTGTTTAACCGATAAACCCGTCCAAGCAGAACACCATAACTGCCAAGAGCTGTTCCACCCATTACAAATATCCATGACGCCGCACGTCCTAACCGATTATAGATGACTTCCTGAATCTGATACATTGATAGGAAGCCGATCAGCAGTCCTGTCCACACAAACATCAGCACAACCATCAGATCATACCAATAGTGAAACTCGGCAAGGCTTCCAGAGAAATACCTTGAACTCCTTGACGTCAGGTGAAGCAAATCCGTAACGATATACGAAGAGTTGGGGAAAAACAACAGCCACATCATCGCACTCGGTATCGCGATCCATATGGCTCCTTTCCATTTCAGACGGCCCAAACCATAGGTTAGGGATGAGAATACAAATGGAATCCAGCCCAAAAACAAATTCCAGATTAGGAAACGGAAATACCGCTGATTCAGCCAGTCGGCCGCTATGTAATACAACCCCAGCGTGACAACCGTAACTGCACTAAGAAAAACAAACATGTGCACATAATTTAGTTTTCTCAATACGTACAACCTCACTTGTGTTGAATTCAAAATCTACTTCATTCATGGCATATATTTACTATTTTTCAAATCTATTAGATCATACCATGTATAACTCTAGAATCAAATTTATGATAGAGAAACTAAAGTAGATTAGACGGTATATAAAACAAAAAAAGCGACGGTCCTTTTTAAAAGGATCATGTCGCTTAAATAAGTAGTCACAGTTAAACATTTCATTACTATTATTAGTTCATAATTGCACAGTTGCCAGTTTGTTTGGATTGACAATGAGATACACGCCATGGATTCGCTTCCCTGAAGCATCCATTTCCAAACATAACACTTCAGTGACCTGCCCATCTTTCATTAAAGCGAGCTGAGGCTCGCCATTAATGAATGCAGGCTTCCACATTCTTTCTCTTAACGAACGTAGCACTCTAGGAGAGGTAAGGATGGCGAGCACACCTTTATGCACATGCATTGTTCGCATAATCGTGCGTGCTACGCCGCCGCCATCCGCTGTGAACACAGGCTGATCTGTCAACAGCTCCAGCATAGCTGAAACGTCATGTGCTAGAAATGCCGAGGTGAAACGGCTAAGCACTTCTTTTTTAGTTTTCCAATTGGCGCTCGCTTGCTCTATCACTGGAAGTTGTTCAGGTAAATTTCGTCTGGCACGACTGTAAATCTGTCGACAGTTGCTTTCTGTTTTCCCCAGCCATCCCGCAATCTCCGAATAGTCATGCTCAAACGCTTCGCGTAGCACAAAAACAGCCCGTTCCACGGGTGACAGACGTTCAAGCATAACCAGATAGGCGTACGAAATCATTTCTTTTTGCTGTATCGCTTCCTCTGGCGTATTAACTAATTCATGAACACCAAGCGGCTCGGGAAGCCATTCCCCGACATAATGCTCCCTCTGGTTGCGAGCAGAGTTCAACAGATTCAAACAGCGGTTCACGATGAGTTTTCCAATGTAAGACTTGGGTTGGTGAATAAGCTGATTCCTCAACCTTTGAAGTTCTGCGAAGCAGTCCTGAACGATATCTTCCGCCTCAGTCACACTGCCCAGCATACGATATGCGATCGAGAAGGCATAATTTTTATACTGTTTATACAATGCACCAACATCCAGAGAAGACGGTTCCGGCGTATACTTATGTTGATTAGAATCAGAATTAAGATTGGACTGCGTAGGATCGCCTCCTCTGGCTTGGTTCGTTTATCGTTTATTTTTCTCGTTTATCACGTTAGTTAAAACATCCTGGGTACATACCTGTCGTAATGGCAATACGGTTCCAACTGTTGATTGAATTAATCGCCATAATCAAATTAACGATTTCAGTTTCGCTGAAGTGTTCACGAATTTTATTATACAGCTCAAGTGGAACCCCATGCTCCGATATTCGCGTCAAAACCTCGACCATCTCAAGCATAACACGTTGTTTCTCCGTAAATATAGGCACTTCATGCCACACACTGAGCAAAAGAATATGATCCCCATAATCGCCCAGCTTCATCAAGTCTTTAGCATGCATATCTATACAAAAGGCACAGCCATTGATCTGAGAGACACGAATTTTCAACAACTCATATAACACCTTATCTTCAAATTGCCCGGATACATATTGCTCCAACGCCATCATAGCTTTGAAAGCACCAGGGTTCGCCGCTCTGTAATTCATACGTAAATTCATATTCATTCTCCTCCATCATCAGCTCTCATTTGGTCTACATACTGAAGACAAATAACGTATGAAGTTTGTGACATCTCGCGAGAAAAAAAGATTAAAAAAACAAAAAAGGCGCTCTTAGTTGAACGCCCTTATCGTAATAATGCCAGATCTGCTTATCATAAAACTCACGGTAATGAGAACAAAATACGAAATAGATTCGTACAAGCAAGAGTAAATAGAGGAATATGATTCAATTTACGCCTTATTATCTGAGTTCAATTGCACCGGGATTTCGCTATAGTATGGGCATCCTGGTTCGTGGATAATACGCGGATCTACCCAAGTACCCCAATGTGAAAGACGATTTACATAAGGAGGCATATTTGGTTGCATATTTGGTTGCATATTAGGCTGTACATTCGGCTCGATGTTGGGTTGAATATTAGGCTGTAAGTTCGGTTGAATACTCGGTTGGGCAATATGTTCGATCTTTGGTTCGATCTTTGGTTCAATATTCGGTTTGATACTAGGTGGGATATTAACTGGTTGGATGTTTGGTTGAAGATTCGGTCCCACATTAGGCATGTGGTTGGATACAGGCGCGATCTGCGTTTTACAACCTTTTGGCGGGCCGATAATTACCGTTTTTTGAATGGGGGCCAAGACTTCCTGCACTTTATGTTCATCCAGACAATAGGTGTGAGCCAGTACTTTCGCGGGAGTCAGTCGCAAAATATCAGAGCCGAAGATCGCTTCAGGCACAGGGGCATCAAAGATCGCGAGCAGATGTGTGTGATCTGCCGTCGCCACTTCATAGTGCCACCATCCTTGCGGTACGTTAGCGGTCTGCCCTGGTGTAATGGGGAAATGAAGCAGTTCATTCGTGAACGGGTTAATGAGGGAAACAACCGCCGCACCGCTGATGCAATAAACAAGCTCGGCTGCGTTCTGATGAATGTGAGGTTCGACGACATTGCCTGCACTCAGAAAAATATCCAATAAAGAGCTGTCGCCCAACGTATTGAGCTGTTTAACCGAAAGTGCATTAATGTAATTATGCTCATCTTTCTTGAAAAGCGGATTGTTGCTCAGATCATACGTAAACTGCGTAGTCGGTAAAGTGAAATCCATGTACGAGGTTGCCAAAATAAAACGCCTGCCCTTCGCTCTCGGTTTAGGTGGTACCCTATACCTCAGCGTATGCCTAGCGCCCAGATCGGTGAGCCCATTTCTACTGGGCTAAGTTGCTGTGTCAGCGAGTGAAGAATCCGCATAGGCTGATATCATCAATCCAGACATTGGAGGCTTGTGATATGTCATATGTTCCAGGTGCATCATCAACCCAGCAATCTGTAGGCTATCCTTATCCTTATTATCCGCCACCGCCACCCCCTTACCCTTATCCCTACCCCTATCCTTATCCACCGGTAGTGCCATTTCCTCTTCCTTTTCCTATTGGGGGATTTGGACCATCGTGGCATGGTGGTTATCCAGGACATTATCCGGGATATCCGGGAGGCCCTCACGGCGGCGGTCCAGGAGGACACGGGGGCCATGGCGGACCGGGCGGACCGGGTGGGCCCGGAGGTCCCGGCGGATTTCATGGTCACCGTTTTTTCCAGTGGTAGAGCCTGAAGGCTTTACGTTTTAGCCAAAAGGCAGGAGCTATTCAAATTGCTCCTGCCTTTTGGTTATTTCATCTTTTTATATCCATCGTAGTTTACAACGAACATTCAGGGTTCTAGTATTCAATCCCATCCATTAGATTCAAATTGCGGATAGACATCCGGAGAAGCTCCGTAAACGATGATGTAACGTAATAAACAAAGTCTGGATCATGCACATACATAATAATCTGTCCGTATGTCCCCGCCTCTGCTGGATCAAAATCAAACATCAAGTAGAGCGAACCTCCAGCCATTGTGGCAAAAGGAATCCATGATTTATGGAACAAATACGGTTTGATCTCAGGATCTAACTGGCGAATCTCTTCATCCCCGTAATGCTCCTCCAGCTTCTCGTCCACATCACAGAAATATTGTTTGGTCTCGACTATCTCATCAAGTGACATTAGATAGAACGGTTGACAAGACCCCTGCTCTACATCCCCCGGGTACAACATATGCAGACCATAACCACTGCCATCCGTATGGCGGTAAAAAGCACGGAAATCAACGGGCAGACGGACCCCATACTGTTTCTCGAACTGATCCAGTTCCGCCTCGGATACCCCTGACAATTGAAGATACGTGTCATACAATGACCGAATCTCTTCATCTTGTATTTTCAGGTCTAACAGATGGTTCAATTCTATCCGCAGATCATTGATAACAGTATCCACTCCAGACTTCATATCCCGTCACCTTCACCTTTCTGCACATTTCGGTCCAACACATATTGTTCATATCCCCAGAACGCCTCTTGTTCATCGCCGCCTTCAATCAGGATCATAACTGCATACGAGAACAGATTAAGCCATTCCTCCATCACTGCAACCTGCTCATCTGAGATGAGATGATTACTGCGAAGCATGCCCTCGGGTTCAATCGCCCAAGCCCTCGCCAGATGAGTAATGCTCCATAGGCAAGCGATTACTTCCCGATCCAATGCTGCATGTGAAAGATCTGGAGCGAGCGTGCGTAATATGCGCATTAATTCATGGAAGTTCTCTTCAATCAATTGACCGCGAAACGGACGTAAGCTACCGAGAAAGCCATGTTCCATTTTCGGATGATTCACATCATCGTGAGCAAAGGCGTGATATTTTAACAACACTATAGCCTCTTGACGTTCCACCCTCATCATCCTTTAGCAAAATCAAATTCATTCATTCAAGGCCTGCCAGTCTATGCTACCAGCGCAGCGGCTCCTGTTCACGCCATAATACGTAACGCTCCCGTTCACGCAACGTACCTGTACCAATTCCGTATTCGTCCATCCGTTCCGAACCCAGATCAAGGATGTGCAACATACCGCCATATGTTCCCACAGCAAGCTGAGACTGCTCAGGTGACACAGCCAGAGAACAGATCGTTGAGCCCACAAAATGGCGCCATAGCTCTTGGCCTTCGCGGTTGATGCAATACAAATAACCGTATGCATCACCAATCACCATGCCTGCCTCCATCTCAATCATGGTATACACACGAGCATTCTCTTCCATAATAGGCCACTCTTCATCCTGTTTACGATCAGCAATGCTGTCAAGCTGAACTTGAATCGTTACTCCATTGTAGAAATGGCAGGCGTTAAACCAGACAACTTGATTGTCCTGACTGAATGCCGCACAGTGCGGATAACTCGACTCCGGCTCCACCTGATACGTCTTGTTACTTTCCCGATCCAGCACCGTATGGCTACTCATCTGGCTCCCCCAGGCAATCCAGCGCTCATCCGAAGATACTGCGGTATGTCCCATAGAAAGATGGGTGTCTTCATATTCGTACTCCTGAATCTCCGCCACATCGGGATGAAGAATGACCACCTGTTCCCGCTCTATCAGATAGATGCCGTACCGGGATTGAAGCAGCAGCGCCTGTCCTTGATCCATGGGGATCAGCTTTTCAATCGTGTTCTCGGGATGTATCGTATCTGCCAGGGATTCAATTTCAGGCAATTGAGCTTTGATTCGATCTTTGATCTTGTCCCATGGGTAGTATGCGACTTGCTCTCCTTCCAGCTTGCGGTCTGGTTCACGAATGACGCGAATACCTTCATGACTCGCCAGAGCAACGTAACCGCCGACCGCTGAACAGCCTGCCATGGTGTAATCTGGACTACACCACCATCCCTGCTGATCCATCGTATATACCTGCCCGTTATTCGACAATACTCCTGTATTACAGAGCATCGTATCCTCATTCAGGTAACATACAGCTTGCACGGCCTGCATAGAATCCTGAAAATGATTGCTCAGCGGCCACGTCGCCGCAGGTAATTCTTTTCGAAGACGCTCCACATCACCTTGAAGATTAGCCTGTTTCACCATTTTCATCACTTTGGAACTGAGCGAATGCCGGGCATCATTTGCCAGTTCAGATTCATCCGGATGCTCTCCCTGAAGCATTTTATGTACAAATGCATTTACATCCCTGGCATACCGCTTGCCTTCCTTACGCCACTGTTCTGCAATTTCTGTATCCAGCCAATCCATAAAATCCCCTCGCCCTCTGCTGCTCTCTATTCCAATGCAGTGCAATGATGTGCCTGCAATAACTGTTGTATCGCCTGCACCTGCTGCTGCGCTTCTTGCGCCTCCGTTGCATGATTATTTTTTTCATAAAATAAAACTATTTCGCGCTCACTCGCCATATTAAAACGAACATACCCGCCAATCATGGCGCTGAACAGCTTGCATGTATATTCATTATCAATGACCAGATCCCATGAAAAGTGCGACTCGCACAGATCTACCAGTTCTTTCATTGATGTTCCGTTCTCTTTTCCCGTAAAATGATAAAAAATATGTTGCTTCTCCTCGTTCCACGGTTCGAAATACGCTGGTCTGAACGGCTCGTCCCTGTTGTAATATCCGCAGTAGATACGATCAAGAATATCAGCGAAAGACGCCTCGTTCGATGGCCACACCGTAATCTGTTCATCATGCCGCGGGAGCCAAATTAGACCTTCCACATCTGCATGAATAACCAGGAAATCGCCGTCTACTGAACTTCCAATGCTAATGCACTCTTGCAATTGGGACTGGCTGATGACCGTTGCTTCCGTATGCTCCCAAAGATCATATGCTGCAAATGGTTTTAAAACTTCAGGATCCGGCCGCTGAATGTTCATCCAGCCTGAATAAGTTCCTTCTCCGTATTGTTGCAGCCAGCGTTGATAAGCCAAAGGCAGACGAACGGCGTGTTCTTGCTCCACTTGTTGCAACTCCTGATGAGAAACAGGCTTTAACATGTGAGACACGATATACATTCAGCATCAGCTCCTAACATTAGAATCATCAAATTCATAAGATGATGGATAGACAAAACACATTAGGCCAACTCTTCCTGTACGATTTCAGTCTCTACGCCTTTGCGATTACGAATGCGGATGGCAAAAGCATCATAACCATTACGCTTTACCTCATTGAAATGCACACGTTCACCTGTAATCAGCTCATACGTCCCATCTGCCTCCACATCCTCGCCAAACTCTTCATCCAATGGCACGTTGTAATATGCCGTCAAAAATACTTCAAATGTATCCTCACCCTCAACGTCAAGATAAGGACGAAGCGGCCTGTTGTTCAATTCTTCCTCGGGATACGTCTCACACACCATCGCATCGTAACCATGCTTCGCTGCATCAATGAGCAGATAGCGTTCCCCAGTAACCGCGTGTTCTGCATAAATCAACAATGGTGTCATATCATGCCACATAATCAGATCATCTTCATCCAGGTCACCATAATAAAAAATATGAAACTGATCATGTCCATCGCCGGTTTGTAATTTTCCTTGCCATTCCACTTCATGTGTTTTTTCTGCCGCCACGCTCTTTGTCAGCCCTTGCAGATATACAGGCCCATGCTCTACACCATACATATTCATCATTTTGCCTCCACTTTGTTCATTCGAATTGTGACAACCTTATGCTCATCATCCACGGTCAATTTTACATCAATGCCCAGCTTTTCACGAAACAACGCCGTAATATTCAGGTAAGGATCACGTGCGGCTTCCGTGCCGCGATTGCTAGACCGGCTCATGCCTTGATGAATGATAGACTTCACCAGCTTATCGTCCCCTTTACCCGTTTGTTCGTAGGTATAGATTATCTTTCCCTCACGGTCCAGCAGCGTGATTACCGTAACAAAGTCATTTGCATTGGTATATTTGTTTTCGCTTTGCACATACACATGGTCGCTCTGCGAGTAATCGATTTGACCTGCTAAATACGGGTTGTTTCCACCCGGTTGAACTTCGTACTCCTTATAAGCCAATTGAAACAAATACTGTAGACCGCTCGTGTCAATACGGTAATACAGCTGGCGGTCGTCTCCTCGTTTGTCCATTGCTGTATATCCGTTGATCAGCGGCCATGTCTGATAAGATTTACCTTCGACATCCACAGCAACGGCGTAGCCTGATAACACCTTTTCTTTTTGAAATACACCATACGTCTCCATAATAAAATAAGCAGGTATGCACATCATGGCAAACACAAACAGAAAAACACTAAATTTAATTCGCTTATTCATCTTTTTTCCCCTGTTCCTGATGATAATCATTTATCTGAAGTTATGCTGCATCTTCGTTAACACGCGGGTTACAGCTTCCCTGTTCTTGGCCTCCTTGATGTAGACAGGAATACTGTGAGATGCAGTCTTCTGAGATCTGCCTCCATATTTCACACGTAAATCAGCCGATACATACTGCAGAAGATAATTGAGATGTTTTCGATTGACCGCCCAGATCTGTTTGCCTCGAATGTGGTCCAGAAAATAGAGTTCCAGACCAAAAAGCGGGTCCCTGCCCTTTTGAATTTCGTTGTAATAACCTCGACTGACCTGCCTTTTGTGCAGTGTAGCTCGATTGTTCGCCCCGCAGTGTGGACATGTAATATGGACTAGCGGATGAGGGGTCATCTTCTCATCTGTTACCAGCACCGTAAACCACCGCTCACATACTGTACAATATCCCTTAGCTGCATACTCGTAGTCAGCTTCTTTGACTGCATGAGCGTAGCACTGACTACATCTCCACTGCACTTTTCCATTAGAGCGTTCTATGTAAGCGTACCCGCCGCATTCTGGACATTTGACTTCAACTCGCTCTCCCCGGTAAAGCACAGAATAAAAGCTGTATTTGTATGCCCCCTCGTCTTCGAAACGTTTCACAATAACCCTCTCCTTTCATTGAACCTTACGCTGAAACAGTCGTTTATCCCACATTGTTCCAAATGAGCCGTTAATAAAATTATATGAAACTCTTTACCCAAGCACAACAAATGCTGGCGCATTGTCTAAAAATAACGCCCTTAGTCCTACACAAATGTGTGCTTCATCACACCGATGATCCCATCGATATCGTAATCTGGACTTAGGAGATTCCTGAAATATTACTTGCACAAGTTCGTTTTTGTGAAAATCATCACTTGCTAATTGAAAGGTTGTGAATCTATGCTCTCGTTTCCCAACATTTATAAATACACGCTGATCCTGACCATCTTTACTGCTGCACTCTCTCATTGCAGTTCGACAAGTCCAATTCAGCAGAGCCAAAATGAAGAAGCCTTTTCAAGCACTGCACCCAGCCAGCCGCCCGTTGATCCGGTTATACGCAGAGATGGCCACACCGTATATATCGAAATGACCTCTCAAGTGACAGATATTGAAATTTCAAAAGGAGTCATCTATAACGCCTGGACGTTTAATGGAACGTCACCTGGCCCAGTCCTGCGTGTGAAGGAGGGCGACACGATCGTTTTTACGTTGAAAAATAAAGATACGCGCATGAATCACTCGATGGACATGCATGCCGTTCATGCTTCTCCGAGCAGTAAATTCATTGATGTCATGCCGGGGGAAGAAGGTACTTTCACTTATCCGGCCTCCAATCCCGGCGTATTTATGTATCACTGCGGTAGCAAACCAACCCTAGCTCACATTGCCAATGGCATGTACGGCATGATCATTGTTGAGCCCAAAGCAGGATATCCTTCGGATCACCTCGTTGATCGTTCGTATACCCTTGTGCAGAGCGAATGGTACAAAGAGCACGATTACAATTCTTTTGTTAACGGGGAACCCGAGTATGTTGTTTTTAATGGCAATACCTATACTCTGAAAGAACATCCGCTACTTGCCAAAGTAGGAGATACCGTTCGCATTTATGTCAGTAACGCTGGTCCAAATGAAGTCTCTTCCTTCCATGTCGTAGGGACGATTATGGATCGTGTATACAAGGACGGCAATCCAAGAAACATCGAGTATGGTATTCAGACCGTTATGTTACCTGCCAGCGGAGGCGCAGTCGTTGAATTTACTGTCACCGAGGAAGGTGACTATCCCATCGTAACCCACCAATTCAAACATGTAGACAAAGGTGCTTCTGCCGTGCTCCGTGTCACGAAAGATGGTAAAAATCACGGTGGTAAAACCATGGCTCATTAATATACAAAGAGGTGACTAAGAAATGATTTGTACCCATGGAAAAAACGATGCCTGTTTCACCAAAGTTTCGCTTTTTCAGCATCTGGACCCTGCGGACGCTACATTGCTGACCTCGCTTCTCCATACCCAAAAATATCATAAAGGAGAATATATCGTGCAAGAAGGCGAACGTTCAGACACCCTCTTTGTGATACATCAAGGCAGTGTAAAGCTCTCCAAGTATAATGAGAATGGTAAAGAACATATTATTCGCTTTTTGTTCTCCGGTGATTTTTTCGGACAGAATTCATTACTACATCAGACACCGCATCAATCGAATGCGGAGGTTCTTGAGACCTCGTCGATATGCTCTATCCGCAAAGAGGATTTCGACCAATTACTTGAGCAAGACCCCAAACTTGCTTACCATTTCCTGCTTGCCATCACCCGTCTACTCAATGAGACCGATGAGTGGAATAGCTCCCTCAGCGCTATGACGACGGAGCAGAAAATTGCAAAGCTTCTTCTCGATTTCCATACCCGGAATCATGCTAATCCTGAGATCCGACTGCCTGTTTTCAAAAAGGATATAGCCTTGCTCTTAGGAATTACTCCAGAGACGTTAAGCCGGAAATTAAACATGATGCAACATCAAATGCTGCTTCAAGTAAACGGCAATGAAATTCGGATTCTGCAGCTACAAGAGTTGAAAGATATGATCTCCTGATTGATTCATCGTCTGCTTGCATATGTAAACTATTTAACCCAGGTTGTGAGTATCGTCACAGTGAACGTCTCATTTACAGTATAAAGTGAATAACAAGAATAGAATTTTCAGGAGGCTAACCTTATGACGACTACCGTTGTTAAATTGGACAAACAACTCATTATGCATAAAATGCAGGAGCTATGCTCCCTATTGTTACAGGATGAAGGCTACAAAGAGATGCGTGAGATGATCGACCAATTTGCCGCAGATGAACAAGCGACAGAGCAGTATGAACGCTTTATGGAGAAACATCAGGCCCTTGAAGAAAAAGAACGTCAAAATATTGAGTTGCTCGAATCCGAGATTAAAATCTACGAAGAGGAAGAACGAGCGCTTTACGATCATCCGTTGATTCGCAGATTTATTTATGCACAGCGTGAATTCAGTCAATTACATCAGCAGATCAGCAACTATTTTACAAAATCCGTTGAATTAAATCGACTGCCCGAAGCCAAAGAACTGGGTAAAGAAGCTTGTGGCTGCGGCGGAAGCTGCTCGGGTCATTAATTTCAATTTAAATTTGAAACTCCATCAATCTACAAGAAAAGAGTATCCCATTCAGAATTGAACTGATGAGGATACTCTTTTGCTTTGATAGATGTGAGACTTCGGGTTGATACGATAAGAGTTTTATATGATGTTTCAGAGTACACCCAAACTAAATATCCAGCAGCAAGGACACCAGCAGTCCCATCGATGCGATCAACCCGACCACAGGCCCTCCTTCTTCAAAAGCCTCAGGCATCATCGTTGAACAGAGCATAGCTATGATACCCCCTCCGGCAAAAGCTCCAATCGCTGCTCCGATCTCCTTCGGAAGCTGTTCCAGAAACAGATACCCGCCCATTGCGGCAAGGGCAGAGATCAGCAATACACCAAGCCACATCAGTAGAATTTTGCCTTTGCTATATTTGCTATTTTTCAGTCCTGCCGTACTCGATAACCCTTCAGGAATATTGCTGACAAAGATCGATACCACCAGCACCACACTGACACCTTTTCCTGCTAGCAAACTGGCACCCAGCATGATCGATTCGGGAATGGCATCCATCACTGTGCCTGCAAATATGCCGAGTCCACTTTGCTGGCTTGAATCTTTTTTGCTGGAACGTTTCCGATTGGACCCGCCTTTGGCCGAGATGAGCCAATCAAACAGGGTATACACCACAGCTCCTGCGGTAAAACCGACAGCAGTTGGCAACATTCCTCCATCATTCAATGCATCTCCAAGAAGCTCAAACGTTGCTGCACCAATCAGCGTGCCTGTTCCAAAAGCCATAATCCAACCGATAACCCTTTTCGGAATCTTCATGAATAATGCGGCAAGAGCACCAATTACAACCGCTGAGGCGGAGATGCCGCCCCACATCAATGCAGTCCACATTCGGGTAGGCCCTCCCTTTTCCAGATCGTTTTATCTCCCATTAACCCGGCGTGACAGATTAAAAACAATCACCTGTTTCAATAGATTCTATTTTCAGACTGCGCTGTATGCTAAAGAAAGCAGCCCCATCAGGAGCTGCCTCATGTCATGCCGTATCTTGTAATCTGATCTGTTTCCGCTAACCCGCCAGCTTACTCGGCATCCGGATAAGGATTGATCTTCTGGATCGTTCCGTCTTCGTTGTATTTCAGCTCGGAATATTTAACGCAGCGCTTGTGGTTGACGCCTTCCGACAGGGAGCTGTCGTGATAGAACAGATACCACTTGTCTTCGACTTGCACAATGGAATGGTGGGTTGTCCAGCCGATAACCGGAGAGAGAATCTCACCCTTGAACGTGAACGGCCCCATCGGGTTCTTGCCGATCGCATATACGAGCTTATGTGTGCTTCCTGTAGAGTAGGACAGGTAGTAATAGCCGTTATATTTATGCATCCATGGGCCTTCAAAATATCTCCGTTCCTCATCCCCGGCCAGAATTGGATTCCCATCTTCATCGACAATGGATATCTCGACAGGTTTATCCTGGAAGGACAGCATGTCGTCGCTGAGCAGGGCAACTTGTGGTCCAAGCGCCGGCTGGTCAGGAGCCGGGCCTTCTGCATCTGGCACGAAGCTTCCGGTCTGCCATTTCTCCAGCTGGCCGCCCCAGAGTCCGCCGAAATAGATGTATGACTGATTGTCGTCATCCACCAGTACGGCCGGATCAATACTGAAGCTGCCTTCCATGTAATTCGGCTGCGGCGTGAACGGCCCTGCCGGAGAATCTGATGTTGCCACACCCAGACGGAAGATGTCGTCATGATCACGTGCCGGGAAGAACAGGTAATAGGTATTGTTCTTATAAGCAGCATCCGGAGCCCAGAGCTGCTTGGAAGCCCACGGAATATCTCTCAGATGCAACGCTTCGCCGTGATCGACTACCGGGGAATCGAAGTTGTCCATCGAGAGCACATGATAGTCTTCCATTTTATACTGGTCACCATTATCGTTGCTCGGCTCGTCATGATCAAGGTCATGGGAAGGATAGATATAGATTTTGCCCTCGTAGACATGGGCGGACGGGTCCGCAGTGAAGATGTGGGTTACAAGCGGCTGGTGGGGCTTAGGTAAATGTTGTTGATTCATAAGGCATCTCCTTTGGTATTGGAATAATAGAATCCTTCATAATAAGCAGGACTAGCGTTCTTTATACCGTTGCCCGAGGCGTGAAGTTCAGAACTAAGAACGTCTCCATCATGAGATGGGACTGCTGAGGCACGCGAACATGGTAGGCCCCTCATCGTCCAGCGTGTAGGCCTTCCTGCTCGGTCCGGAAATAGCGCTCAAATATCCGGCGGTTACGGGATTACGGTAATTCATTGAATGCATCGTACCTCCCTCTGAAATAAAAGCAAGCGCTTACAATTTCTAATGTAATTGTACTAGCTCCGCTTGTTTTTTTCTATACTCATACTTAAGATCTTCCCCCGAAAAAATGTACAATTCCCCCTATCCGATTATACTGGAAATAAACACCTATTGCTCGCGTTTTACTTACTTGGTGAACATTTTTTGGTCGATGTTGGCTGCAAAAACGGATATATGCTTTATTGCTGATTCCGGCGTCAACCTTTGGCAATATGTCGTGGTAGGCATAAGACGTTAGAGGACTGATCGCTGTAAACGATCTGTCCTGTAACGTTTTTTTGAATAGCGACTTCAACGGGAATATATTCTTGTCCCTGGGCATGTCTTCATTGTTAGTAAACGTTCAGCATCATTCTATGTCAATCCGATGACGATGTGACCTATGTCACCTGATGTGGACTTAAATCACGTTATGATAACATGATGTGATTTATAGCAGGATGAACCAGAGCAGGAACTGCACCGCTCCAATGATTTCAATGATACCCACCTTCATTGGACGTAGAGTTTGACCTGCATATCGAAACGCTCTCGCAGCAGAATAGACGAAGGCCAGCCCCATCCATGGATATCCAACGATAGCCGGAATGAATAGCAGTATAACATGCACAAGACGTGACAACCTGATCCAGCGAGGATTGTTGCGTTCCCGAAAGACAGATTTCACAAAGAACGTACTTCCTGTAAAATGTAAAAAGGAAAATAATACAACAATCAGCATGCCATAATCCCATTCACCACTGCCAATTAAATAAGCTGCTGCTCCGCCAAGGGAGAACACTAACATCGCACACAGGTCATTGGTCAATGACCTCTCTGCCTTATGTCTCACATGCCAGATGTTGACCAGGAGCAATCCTACGAGCATAGGACCAAACCATAACAGCGAGGATTGCCCAACGACGGCTGGGATGAGACAGATCAAAGCTACCGTGCCGTATATGGCGGCCCATGTGTACAAGCGATGCCGATTCGCGTTTCGTTTGAGCGATTGCAGCAAAGGATATGCGGTCAGATATAGGCCAAGCCAGGCTATGAACAATGGCACATGAAGCCACTGGGGGCTACTAGCCGCCACACCGACGAGGAAAGGCACACTAACCATCGCCCACCCACCGTGCTCATGAGGGATAACGATTGGTTTTAGGTTCGTACTTGCATTGATTTTCATATTCAATCATAACCTCCTATCCGATTTACCATTACAAAATTAGAGCTTTAGAGAGGATGAACTCGTATGACTCGGGTAAATAAAGAAAACGCAGCAGAATTCCTGCAGCAATTCCCTATATTTCAGGATCTCAGCCCTGAAGAGTTGAAACAAGTTGAAGAAATCGCCATATCCCGCAGCATCAGCAAAAAAACAGTGATCTTTAGTGAAGGCAGTGAAAAAGAAGCGGTGTTCTTCATCCGTACCGGCATTGTCAAAGCGTACAAAACAGACGAGAATGGACATGAACAAATTGTCTCCTTTCTCAAAACAGGAGATATGTTCCCACATACCGGATTTTTCAATGCGCACCCATATCCCGCTACCGCTGTTGCGATTACGCCGACAAGTCTGCTAGCGATCCCTGTCCGCCATTTTGAACGGCTCATGCTCAGCACACCTTCCATTGCCATCAAAATTATGCGTGTACTTGGCGATAAAATACGCGAATTACAAGATAAGTTACAAGTGCTTTCCGGTCAGGATGTGCGTAATCGTGTGCTCTCCTTTCTTCTCATGCTGGCAGAGCAACATGGTCAGCAACAAGCAGATAAGATTGTCATCAATCTGCCCATGACCCACCAGGAATTTGCCAATTCCATAGGAACGACAAGGGAGACAGCCAATCGGCTGCTGAACCAGCTTGCGAAAGATGAGTTGCTTGAGGTTGATCGTAGTCGCATCATCATTCATAACTTGCAAGCTTTAAAGGAACAACGAGACGCCTGAGCATAACGCAACGATAAGGCGCTGCATGCATTTTGCTTATTCTTTCTTCTTTCTTCTTTCCTCTTCTTCTATCCGAGTGCGGAGACTGCCACTTGTGCAAAAAGAGACCTTAACTACTGTAAATCAAGTTAAGGTCTCTTGCTGTATGTTGGATCACTTTTTCAAAACCTGTTCCGTTTATGTGATTCGCTCAGGCAATCGTAAGATCGGGTTTACTCATGTCACTGAACATACCGGCGTAATATTTGACTTCCCCAGCTTCATTACGAATCGCTGTAATACTAAGCCATTCCTGATAGACCTCACCGTTTTTCTTCCGGTTCCAGATCTCTCCCTGCCAGTATCCTTTGTCACGCAGTTCCTGCCACAACTGATCATAGAACGTTTTATCCTGCTTGCCTGATTTCAGCATGCTTGGCTTCTGTCCTACCGCTTCTTCAGCTGAATAACCTGTAACTGCCGTGAAGGCTGGATTCACAGAACGAATAACACTGTTCGTATCCGTCACCAGAATCGCTTCAATTGTATTCTCCAAAATGCTGGCAGACAGTTGAAGTTTCTCCTGATAGAACATCCAGATGACAAGCACGAGACTTACCAGTGCAATCTGGGATAACGCCATGAATCCAATCGCATAATGCCCTGTCATACTGTACAACAGTGTCAGCATCAATGGAGGGAAGAAACCACCCAAACCACCCATAGCTGAGATCATACCATTAGCGATACCCGCTTGTTTGACGAAATACATTGGCACCAATTTGAAAATCGTACCGTTACCTGTCCCCGCGCAAAGTGCTACAGTCAGACAGCCCACGGTATAGATATAGAAGGATGGCGCGAAAGATAACACAATCGCCGCTACCGTCAATCCGCCAAATACAAACATTAATATTTTAAACGGATTAAATTTATCACCCAGCCATCCGCCAACCGGACGCATGATCGTTGCGACCAGGATGAATCCTGCGGTGCGAAGTCCGGCATCAACCTTATCCATCTGAAAATTGGTTACGAGGAAGTTCGGCAAGTAGACGGTGAATGCCACGAATGAACCAAACGTTAGGAAATAAAAAAGACACAAGAGCCATAGCTTGTTATTGCGTGATACTTCTTTTAGCTGCTGCATCAGAGGAAGGGTGACACGTGTTTCTTTTTTGTCTCCCAAAGCAAAGTTGAGTGCCGCCATACCAATTAAAAGAATACTGTAAAATAATACGGTCTTGGACCAACCCACCTGAGCAGCAACCAAAGGAGCTCCAAACGCCGAAAGCGCCGTACCCAGGTTACCAATACCATAGATCCCGTTAACAAAACCGTGACGCTCTTTGGGATAATACTTCGGCAACGAGGTTACTCCAACAGAGAACACAGCTCCACCGATCCCGAGAAAAAATCCCCCAATGACCAGATCACTGAAAGATGTTGCGCGGCTTACCCACCATACTGGAGCGAGTAACAATACAAAGCTGATCATGAAAATGTTACGTGCCCCGTATCGGTTCGTCCAATACCCAATCGGAATACGGGCAATCGAACCGATCAATACCGGAATGGCCGTTGCCCAAGCCAGTTGTGATGACGTAAGTACGATGTCTTCTTTAATGAAAGGCATGAGTGATGACAGAATCACCCATACCATGAAACCGAGAATCAGACTTGCGGTTTGCAAGGGCAGTTGAACTTTACCTTTTTGCTGCATTTACATCGCCCTTTCCTTTTGTTGTTCTTGATTCTGATTCGGATACACGGCCCCGTCTCTTCTGCGATACAGCACGTAGCTACGTCTGAGATATCCAAGTGGCATGCTCAGCATGTGAACGAGACGTGTGAATGGGAACACACAGTACAGCACAAATGTAAGTAAGATATGAACTTTGAAGTTCATGGGCACAGTTTGCATCAGAGCCGGATCAGGTTGGAAGACCAGCAGTCCTCGCAGCCATGGATTAATCGTTGTACGATAATCAAACCCACTGTGATTTACCGCATTGGCTGAAGTTGCCAAAATACCCGTCACAATAACAATGATCAACATGGCAAGAGCCAGCCAATCCCCAACGCTGCTTGTTGCGCGCACTCTTCGAGCCGTATAGCGGCGTACCAACAGAATAACCAAACCAGCAAATGCAATAATTCCTGCCGGTAATCCGCCGAACACAGCGCCCATATGATAGGCTTCGTCACTCAGACCGATCCAGTGGTAAAATTCGATAGGTACAAGCAAACCGGCAATATGTCCGCAGATGACGGCGAAAATGCCGATGTGGAAGAGTAAACTTCCCCATCGCAGCATACGTTTCTCCAACATCTCACTTGATTTGGATGTCCAACTAAACGGATTGGTTACATATCTCCAGATGGTCGCCGTGATACAAAACACGATGACCATATACGGGAGAGCACCCCATAACATGAATTCCAGTGTACTCACCGACTGCCCCTCCTCATCAGCTCAACGATCTCGTTCAGACCGCCAAGCGGTTGTTTCTTTTCTTCTTTGCTTGGTTCAGGTACGTCCGAAACAGACGGCTCGGGCATCACCTGTAACATCAGCGTAAGGAGCGGCCCGTATGGACTGTTTTGTCCTGCAATACTTTCGGTCATCGATACCAGTGCTTTATGGCAACTATCCAGAACTCCAATGGCATCCTGCTCAGGAGCCTCGGCAATGAATTCAAGCACCATGGGCAAGTAATCCGGGAGTTCGGTAGCTTCCATATAGAAACCAGCCGCTTCATATCTGCGCTTCAAATCAATCAGTGCAGGTCCGCGATCTCGCTCATCACCATGTAAAGCATATGTCAGATATAGATTCGATTTTTTATCAAAGTCAAACGAACGTACGTAGGCATCCTGCCACCGAATAGCATCTAAAGCCTGTGCATTACTGATGAAGGTTAACACGGTCTGCTTCACTTCTTCATCAGAGATCGAAAGAACGGCTTCCTGTACGCCTTTTAATCCCTCTCTCCACTCGGTATCCGGATATTGCAGCAGATAGGAGATCAGTTTACAGACCATTCGTCTTGTTTCCGTGTCGTACACCGGCTTAACGATTGGTTCTGGATCGATATCAATTGTCATCGTTGTTGTCTCCTCTCCTATGAGAATACGCCGCAAGAACCCGGGCCGCCTGCAAAGTCAAGACCGCAGCTGCCTTGTTCGCTGAAGAGATCCGCCACTTCCTCACGGTGAGCTGGTGGGATCACAAAACGATCATCGTATTTCGCGATAGCGAGCAGACGATACATATCTTCAACTTCCTGCGCACTCATGCCTACCATATCCAGCAGGTCGGACTCACTTGTTTTGCCGGTTTGCTGGTTACGCATATGAATCCGCATTACAGCCATTTTGCGCAGTACTTCACGAATACGTCCTGTATCTCCAGCAGTAAGCAGGTTCGCCAGGTATTCAACCGGAATACGCATGTTATCAATCGCCGGGAAAATATCGTTTGCTTCCAGCGAACTTCCTTGGCCTTCTACCCGGTTCGTGATCGGGCTCAGCGGCGGAATGTACCATACCATTGGCATCGTGCGGTATTCAGGGTGCAGTGGAAGTGCGATCTTCCAGTCAATCACCATTTTGTAGATCGGGGACTGCTGCGCTGCTATAATCCAGTCCTCTGGAATGCCTGCTGCCCGTGCTTCACGGATGACATCAGGATCATTCGGATCAAGGAAAACATCCATTTGTGACTCATACAGATCCTTTTCATTCTCAACCGATGCTGCCGCTTCAATGCGGTCTGCATCATAGAGCATCAGGCCGATATAACGGATACGTCCTACGCAAGTTTCGGAGCAGATCGTTGGCAGACCCGCTTCAATCCGCGGGAAGCATAGTGTACATTTTTCGGCTTTGTTCGTCTGCCAGTTGAAATATACTTTTTTGTAAGGACAACTGGATACACAGAACCTCCATGCACGACAGGCATTCTGGTCAACCAGTACGATACCGTCCTCTTCCCGTTTGTACATGGCACCTGATGGACAAGAGGACACGCAAGACGGGTTCAGACAGTGTTCACAGATGCGCGGCAGGTACATCATAAATACCTGTTCAAAATCCATTTTGATCGATTCCTCGACACCTTTCATATTCGGGTCTTGCATCCCCGTGATATGAGCACCGGCAAGGTCATCTTCCCAGTTTGGACCCCATTCGAGGTTCATGTACTCTCCTGTGATTTGGGATTTCGGCCTTGCGACCGGCTGGTGTTTTTTCTCTGGACTGTTGGTCAATTTTTCATAATCATAAGTCCAAGGCTCGTAGTAATCGTCAATCGTTGGTTGATCCGGATTGTGGAAAATGTTAAGCAAACGTCTGGCACGTGTACCGGATTTCAGCTCCAGCTTGCCATTTTTCATCTCCCAGCCGCCGCGATAACGCTCCTGATCTTCCCATTGTTTCGGATAACCGACACCTGGTTTCGTTTCGACATTGTTAAAATACATGTACTCTGCACCTGGACGATTCGTCCAGGTGTTCTTGCATGTAACGCTGCATGTATGGCATCCGATACATTTATCCAGGTTCATGACCATACTGACTTGTGCTTTAATCTTCAAGCCAATCCACCTCCTGCAGTTTTCTAATGATGACGTTCAGGTCACGCTGGTTGCCTGTCGGGCCATAATAGTTGAAACCATAACTTAACTGGGCATAACCACCGATCATATGTGTTGGTTTCACGTGAATACGAGTCGGACTGTTATGCGTACCACCGCGTGTCTGTGATATTTTCGTACCCGGAACGTTAATGTGACGGTCCTGAGCGTGATACATAAAGGCTACTCCGCGCGGAATACGGTGTGTAACGACTGCTCTTGCCACAACGACCCCGTTACGGTTGAAACATTCGATCCAGTCATTATCCACCAGACCGGCGTCCTCAGCATCTTCATGATTCATCCAGATCGTTGGGCCGCCACGGAACAAGGTCAACATCGGCTGTGCATCATAGTACATACTGTGGATAGACCATTTGTTATGCGGTGTCATGTAGTTCAGCACGATTTCTTTGCCGCCCTCGATCGGACGTTTACTGTTTGGATGGAACGGTGTATGTTTCAGAATCGGTTTGAAGGTCGCCAGCGTCTCACCGAACTCACGCAGCATCGCATGGTCGATATAAAACTGCTGTCTGCCCGTCAATGTACGCCATGGAATCAGACGTTCTACGTTGGTTGTAAACGGTGAATACCGTCGTCCACCTTTTTCCGATCCGCTGAAGGCTGGTGATGTGATGACTGTTTTCGGTTTTGACGTAATCTCATCAAATGTGAAACACTCCTCCGAGCGCTCTTCTGCCAGATCCTTCAAGTGCAGTGCCGTTTTCTTCTCAAGTGACTCCCAAGCACGTACAGCCATCTTGCCGTTTGTTGTGGTGGACAGCGTCAGAATCGCTTCAGCAACGTTGCGATCTGAACTCAGATCAGGACATCCTTGTCCAATGCCGTCTTTGCGATTCACACCCAAAATGCCTTTCAGCTTCTCGTATTCTTCGCTCGCAGACCATGCGATGCCCTTCGTACCAATCGGTTTATCCTTCACATTCGGCCCGAGGCTGATCATTTTGTTGTAGACCGCAGCATAGTCACGTTCTACGACCTGAATATGCGGCATCGTTTTGCCCGGAATAGCTTCACATTCTCCAGCACTCCAGTCTTTGATCTCACCATACGGCTGCGCGAGTTCATCCGGTGAATCATGCAGCAGTGGTGTAGTCAAAATCTCTTTCAACGGACCATCGAACTGCTGTGCAGCCATTTCGGAGAACACACGTGCAATCTCCTTGAACGTATCCCAGTCTGAACGGGATTCCCATTGTGTGGCTACCGCCGGGTTAAACGGATGTACAAACGGATGCATATCCGTACTGCTCAAATCGCTTTTTTCATACCATGTCGCTGCTGGCAATACAATATCGGAATACATTGCTGTGCCCGCCATCCGGAAGTCCATATTGACCATAAGATCCAGCTTGCCTTCCGGAGCATTATCCACCCACTCCACATGCTCTGGACGAAGTCCCAGATCATCATCATTCAGCAATCCGTTCGTGGCACCGAGCAAATGCTTGAGGAAATACTCATGTCCCTTACCTGAGCTTGAGATCAGGTTTGCTCTCCAGACAAACAGCACACGCGGGAAGTTCGCCGGGTCATCAGGCTGTTCAATGGAGAATTTCAGATTTTTATTTTGCAGTTCGGATGCCACGTAAGCTCCGATCTCTTCATTCGTTTTTGCTCCCGCATCCAGTGCATCCTGATGCAAATCAATCGAGTTCCGGTTAAATTGCGGATAAGACGGAAGCCAGCCCATGCGTGCAGCCATAACATTATAGTCAGCAACGTGCTCGAAGCGCGGATCACCCTCAAGTGCCGAGGTCAGCTCTCCGACCTTAGTCTCCTCATATCTCCATTGATCTGTTGCAAAATAGAAGAAGGATGTACCATTTTGCAAACGCGCAGGTCCACTCCAGTCACGCGCAAACGCAATCGTCTGCCAGCCTTCCGCTGGACGCAGTTTCTCCTGACCTACATAGTGAGCCCAACCACCACCGTTAACCCCCTGACAACCTGTCATCAGTAGCAGGTTGATAATGGCACGATAGATCACGTCAGAGTTGTACCAGTGGTTGATGCCGGCACCCATAATAATCATAGAGCGACCTTGTGTATCCACGGCATTTTGTGCAAACTCACGTGCGATCTGAACGACGGTATCCCGGTCAACCCGGGTGATTTTTTCCTGCCAAGCAGGTGTAAATGGTTTATCCTCTTCCGCTTCCAGAACGACTCCTGCAACGATTTCAGTAGAGTCTGCTGAACGAGTCATTTCACGATCAACCCCGTACTTCGCCAGCACGAGATCGTAAACTGAAGTAACCGTAATCCAGCGATCATCAACCCAGATGCGGCGAACCGGGATTTGACGTTCCATTACGTGACTTCCTTCGTCATCGAAGTAAGGCAGTTGCACGGTTACGAGATCATGGTGCACACCGAGCATGGAAAGTCTTGGATCAATCGGCTCGCCGGTACCCACCTGTTCCATTTTAAGATTCCATGTACCTTCTTCACCCCAGCGGAAGCCCATACTGCCTTTTGGAATCGCATAGGATGCCGTATTTTCGTCATATACGAGGGTCTTCCATGCCATGTTGTTGCCCTGGATGCCCAGGTCTTCCCCAAGCAGGAATCGTCCTGCAGTGTTCACGCCATCCTTCTCTTCGACAATCAACAAATTCGGGAAGTCTGTATATTGCTTCGCATAGGACATGAAGTAATCCGTAGGATGATCCAGATAAAATTCTTTCAGGATGATGTGCCCCATTGCCATGGCAAGAGCTCCATCTGTACCTTGTTTTACGGACATCCATGTGTCTGCAAACTTCACATATTCCGCATAATCCGGACTGATGGATACCACTTTGGTTCCTTTGTAACGTGCTTCAGCAAGGAAATGGGCATCCGGTGTACGGGTCATTGGCAGGTTGGAACCCCAGACCAAAATGTATCCTGAGTTGTACCAGTCGCTACTCTCCGGCACGTCTGTCTGATCTCCCCAGATTTGCGGGGATGCCGGGGGCAGATCCGCATACCAGTCATAGAAACTGAGCAATGGTGAACCTACCAGAGACAAGAAACGGGATCCAGCAGCGTAACTGACCATGGACATCGCTGGAATCGGCGAGAAACCAATGATACGGTCAGGGCCGTAATCTTTGATCGTATGAATCATGGAAGCAGCAATAATCTGTGTTACTTCGCCCCATGATGCACGAACCAGTCCACCTTTACCGCGTACCGATTTGTATCTCTTCACTTTGACCGGATCATTCGCGATACTTTGCCATGCTTTTACTGGATCACCATGATTTTTCAGAGCCTCACGCCACATTTCCAAGAGCGCGCCACGCACGTAAGGATATTTCACACGTAATGGGCTATAGAGATACCATGAGAAGCTTGCTCCACGCGGACATCCACGCGGTTCAAAATCAGGCATATCAGGTCCGGTTGATGGATAGTCCGTCGCCTGTGTTTCCCATGTCACGATGCCATCTTTCACATAAATCTGCCAGCTGCACGAACCCGTGCAGTTCACGCCGTGTGTGGAACGCACCACTTTATCATGCTGCCAACGACGGCGATACACATCTTCCCAGTCCCGGTTTACCGGGGACATCTCACTCCAGCCTTCCGCGTTTTTTTCACGTTTGGCAAAATACTTCAGTTTGCCCATCCAGGGCATGCTTTTGCTGCTCATTGTTGTCCTCCCACAATTGTGACCTGTTGATGCTGGTCTTCCTATCCTCCAATCTGCGACATATGCCGCAGCGTAGGTGTTCCGTTAATCTCTTGCCCTTTTAAGGCTTTTACCATGTCATGAGTTTCGGGTTTGGAGCCGAGTGCCTTGTAAAATAAATCCTGCACCGCTTTGTCGTCACCAACGAGCGGGCGAACATTGTACTCATCCGACCAGTACAGACAAGGCTTAATGTTACCGTCGGCCGTTAACCGGAGCCTGTTACAGCTACCGCAGAAATGGCTGCTGACCGGATGAATCAGCCCGAATGTTCCAGCGGCTCCAACGATCCGGTAACTATCTGCTGGGCCATTGCCATACACATCACCGCAACTTTCGTAGTTCCACTTGGTTCCGCAAGTCTTCAGTACATGTTCAAGCGGCAAATAACTCGACTTCCAACCGGTTCCACTGTCTCCGATGGGCATGTATTCAATAAAACGAATATCAATTGGAGCTTCCAGCGTCATGCGTAGAAAATCCTCCACCTCATCGTCATTTACACCCTTCATCAGTACAACGTTTAGCTTGATGGGCTTGAATCCGGCCTTTTGACTGGCTTTGATGCCCTCCAGCACGCGATGTACCTTACCGCCCCGTGTAATACGCGCAAATCGCTCCGGCTTGAGCGAATCCAGACTAATGTTCACGCGTGTCAGACCTGCAGCTTTCAGCATCTCGGCATGAGCAGCCAAAAATATGCCATTGGTTGTCAATGCAATGTCTTCAATCCCTGGAATAGCGGATAACATCGCAACCAGTTGATCCAGCCCCTTGCGAACGAGAGGTTCTCCGCCAGTCAATCGCAGTTTCCGTATGCCTAGCGGAGCAAGTGCCTGGACAATCGATGTAATTTCTTCATAGGACAAAATGCGTTCTGTCGGTTCAAACTGCATTCCTTCTTCCGGCATGCAGTACACACACCGCAGATTGCAACGATCCGTAACGGATATACGCAAGTAATCATGCACACGTCCAAAAGGGTCTATTAGTTTTGATTCCATACACGTACCTCCTTTCTCTTGGGTGCTGTCATGACATCGCTAAAGGAGAACACTCGCTTCCTCACATGTATTGTCAATCATGGGCTAAGCATAATGATGTCTGGCTTTGCTAACTGTGCAAAATATCACAAGAACTGAAACATAACGCACAGTTGCACATTTATGAAAGCTCCGCAAGCCTTTTCCGAACAGGATTTCAGTCCAAATAAGGCGAGATTATGACAAAAATAAAGGTGTGAGCAGGCTCACACAGCCTCGCTGTCTGCTTTTCTATAATCAAGTTGCAACACCACACTAATCCCAATTTGGAGGAATGACCCATGAACACATACGCTGCAACCATTAATGCCACAGAGTATCCACCTCATTTGAAACATAAAATTATCTTTGAAACGTTTGAAGCTCTTCAGCCTGAGGAAGCGATGTTACTCGTTAACGATCACGATCCAAAACCGCTCCGCTTCCAGTTTCAATCGACACATCCTGACGGCTTTGACTGGGAATATATCGAACAAGGTCCTATAACGTTTCAGGTCAAAATCACTAAACGATAGATTGGAGTTGAACGGGAATGGCGCATGTTGAAATCATTAACGAGACTACACTGCGTCTGACGCTGGGACTCGAAGATGCTGTATCCATGATTCAGATCGCTCAGCGTGAGCAGGCAGCCTTTGCACAGGAGATCATTACGATTTACGAGAAAATGCCCGTGTTCGAATTCACTCATTTCTGCTTTTATGCCTATGACAGTGCGAAACTGTTTGAGCGTGTGCTTGAGATGGACCCCAAAACCTATCTCTCCTTCTCCCTGGATGCACCTGATTCATTCTTCTATGCCCTGTACGGAGGCATGGCCGCTTTATATGAATCTTCGATCAAGCTGGTTCAGCAGACGCAAGCAGCTACGGCAGTCAGCACCGAAACGGATGTGAACGTTCATGCTTGAAACCGACGTTAATATTGTTGAACTAGACGTACGCCCTCATCTGAGCAAAAAACTGGAGCCTTTTCAGCTCATTATGGATACCGTTAAAGAACTGAAACACGAAGATGTATTGGTCCTGCATGCGCCGTTTAAGCCGACTCCATTGCTTGGCATTCTGAAAATGAAAGGATACTCCAGTACATCGGAGCGTCTGGAATCCAATCATTGGGTGACCACATTTGTGCATAAAAAAAATAAAACCGCTGCAGAGAAGATTTCTGCGGCGGTTCAATCCAATACGTTGGCTCGAACTGAATTAACTTCATCGTCGATTGAGGATTCGGGTTCAGAGGATGCCATGAATTCCTGTGAAGGGCAACCTCCAGCAATAGCTGAAACTTCGACATCCGAGGTCTTGTCAGATGAGCCCATAACACAGGAACTGAAAGAGCCAACCATTGTACTGGACAATCGCGGACTGGAGCCGCCCCAGCCAATGATGCGCACATTAGCTGCACTTGAACGTTGCAAACCGGGAGAAGTTGTACTTATTCATAATGACCGCGTACCCGTTTTTTTGATCGAGGAACTGAATCAGCTCGGTTGTCTCTACACCGTTGAGGACCAGACGGATGGCACAGCCAAAGTCAGAATTGAAAAAGGGTAAGGGGGCGAAAGCCATGTCCAGGTTGCCGTTTCTTTTTATCATCACGGGCATCGTTGGATTTGTAATGTATCACGCCTTCTCCTTGCTCTCATTGACAGGCTGGCTAGGTGATGAATTAAGGGGACCCGAAGGCTGGTTTCATGCGCATTTGTTCGTACTCGGATGGGCCACCATGCTGGCGATGGGTGCCGTTTATCAGTTGATACATGTCATTTTACAAACGAATATATATAGTACAGTGCTTGGTTACTGTCACTATTTCTTGTTCACTTTCGGTGCTACCGGCATGTTGATTGGTTTTATTCGCACAGATGTAATCTGGATTGCAGGTTCAGCAACGCTTGCACTATCCGGCATCTTGTTATTTGGCTTGAACATGGCTGTCACCCTCTTCCGGGCTTCCATTTGGAATCCCGTAACGATCAGTGCAGCATGTGCCTGTCTGTACCTTGTACTTACCGGATTATCCGGCATGCTGATGGGACTGAATTTCGCTTTTGGCGACTGGAATGGTCTGCATCAACGATTGTTTGGCGCACATATCTGGATGGGAACCCTTGGATGGTTTGGCATGTTAATTACCGGATTCAGTTACAAAATGCTGCCGATGTTTTATTTGTCCCATGATTTCTCTATCCGACTTCAAAAAATCGTACTAATCTTGTGGAATGCTGCTGTTATTACAGGAGTGATCGCATTCCTGACTGGTATCCAAGGTGGCTTGCTCTGGTTGGCGCTTTTGCTTTTGACAGGAGCACTGATCTGTTACGTATACCATCTGGAGCAAATTCAGGAGAAACGGCATAAAAGCAACCCTGGACCCGGAATCCGCTGGACGGTTTACGTAAGTCGCGCTTTGGCCGTATATTCCATGGCTTTGTTAATCTATAGTGCGCAAGATGTAGAGCTACTCCTTGATTCACGCGTTGTGCTTCTGACTGGCTGGGTATACCTTGGAGGCTGGGTATCTCTGACGATTCTCGGGTATGCTTCCAAAATCGTGCCTTTTCTATGGTGGACCCATAAATATGGTAAGCTTGCCGGACGTCCTGGTACTCCACTCATGGCTGGCATGTTAAGTGAAAAAAGGATCAATCATGGAATACTTGCGATGGTCGCAGCCAGTCTGCTCTTAGTCAGCGGTATTCTGATTAATTTGGCGGAAGTGATGATGGTTGGCGGAACATTACTGTCTATGATCTCTATCGTGTATATTTCAAATATAGCCTTGGTATTCAGACGTTAACAAGATGGATTGGAGCGTGGAAAAGATGGAACAAACCTCACAGTTACTAGAGTATTTAAAAGAAGTATATGACCCGGAGCTTGGTGTCAACATCGTTGACCTCGGCCTTGTGTATGAAGTAAAGGAAGAACCTGAGCGCATTCAGGTGCGAATGACGCTGACTACGCCAGGATGTCCACTGCATGACACCATCGTTGGTGCGGTGAAATGGGTTTTACAAGAAAATACCGACAAAACCGATATTGACGTACAGGTGGTATGGGAACCGCAATGGTCTCCGCAGCTGATGTCCAGAGAAGCCAAAGAAATGCTCGGATATTTTTAAACAGGTGTTTATAATTAAGGATGTCGGCACAAGGATATATGTCCAAATAACTCTGTCTGATGAACATCAATACCCGAAAAAACGTACCCATGCTCTGATCCAGTCAGGCCAAGGTACGTTTTTATATGTGTTCCTTTTCACACGGAAAGGAGAGGCACTTCACCAAAGAAAAAGAACTCCTCGCGGAGTCCCCATTCCCTATTATTCATCCGGCTCTATCGGATATTAGATATCCTTGGCGTAAGAAGCTTCCGGCACTTTATTCAATACCACGAACAAACGAACTTCCGCATCACTTGTGTTATGGAATGCGAATTCTGTCTCTCCTCCGCAGGATACCACATCTTCTGCCTGAATCTCATGCTCTGCTCCGTCCAGAATCAGTGTGCCCTTGCCTTCAACAACAAGCAACGTGAGGTCTGCACCAGGATGTTTGTGAACGGGAAGCTGTTGTCCTGGCAGAAAATGAAGCATGAAGGTTACACCGCCTCCTTGTTGAAACAACACCCGTTTCGTGAAACGTTCCGTACTGTATGCTTTAACTTCTTGTAATGACGTGATACTCATGATCATCATCCTCCTGTATTTGTTCTGGTTATGTATTCATCTTAACGCAAAAAAACCTGCAACTCCTTGATTCAAATCAAGAAAATGCAGGCGTGAATTCAGGATTTACATTCTAAAATATCACTTGTTTTATATATCAGTAAATACAAGAACAAATACCAATATAATATATATCCATATTATAATAGAAGAAACTCATTCATATTACCAATTGTCCTCTCTTTTCCGCCAAACCAATCGTTGCGTGCACACCCGAGTTAAATTCCAGAAAATCATGCTCCACCCCGTCACTGAAAATAACTCCATCCTCCGGCATTTGTGAAACAATGTGAAGGGGTTGCTTCGCATGAATCTGTCCAAACACGAGATTTGCCGCCGTGGTTCGACTCGGGAACGGTTCACGTACCGTAAAATATAAATAAGGGGAATCCCACGAAAACTCGTTCTTGTTCAATCCTCCCTCAGAAGCCGTTCCTCTTAAATCAACTGATCTTTCATCACTAGTCAATTGCTGGTGCTTCCCCCTGCTCACATGTTGCCAAGCCGCTGAACGGACAATACCTGAGGCACCAGCCAGCACACTCTTAAACCATCCGGTTGATCCCATGCCTGTAGATACAATAATACCGCTGGATGATTGATTTTCAGTGGAGGCTCCCAAACGCACTTCATAACGGGCAGATACATGTGTCTTCCGACCAATAAAGAGATCATTGACACCGTACAGCACCTGCCCGTCATTCAGCTCAACTTTGGCAAGGGTGACTTCCTTAAGCGAGCGCTGTCTACGTATCACGTCTGGAACAATGAAGCTTAAATCCTCCACTGTAAAAGGTAACAGCACCCCGTCCCACCGCATCGGATCTGGATTCACGCCGATAAGCGGCTGCTCGGTAACATATTTCAACGTATTGGCAACCAGACCATCCTGTCCGACCACTACCACAATATCTCGCTCTCCAAAAATAAAGTTTGGCACATGCTCCCGGTCAATCATCTGAACACGTCCAAGTTGACTCAGTTGTTGCTGAGCAAGCTGTATCGATTGCTTGTAACGGCGATCTTCCTCGACGTAATCGCTAAAGTCAGCACCAAGACGTTCAATGTAAAACTGAGCCTGCTGTACAGTGTTGTAACGTACAATCAATTCCTCCAGCCGGGTTCTGCGCTTAACCAAAATTAATTTATGCTCACTCATGGGTTCATTTATCTTAACCATCTGTGATTCCACCTCCCGCTTTCCCTTTGACTTGAGGAAAACCATTATTGAATTTTTTGGTTTTTTTGAATTTTTCGACTTGTCTCACTTGTTTCATTTGTCTCACTTGTCTGACTTGCCCGACTCACCAGATTGACTTGATTATCTGACACGTTTTGACTAACTCGACTGGATCGTATAAACCGTGTTCTGGAAGCGGATAGATTGGTTTGTTTCCCCCATCCAACAATCATCGTGTTGCCCCTCCCTTACCTCTTCCTTCTGCTGGTGCCATCAGACCCTGTAGCAGATCTGGTGAGATATTCAGCTGTCCGATTTTGCCAGCATTCTCGGCCAGTTCCTGGAACGCAAGTGCAATCAGTTTATCCGAATTCATGCCCATATTGGCCATGGCCTGTAATACGTTCGGCTGTACATGCTGAAGCGAATTCATGACTGCTGCAATCTCATACGCTTTGGCATCCGCTTCCGCATTCTGATTCGCAATGGTGAGCTCGATTAACTGTTGCTTGCGCTCTTCCATCGCGGTATTAAACTGGAGCTGCTCCTGTTCCATCTCGTTCTGCTTCTGTTTCACCGAGCGTTCGGCCTGTAATTGGGTTTCCCGAATCTGTTGTTTCTTCGTCTCCACCGCAATCTCGGTATTCAGTTCATTTTCTTTCACACGGCGTTCCTGCTCAATGGAAGCATTGCGCCGCACATATAAAGCTTCGTCGGCCTGCTTCAGAATTTCTTCCCGCGCCTGTGCTTCCAGCGCACGCATCGTTTCCTTATTAGGCAAAATAGCCAAAATGGACAGATTCATCAGCTCTACGCCCAGCTTTTCCAACTCTTCATGTTGTGCGACCTCTCGTTTCATGTTGCTGGCAAGCCGTTCGCTGGATTGAATCGCTTCTTTTAACGGCAACTGCTCCAAATATTTCTTCGTGAGCACTTTTGCTATGGTAATCACCCGCTGATCCAGCTTGTGAGGATCGTCAGACATATATTGATTTTTGCGCAAATTGTACGTGTAATTCAGGCTCTGTGTAATTTTGCTGTAATCCATAATGCGATAGCTAAGCTGTCCCTGTACGGTAACCGTCTGATAATCCGCTGTAATCTCTTCAAACATAAACGGCACATCCACCGAAGAAACAGGCAATACAACAACCGAAGTCGTCGGCTCATAATAATAAAAAGATAAGCCCACGCCTTGGCGCTGTACCTTGCCGTTCTTCACTTTCATAACATATTCACTCGGCTGAAACTTTACAAATCGGAATCCAAACATGGCTCATTCCTCATTTCTTATTAATGTCGTTTTGATATTATCGAAATGATAACAAACAATCTCGATATTGTCAATACGACATTAACAAATTCCGCACGAAAAAAGAGACCGAATCTTGGATTCGACCTCTTTCTTGTCTACATGTTATTTACTTTCCATTAAATCAAGTTACCGTTTCTAATACAGCTGTTCCATCAATCTCGCTACTGCAACGGCGCCTTGCGCACGATTAGCGGTTTGCTTGGGAGCAAATGTGTTATCAGGCAAGCCGTTTAGCACACCCAGTTGCGACATGAATGCCACGGCGTCTTTGGCATAATCGGCAATATCTGCTTGATCTCTGAACTTCATCTGACCCGTGTTTACAGTAGCAGAGTTGTTATTACGTTCTGCTGCTTCCATCGCTCGATGTAGCATAACACCCATATCCTGCCGGGAAATGAGATCATTCGCACCGAATGTTCCGTCCGCTCTGCCCTGAATAATGTTCATTGCAAGACCTGCGCGAACCGCATCCGCATACCATTGATCTGACTTGACGTCTGTCGGTAGTTGGGTAGCCGAAGAATCAGTGAGATTTGTTTTGCCAATCCCTTTAACGAGCATCTGTAAAAATTGGGCACGGGTGAGTTCACCCTGCGGTTCAAAACGTGTGTCACTCATTCCCGCGATGATGCCTTTGCTATAGAGATGTTGAACCTCTTGAATTGCCCAGGCATGTTGCTGCAAGTCGGTTAACGGCACTTCAATATTGGTTATAACGTAACTTCCAGGCTTAGACGGCTTGAATGCCATCGTAGCTGTGGTCTGCTCATACTTCGTATACGTCACAGGATGGAGTTCACCGTTTGTTGAGATGGAGTTGACAACCATGACCGTGTGACCTGCTTTGACTGGTTGCACATCGGCCAAAAGCACTTCCACCGTTTTGTCAGCCCACTGGATTGACTTATTATTGAGCAGCATCTGCACATCAACTACAGGATGATTGCCAATATTACCTCGCTTCGCAGCAGACACTTGCGTTGTGGAGCCTTGTGCAATGACGACATCAAACGTACCCGCGGTCTCCGCAATCGTGAGCGGCAGGGATTGTAGCGGGATACGGACTGTCGTTTGGCCCATAACCACCTCAATGGCTTGCACTTCCTCCGAACGAACCCATGTAGAGAGCTGACCTGCTGGTACTTGGAACTTCACTGTTTTGGAACTGTCAGGTACATCGGCTACCAGCTTCAATGTACGTTTACCTGTGTCCATTGATTTCAAGGCCTGAGCAAGCTCCGCTGTACTTGGACGCACCGCATATGTGCCATCTCCAGTTGCTGTTCCTTTTACAATAATAGAACCGCTCGCAGTTTCGCTACCAGGTGTTGGCTGAGGAGTAGTTGATGGGTTGTCCGTACTTGTTGAAGGTGCCGATGACCCGGACGGATTACTAGGCTGAGATGGCTGTCCTGTGCCCGGATTTGTCGTCTGACGTGCCAATTGTGCCCTGGCTTCCTTCAGAAGTTGTTCCGCACTGGTGAGCTCTTCTTCTGTAGCTTCCGCATCCAGAACCAACTGCTGCGCTTGCCCCAACGCTTTACTGAACACACTCCAGCTTGAGGCCGTGTAATCCGTTTGTTTCAATGCTTCCGCAGATGCAACGGTTGATTTCAATACGGTCCTGTCACCCGGAATTGTGCCATATGCCTCAAATTCCATGAATCCAACCCATGTCGGACCAGCTGTAATGGTTACACGAATATAACGCCCATCTGTTCCCTCAGGGAGAACATGACTTGGGGATGTCGATACGACAACATCACTGGTTGTATCCACTACGGTCTTGAAATGCTCATTATCATCGGAGACATCTATTCTGTATTTGATCCCACCGCTCCACATCGACATTTCAATTTTCCGAAGATTGGCAACCTGTCCCAAGTCCACCTTCCACCAAGTATCGTTACCCGGGCCCTGATCCGTTCCCCATGACGTATTTGGATTATCATCAATTGCACCTGACGGGGCGTTGTCTTTACCGCCTCCATTTCCAGCACTACTATATGCAGTAGTGGTTTTACCCGTGGTCAAGGCTTTTAGTTTAACCAGATTTGTAAAAGCTTGTTTTAATGTATCCAGTGCTGCATTTACCTGAGATTGCATCGCATCTGCTTGGTCTCTCACCTGAATAGCAGCCTGTAAAGCTTGCTGTAGAACTGACCAGCTGCGGTGTGTATATGAAGATTCATTTTCCAGCTGCATGAGCTGAATGTACTGGTGCAGTTCTGTTTTATCCACGTCAGACAAGCCCTTAATGGCTGCTTCGAGACGCTCTACCGCTTTATTTGCATCAGTCTGAGTAGCTCGTGAGTTAGCCACAACGGATTTTGCATGTTCCAGTGCTTTACTGAATACGCTCCATGTTGCATCCGACCAGTTATTCCGTTGAATCTTCTCTGCTTCTGCAATTGCCGCTTGAAGTGGCTCCAGTTCTGGTGTAATCACGCCGAGCTGTAACATCACATTTTCCAAAGATGCTGATGCAGCATCGGTTTCCTCTTGACTCACACCACCTGACGTATACGCTTTGGCGTATACCCCTTTAGCTTCAACAATTGCAGGAGCCAGACTGCCCCAGCTTTCTGGTGTAAAATCACTTTCTACAAGCGAGTTTGCTCGTGTCAGTGCCGCTGCGAGCTGCTGCCGATCTGTCGGCATCTGTTCCATTCCTCTTTTGTACACATCGAGTGACCATAACGCTCTTCCTTCATAAGAATGCCCGCCATTCGCTGGATACTCATCGTAATCAAACATGCCCTGGTTCTCCCACGCATCGCCTTCGGATGCAATCCAGCCTACATCTGCCGGAATCCATGCCGGCTCCCAGTAAAAGAAACCTGCACCGCGATTATTCGGTACATTGGCAATCAAATCCATGATGCCAGCGATGGCATCGTATTGACCTTGCACTGTTGCCGGGAATGTGGCTCCACCATGAAAGAGCGCTTGATCCGAACCGATAATATTTCCATGCGCGTCCCCGTTTTTATAAGTGAACGGATAAGACGTTTCAGCTATAATGACATCTTTCCCAAAGGCTGCTGAAACTTCGTTCATCGTTTTCTGCACATCGGCAAATGTCCCGTGCCAGAACGGATAATAGGATAGTCCAATGATGTCATAATCGGAGCCCAGTCCTTGTTTTTTCAACTCCTCAAAATACCATTTGAATGTCTCTGCCTTGCCACCTTCAGCCAGATGAATCATGATCTTCGCCCGATCAGCTGCATTAACGTTTCCTTCAACTGCGCGAACCCCGTTGATTCCCTGCTTCAGCAAAGCTGCATTTTCCTCAAAATTCACATCGCTGCTTAGTCCATTGAGGAGACCACTGTTGATCTCGTTACCAATCTGCACCATATCCGGCATGGCTCCTGCCTTCTTCAGATCCCCAACGACTTCAACCGTATAATCATACACCGCTTGCTTAAGCACTTCGAAACTTAACTTTTCCCACGCTTTCGGTCTGAGCTGTTGACCCGGGTGTGCCCACTCATCGGAGTAATGGAAATCCAGCAGCACCTTTAACCCTTTTTGCTTCGCGCGTACGGCCATGGTGATGACGTCAGCTTTATCGTTATAGCCGCCTGATTTTTGTGGGTCATTCCACAACCGCAGACGTACATAATTGACACCTCGATCTTTGAGAATATCAAGCAAGTCCCGCTCGGTGCCGTTGCTATCCAGATACTTCCCACCCTTAGCTTCAATCGCCGTAAGAGTCGAAATATCAACGCCTCTGACATAATCAGAACGATAACCTTGTACAACAACCGTCGCTTCAGGCTTTTTCTCAGTTCCATATACCGCACCCGTTACAGAGAATGAACCTGATTTTTCATATTTCGTTGGATCAATGCTGTCCCATGTGACAGGAACGAGACCCGACTTATTATTCGTAAAATTGGCTTTGACTTCCCCCGGCAGAACCGGCGCACTTCGTGCAAATGTACTCACATGAACGGAATCAAAACCGATAATATTAGCTGGTTCCATCCCTTCGGATTCTCCCCACACTTTGAACTCCAATATTTGTGGCCACGCTCCGCCCTCTTTATAAAAGGCTATGTTGAGCTTAATGTATCGTACATTATTTTGTTGAAATGTCAGATCAGCAATCTGTTTCGCATCTGCATTATCACTTTGATCCGTAACGGTAGACCAATGCTGCTGGTCAGCAGACGTTTCAACCGTATACTTCACTACCGTACTGTCTCTCCATGTTATTTCCGCTCCGGATAGATTGTACGTTTCACCCAGATCTATGATGACCCACTCCGGTTTTTCAGCAGTTACTCCCGTTTCTGTACTCCAATAGGTGCTCGCATCCCCATCTACCAGATGCGTTTTATCGCCTCCCCATCTTTTTTCATCGGAACTGACCGTTACCGTTTTGTTCAGCGCCACATTATTTTTTGCCGCCTCTGCGGGCCTTGCGATCAGACCCAGATCACAGAATAACAACAACAAAACAAGACAGCCGCTTATGTACCTTTTATTCACTCTTGATCTCCCCTTTTCGTATTTATTTGTGCTTGGATCAATGAATGTCATGAATCTTCCTCATTGTAAGCGCTTCATGATCCTCGGCAACACGGCATTATCCAAAGGAAACAGCAGTTTTTTTAACAATGTCGACTTTTCTAAACATAATCCAGCCTAGCGTAATCCTTATTTTCCAGCGTCAGGGAGATGAACAGGTGTATTCTTTTTCCAGCAAAAGCTTACCAAAAGCAAAAAATCTGCTTGCCCGCCCGGAGGCGGAACACAACAGATTTAGTGGCTTACTATATTAAAATCGTTTAATAGAATTGTTTACTAGAATAGTTCAATAGAATAGTTTAAATCCATCTATTATTTCGCCAGCTTCAATTCAAGACGAACCTGGATATCATTTTCAGTAGAAAGTACAACCGAGTGTGGATTTTTCATGCCAAAATCTTCAAATGTAACCATCGTTGTGCCGGACAGCAGCACTTCATTATTTTGATAAGCCGCTTTAGCATCAAACGTAACTTCCTTTTCAATACCTCTTACGGTAAGTGTGCCTTTCATTTTCAAATCAGCCGTCTGTCCTTCTGTCCATTCGGAAGGCATACCTTCAAATGAAGTGGCTTTGAATGTTGCTTGCGGATGTTTAGCCATATCGAAGAAGTCAGCACTCTTCACATGCTCGTCCCGCTGGCCATTACCGGAATCAATGCCGTTTACCTCGATTGTTCCTTCTGCTTTCGACTGGGCCGGGTCATTCACATTAATCGTCCATTTCCCGCTAACCTGCTCGTCCACAAAATTTACGGTTTCTTGTGAAGTGGTTACTGAGAAATATACTTTCGACCCCTGACTGATATTCCAGTCTCCGTTCAGCTGGTCTGCTCCAACCTTTTTATTTTCCACTGCTTTGCCCGTGCCGCTATCTGCAGCTGTAGTGGATGCAGCCGCGTTTGCCGGAAGCACCTGTTCAATCTCAACATTGTTACCCAAGTAACTATTTGCAAAGTAATAACCGCCCCCACCAATGATGGCTACTGCTGCTACCCCTGTAATAATCCACGTTTTGGCCTTTTTACTCATCTCTATTATTCCTCCAGTACAGTATGGTTTCGTTACCTCTTGATATGGATAGTAACAGTCCAATGTGTCAGGAAGAAGTCAAGATGAAATTCTTTTTCATTTTTTTTCAAAATGTGAAAACAGGATTGGCTTTATGTCCCGCCTCATGTAAAATCAGTACACAAGCTTGTCTGTGAAAGGAGAACACCCTGTTTGAAATCTGTACTCATCGTAGAGGATGAGCAAGCAATCGCACGCGTTCTGGCTGCTTATCTGAGAAAAGCTGAATTTGAAGTTCATCATGCAGCGGATGGCAAGACTGCTTTAACCCTTTTTGATTCCGAAAATCCTTCTATCGTATTACTCGATGTTATGCTACCCGGAATGGATGGATGGGATCTGTTACGAATTATTCGGGAAAAGAGTGCTTGTCCCGTCATTATGTTAACTGCACTGGACGATATTACAGATCGGCTTAACGGTCTGAATGCCGGTGCTGACGATTATATGAGCAAACCGTTTGTACCTGAAGAAGTGGTTGCACGTGTGAACGCTGTACTGCGGCGGAACCCGCACTGGACTTCCGGAGGGCAGGACAAGCGTTCTTTTGGCAATCTGGTCATTGACCTTGCGGCTAAGCAAGTGCTACTTAACGGTGCGGAGGTCGCACTCACACCACGTGACCTGTCTCTTCTTATTTTTCTGTCCGAGTATCCCAACCGCACATTCACTAGAGATCATCTGATTGAACAAGTCTGGGGACTCGATTATGAGGGCAGTGATCGTGCTGTAGATCTATCGATCAAACGACTGCGTCAGGCACTCTCTCACTGGACAACAGACACAGGAGAAATCCGGACGTTGCGAGGAATGGGGTATCAATTTTGGATCGCCAACTGACATCAACCAAACCCAAACGAACAACATCTATTTTGTCACATTGGACACTACGTTACTTTCTGATTTTATGTATCGGCTTCTCTGTAATTGCTGCGGGTGCGCTGTACTGGATACGAACAACATCGATTGAGAAAAGTTTGAAAACGGCTGAGCTACTCGGATGGGAGATCGCTGATCGAGTAACCGTGAAAGATCATAAGCTTCAGGTACCACCTGATCTGAATACGATCGTAAGCAGTCGGGAGAAGCTGTTTAATACCGATAACTATTTTTGCGTCATGGTGCTCGACAATAACAACAAACTGATTTTCTCCCAGCCAAAAATGCAACAAGAGGATGTTTATTACCGACTGTCCGATGATTTTCTTGAACCGCGTAACAGCAAGTATGCTGGTGTAACGGTAGATATTGCTGACGGGAATCAAACGATTGGAAAAGTATGGGTCATGCAATCCAAACAATCTATCACCTTCGGTCCTGAAACGGTCTGGCTCGTCGCATTGATTTTTGGAGGCCTTATTCTCTGCGGCTGGTTCACGATTTATCTCCTGTCGAGCAAACTATCTAGACCGATTCGTCAGGTCGCTTACGCGGCAGAACAGATCCGCGGTGGAAATTATGATGTAAACCTAGATATTAAAACACGTGAACGGGAAATGAACGAACTTGTAGGTTCTTTTGGGGATATGGCAACCCGTCTGCGTCAACTCGAAGAATGGCGTGCACTCTCTCTTGCGGGAGTAAGTCATGAGCTCAAAACGCCTGTCACCTCGATCAAAGGATTGGTGATGGCTGTTCGCGACGATGTCGTCAGTCCGCAGGAAGGCAAAGAGTTTCTGGATATTGCTCTGAAAGAATCAGAACGCATGGAACGAATGATTGCGGATCTGCTGGATTATAATGCCATGACCGCCGGAAGTGTTGCTGTTCGTAAGGAACGTACCAACCTGAAGTTGCTTGTAGGTGAGATCATTTACCAATGGAAAATTGCCTATGAAGAACACATGCCAGAAGTTCAGCTTCATGCGCCGTCAGACGCATTATACGTGATGGGTGATGCACTCCGGATCCAGCAGATTATTGTAAATTTGCTTAACAATGGACTGCATGCCACAATACCTGGCCAACAAGCCCTCTTCCAGATGCATTTAAGCGTAGAGGAAGACATGTTACATGTCGATGTGCAGGACAACGGCACGGGAATTTCCATAGAGGATCAGCGTAACATATTCGAACGATTCTATCGGGGAGAGTTGAAAAAACGCCGTAATCGTGGCTTGGGTCTCGGTTTAACATACAGCCGTCTTCTTGCACAGGAGCAAGGTGGTACGTTAACCCTCGTTTCCAGCAGTCCAGATGGAAGTACGTTTAGATTAAGCTTGCCACGCTGGATTGCTCAGCAGGAAACATCTATTCCAGAGAAAACCTATCGTTCACCTGTCAAAGCCAAATCAGCATTGTAATAAAAAGGCCCGGTATTCCTTACAAAAAGGAAGCCGGGCTTTCGTTATTCGCCCAGGTACTGACTTCACCTCTACCCTTGTAGCACTCGGGGTCTGTATTCCTCGTACGCATCAGAGATCAACTGCCTGTGCAGAGCACTGCTTCCAATAATAGCTTTACGCTTTGCTTTTAACACAATCTGCTCCACATCCGCATAGCTGCAGCCAGCCAGACGTTCACAAATATAATCCTCCAGCTTGTGCTCCTGTTCAAACGTTCCAACCAGTTTGCTAATATACAGTCTGCGGCTATCTTCATCTGGCATCGCGTACGTCATCTTGGTATCAAATCGGCGCCAGATCGCATGATCAAGCTGTGTCTCCAGATTCGTGGCAGCAACCAGAATGCTGTCCCCTTCGAATTCATCCAAACATTGCAAAAGGGTATTCACCACCCTGGCCATCTCTTTTACCTCGTCGTTACTTTCCCTTGTCCGGCCAATGGCATCAAATTCATCAAGAAACAATACGCAAGGATTAAGGCGAGCATATTCAAACAACTTGCGTACGTTACTTCCCGTTTCTCCCAAGTGGCTGTGAATAAGGGCATCCAGCCTGACCAGTACAAGAGGCAGTTCCAATCTCTGAGCCAGATATGACGCGGTTAACGTTTTTCCTGTGCCGGGAGGGCCAAACATGACCATTTTATTAGGGATGGATACATCATGTTCCCTGAACTTTTCTTTCATGCCCAGAATGGTAATGAACTCTTCGACAATGCGTTCATTTTCCTCCGAGAAGACAATATGTTGTGCTTTTCGTTTACATTCCTTCGGCGTGTAGAATGCCGCCATATCGATTCCTTTTGCACGAGGGATGCGGTTTGCGTGATTCATTTTACTCATGTGTATATGTAGCTCCTTCAAAAAAGATAGTCATTCGTATCGTCGTTATTTATTGTTAAAGATTTTGTTGTTGCGGACTGCTTGCTAATTAATCGTAATTTTTACTATTAAATAATAACATACAGATGCCTCTTTGCAAAGATTAGACTCCTGATCTGCATCCGTATGTCTCCTGAGCCGCCATTCAGTTGCATGGGAAAGCAAAATTTGCTATTCTGAAAGTGCATCGTTGTGTATAACACAAAAAAGCCCTCCAAATTCATGAGAGCGTGAAAATTGTTCCAGATTCTCAAGCGGCAACTTGCGAATCCGGATCTTTATACCAACGAATGTAAATCCAACTAAAAGTGAGGTTAACAATCATGGCAAAAGACGTATTGTGTGAAGTAAACTCCTGTCGTCACTGGGCTCAAGAAAACAAATGTAATGCTTCTTCCATCTACATCGTGAGCCACGCTTCCAAAGAAGCAAGCGAGTCTGCTGAAACAGACTGCAAAACGTTTGAAGTTAAATAAAAAGATCTAGTTCATTCCAAGGAGCCCACTCGGGTTCCTTTTTCTTTGTTTATTGTAGCAAGAATGATAATTATTATCAAGCCCTCGATGCAAATTTTTCACCCCATGGTCCGTAGCACATTAGACAACAGCTTCACGTAGTATAGGATAGAAATAAATGTGCTCATGAACCATGACCAAGAGGTGAAGAACTATGCCCGCTAAAACCGGCATGCAGTATTGTGAACGAATTAACGCCCAGACCGTACCCTGCTGGTATAAAGGAGAACTGCTTACTGCTAAACGCTCCGAGCACATCGCCTTCTCCGGTTTGATGAAAACTCAAATGAATATGTATGACCTGCAGTATGACCCTCAGCTTACAGAACTTATGACGTATCCTTCTCCTACCGATGGAAAGCCTGTAGGAATGTCCTTCCTGCCTCCAACCAGCGTCAACGATCTCCGCAAACGCCGTGAAGCGATGACGATATGGGCTCAGACTCATCACGGTTTTCTGGGACGCTCACCCGATTACATGAACACAGCGATGATGGCGTTTTTTACCGCTGCCGACTTGTTGAACGATCTTTCCCCACAATATGCTGAAAATCTGAGAAATTACTACGCCTATTGTCGTGATCATGACATCACACTATCCCATGCCTTTATTCAGCCACATGCCAGTAAAATTTCAGGACAGATGGATGCTACTGAAGATGCCATCGCTGCCAAGGTTGTTGATCGGACTGATGAAGGACTCATTATAAACGGTGCATTTATGATGGCCACACAGGCTGCTACTTCAGATGAAATTTTTGTCTATCCGTCACCTTCTCCTGCACCTTTTGATGATGAAAATCCATTTGCTTTTTCGTTTGCAGTTCCTAATGATCTGCCTGGCATCACTCTGATCTGCCGAGATACGTATGCAGCTGAATCCAACTACAATTACCCCTTAAGCTCCAGATATGAGGAGATGGACAATATCGTCATCTTTGACCACGTGCTTGTGCCGCATAACCGCATTTTTTTTGCAGGTCATGAACAGATGTCTTCGACTCTTTTCAGCGGCAGTAACTTCCATATCCATGCGGGGCATCAGGTGTTATGTCGTTATATTGCCAAAACCGAATTTATGCTCGGCACCATTCAACTATTAACCGATACGCTTGATCTGTCGAACGAGGCGCATGTTTTAGAAAAAACTGCACGTGTTCTCGCAGGTCTTGAATCCTTAAAAGCACTTGCTCTAGCTGCTGAGGCAGGCGCAATACCGGACGGACGAGGATATATCCTGCCAGCGCCTAAACCGCTTATGGCTGCCAATCTTCTCTATCCGAAACTGTATCCTGAAATGATCGAGACATTGCAGTTGCTCAGTTCCAGCGGCATGATCATGGTTCCACAGGAAGAGGATTTCCAGTCCGGAACAGCTGACTCTTTAAACGTCTACCTCAAAGGCTCCGACATGGAATCCAAAGAACGAAACGCACTGTTTCGCCTGATCTGGGAACTTGGTGCAGGTTCATTTGGAGGCAGACAGACTCAGTTTGAACGATTTTTCTTTGGTAACAACATTACCGTTTCAAATCGCTTATATAAAGCCAGTTCTCAAGATCATTCTCAGCGAGAACGTGTTCGTCAGTTCCTCGGAAACCTTGCACGGTAACATTCACTGAATCAAATATCCGTAAGCGCACCCCGGCAACGCAGCTGTCAGGCTCGTTGCCCTTCACACCAAATGGTCATATACCGTCATGAGTTCTGAAGCTGGTCTACCTGTTGCCACACTGGGTAATCCACACTGCTCACCGTAACCGATGTGAAATACGCCGAGCACCCTTTCGCTCGATGTAAGTCCCATCAAGTTCATGAATACGGGATGTTGCTGATAATCATTCATCTTCCAGACGGCGTGTACCCCCTGTTCAGCAGCCAGAATAGAGAATCGTTTACTCCATGCCTTCGCAGGCAAAACATGATCCTCTGGAGAATTGCCGGGGGCAACCACCACCAAATGAGCTGGGATCGCTTCCGTGTATTGATACGCAGCCCAGCTCCCGTGAGAATCTGCAAGATGAGGCGGATAGCTCTGTCTTACAGCTTCCATATAGAGCTGTCGCCCTTCACCGGAAAACAGCATAAAACGCCAGGGCGCTGAACTCATAACATATAATGATGGATCAGCTTCATCCAGCAACTTTCTTATGACAGCTTGAGGTACAGGCATGGAGCTGAACTCACATGTTCCTGCTCTTCTTTTTCCATTACCGATATCTTGCCTGAATAACGTCGTCACCTGTACTCCCTCCTCCGAAATAAGTGTTATCAACAGCTTCGAGTGTCACATCAACCATGTTTTTTGTGGCTTCGTCCCTTCCGTTCTCCAACGGTCCACTTCTTCATGCACACGGATCTTATCCTTTGAGGTAAAGTGCTCTGATTCTTGCTTCTCGGCTTTGGGAATGCTATCCCGAACAAGACGGATATAATCCATCGAACGCTGTAATGATTGGCGACCTGGTATGTACCTGATCTTCCGCCCTTCCAGCAGACAGTAAATTTCAATCATACCTGGCAACTTGCCAAATGCTTCCCAGCAAAACACACTGACCATATGTTGAAAGGCTTCCACAACGTTGGCATCATGGACCACCATATATTTCTGAACAAGCAGTGCATCCCAGCCTTCCGGCTGCCAAGCCGCCTGAAAGATGACGGATAAAGACATCTGTAAAGAAGGTACTTCTGTTTTCCATTGTTCAAACAAGATCGCAGGCCGCTTCAAGTCATCATTCGCTGCAATGGCCAGGGACAGTTCATCAATCATTTTGTGCTTTACATCCCAGTAATGTAGAACGGAATCAAAACCGTCCGCTTTTCTAGGCCACCATTTTTCGAGTACATATTGAATCGGAATTTCTTTGCGTACGTCAGGGTCCACACTGTAAAAATGATTAATGGCATGGCTCACCGCATATTGCACACGATGTCTCCATTGTAGCGCTGGACGTTGCTCAGCCGAAGGTTCAGGGCGGATAAACCGGTGCGGGCTACGCAACATCTCTTCCAGCTTATAGTCCTCAAGCAAACGTTCAGGGAGCCCATCGCTCCCCTGAGCCTTTGCTGTATAGGCATCACGCTGTAACATTTCGATCAGGATATCTCCGCACCAGCAGTAACAAAACGTCTGCCGAAATCCCGGCATGATTCTTTTTCCTGCTCCAGCGGACTGTATTCAATTTTCAACATCTCTGGTGATACTTCCGCCCCACGTTCCTTCAGCTTCTCCGCTGTTAGATCAACTGCTCCGCAAAATTGTTCATAGGACGTATCTCCGCTTCCGAAGACAGCCGCTCTCTTTCCATGCAAATCAAGCTCATCCAGTTCTTCATAGAAGTCCAGAAATTCATCCGGCAGTTCACCATCTCCCCATGTGTACACACCAATCATAAAGCCCTCATAATTCAAAACTTCTGCGGCATTAAAGTCGGTTACGGATTTCAAGTCAGCTTCATGACCACTTGCTGTAATGCCTTCCACAATGAGTTCCGCAATCTCTTCTGTGTTGCCTGTCATACTGGCGTACGCCACTAACCATTTAGCCATCTATTGTCCCTCACTTTGGTTTCGTTATATGGATTGAATTCCCTTAAAATACGTTTCGCGTCGATTGCATATTGCAATATCAAAATCATAAGTGATAATGATTATCATTGTCAAATTAATTTTATTCAGATCTTCATTTTATGATATGTCGAAATTCGTCTGGACATTGCCTTAATCCCCTGAGGCTAACTGGCGTACAGCCCCTTTTTTGTTGTACAATAGTATCCAAATGAATTTTGAAGGATGGATAAACCACTATGTACGTAGCTAAGAACTGGAAAGACTATGAAGTAATTGATACAGGAGGCGGCGAGAAGCTCGAACGCTGGGGAGATGTCATCTTGCGCAGACCTGACCCACAGATCATCTGGCCACTTGAACAAGAAACCCATGAATGGCGCCAAGCTCACGGTCACTATCACCGCAGCTCTTCTGGCGGCGGAAACTGGGATATGAAAAAGCCCATTCCTGAACGCTGGACGATCGGATATGAAAACCTGAAATTCCATATTAAACCGACAAGCTTCAAACACACCGGCTTGTTCCCGGAGCAAGCTGCCAACTGGAGCTGGATGATGGATAAAATTTCGAATGCAGGACGCCCCATCTCTGTCTTGAATCTATTTGCCTACACTGGCGGAGCAACCGTAGCAGCCGCGTACGCTGGCGCTTCTGTTGTACACTGTGATGCAGCGAAAGGTATGGTCCAATGGGCGAAAGAAAATGTGCAATTGTCCGGACTTGCTGATCGACCTGTTCGTTTCATCACCGATGATGTGTTCAAATTTGTACAGCGCGAACAGCGCCGTGGTAACAAATACGATGCGATTATTATGGACCCTCCTTCTTATGGACGTGGCCCGAACGGTGAAACATGGAAACTGGAGGAAAACCTCTATCCTTTCCTGAAATCCTGTATGACGATTCTTTCGGATAATCCGTTGTTTATGCTGGTGAACTCTTATACCACAGGTATCTCTTCAACGGTATTACGAAACATGCTGACGATGACGATGTCTGCCAAATATGGTGGAGAGATTACTGCCGGAGAAATCGGATTGCCGATTACACGCAGCGGTCTTGATCTGCCTTGCGGTATTTTGGGCCGCTGGGAGTCCTGATTATGTCTCATGATGTGCAAAAAACTGGAGATATCGAGATCCTTTATGAGGATAATCATCTGTTAGGCATCACAAAACCAGTGAATGTCCTTACGCAGGAAGATGCTTCCGGTGATCCGGATCTGCTCACTTTACTCAAACAGGATCTGAAAGAACGTTATAATAAACCCGGCAATGTATATCTGGGACTGGTGCATCGCCTGGATCGCCCGGTTGGAGGTGCCATGATCTTTGCCAAAACCTCCAAAGCAGCTTCCCGATTGTCCGAAACCGTGCGTGGACGTCATTTCCGTAAAATCTATGCAGCTGTTGTTCATGGCAAGTTGCCAGCACGTCAGGGCACGTTGAAGCACACGCTGCTAAAAGACAGCAAAACAAACACCGTAACCGCTGTACCCAAAGGTACGCCTGGCGGTAAAGATGCCGTTCTAGACTACGAGGTCGTCGGAGAAACTGATCGTTACAGCCTTGTGCATATCGAGCTTCATACGGGTCGCTCCCATCAGATACGTGTGCAGATGAAAGAAGCGGGCTGTCCACTATTCGGAGATCAGAAATATGGCGCCAAAATAAACAAACCGGGACAACAGATCGCGTTATGGTCTGTCATTGCTGCTCTCCCCCATCCTGTCACCAAAGAGGAAGTTGTGCTGCAATCCCTGCCTGCACGAGAATTTCCTTGGGCTGAATGGCCTATGGATATATACGAAAAAGCTTTCACATTGAAGATATAAACTGCATATAAGCAGATTGGATCAACTAGAAGCAGTAGCTTTCTGCACCTGTAACGTGTCGTTCGGATGCTACATCCGGGCGACACTTTTTTAATCGAAAAATCATATAACAACTCTTTCTATCTGCGTTCAATATTTTAATCTTCTAAGACAGGAGCCGATATTCATGACCCCGTTCACACAGCAGGTTGTCGCCATTATTGCTGCGATCCCTGAAGGAAAGGTAATGACGTATGGACAGATTGCAGCCTGCGCTGGGAGCCCAAGGGCGGTAAGACAGGTCGTTCGTATTCTGCACTCTATGAGCCGGAAGGAACGCTTACCCTGGCACCGGGTCGTTAATGCGAAAGGACAAATTGCCATAACCGATGAAGAATCACGCATGATGCAGGAAACCGAGCTTGTCAGTGAAGGCGTGGAATTCCAGCTGGATGGGAGCATTGATCTCCAACGTTTCGGTTATGAACCTGATCCAGATTGGCTGCTGCATGATGTGACTTCAATCAAAGATGAAAATGAATGACAGTATATTCTATCGTTTGCTTAGTGATATGTCATCTGTAAAACAAAAAAAGAGAACTCTCGTTGCCGTAGAAGATGTGTCCTACTGGCAGCCTGAGAGTTCTCTTTTTCTTATTTATTCGTTATAGATTTCAAGTCTAATTTTAAGCTGTTGCTACTTTTTTGGCTTTTTCTTTCTCTGCGTTTACCGGCTCGGTAGCCGGTTTGGTTTTCTGAATGAAGAAAGCCATAATCAGCGCTGCAATTGTCATAAAGGTGGCTACCGTAAAGGCATAGTTGACACCATAGATCGTTGCATCTGCTGTAGCAGCCAGCACCGCTGTTTTGTTGTTCGGGTCAATTGTACCCGTAGCCATCGTTTCCGCCAGATGCGACTTGAGCTTGCTACTCATGATCGTTACGAGAATCGCTGTACCAATCGCACCTGCCACTGTACGCAGTGTGTTCGACATCGCTGTACCATGTGCATTAAGTCGTTGAGGCAACTGATTCAGACCAGCCGTCTGAATCGGCATCATCAGCATCGACATACCAAACATACGAGCAGTGTAGATAAACATCATATATCCATACGTGGTGTCAATGGCCAAACGGCTGAGTCCCCATGTGGTAACCGCTGTAATAGCCAGACCCGTAACGGAGAGCCAGCGTGCACCGACTTTATCGAAGATGCGACCTGTAATCGGAGACATAATTCCCATTAGGATGGCACCTGGCATCATGAGCAAGCCGGATTCAATCGGTGAGAACCCACGGATATTTTGCAGAAAGATTGGGAGCAAGATCATGCCTGCAAACATAGCCATCGTAACAAGCATATTAATAATGGTTGTTAAGGTATACATGTTGTATTTGAAAATACGGAACTCCAAAAGCGGATGATCGGTCGTCAACTGACGAATAACGAACAGAATCAGGGAAATAGCGCCAACGACGAGGCAGCTGATGACAACAGCACTTCCCCATCCGTCTGTACCCGCATCACTGAAACCATACAGCAAGCTACCGAATCCGAGTGTGGATAGAATTACGCCAACAGAGTCCAGTTTCGGCTTGGACTGACGTGTTACGTTTTTGACAAATGCAATACCAATCGCTGTCGCGATCACGGAGAATGGCAGAATGATGTAGAATAACAATCTCCAGGAATAGTGCTCGACGATATAACCGGATAACGTAGGCCCAATCGCTGGTGCGAGGATCATCGCGATCCCCATCGTACCCATCGCCTGTCCACGCTTCTCAATCGGGAAAATCGTCAGAAATACAACGGTCATCAGCGGCATCAGAATACCGGCACCTGCAGCTTGAATAACACGGCCGACCATAAGAATCGAGAAGTTCGGACTTAGTCCGCAGACTAGCGTACCGATCGTAAATAAGGTCATAGCTGTTATAAAAATTTGCCGTGTTGAAAATTTGGCAATCAAGTATGCCGTAACCGGGATTAACACCCCGTTGACAAGCATGTAACCCGTCGTAAGCCACTGGGCTTTGTTCGGCCCGATGCCGAGATCCTCCATAATTTTAGGAAGAGCCACGTTCATCAGGGTCTGGTTCAAAAATGCCACAAAGGCACCAATTAACAAGGCCGCTACAATGGGACCTTTCTTGATGTTGTCCATCGCAGAGGACGGAGCTGTAGCAGTTGTTGTGCTCATAAGTTGTTCATCTCTCTTCCTTGTAACTTTTCAATCATCAGACTATGAATGCGAAGCAGGTGCTCTAGATCTTCCTTCGAAATATCCAGTATAGGTGATACACGCTCCATCCAGAGCTGTTGTGTCTCCTGTTGAGCCTTTTCCCCTTTGGCTGTAATCTGTAGTACCACAGAACGGCGATCTGTATCAGATCGTGTCCGTACGATGTACTCGCCTTTCACGAGACGTTCTACTACAGCGCTCATCGAACTACTACCCATATGGCACAGATCAGCAATCTCGTTAATGCCAAGTGCAGGTCGCTCCTTAAGGATGGATAACACCATAAACTGGATCGAAGTGAGCTCGATCTCCTTGTTTTCATTCCAGAATGCCCGGAAAAGCATCTGATTCACTTGTCGAAATGAATTGATAATGTAAAACACTTCGTACGTATCCGTCATTGTTTCACCCTTTTACTTATGGAATATAATATTTCGTACACGAAATATCAGGGGAACAATTACTTATTATAACAAAAATATTTACATAGTCAACTCTTTACATATGATTTCATGAAAATAATATGGAGACATATTATTTGATATATACAATATATAAGCTAGCCTAATTGCGACTAATCAGTTTGGTTGTAGCTTTTCCCTGAGCGATGAGATTATGCAGTTATAATCTTGATCTTTAATATTGTTTTGTCATTATGAAAACTAAAAAACCTCCATTTCACTTGAGGTGAAATAGAGGTTGAATTAGGTTGATTCATTTAAAAGTTGGAAAATAAGATCGGGTTACGTTTTTAATCAATATACTTTCTAGATAAACAAATTATGATTTGCCTGATCCGCTTGTCCGAGATAATAACCCACACCGCCAATGACAGCCTGATCGATCAATTCCTCACGTTGTATGCCCATCAGATCCATCGACATCTGACAAGCTACGATCTCAACCCCTTGAGCGATAGCCGATTGCATAAGTTGTTCAAGCGAAGCGACATTATTTTTTTTCATTAACCCTCGGATCATCTTCGGTCCTGCACCAAACATATTCATCTTGGAAAGTCCCAGCTTCAGACTGTTGCTCGGCAACATCAGATCAAACATACGGGCCATGCCTGTTTTGACAGGTGCCTGCTGCATCTCTTGTTTACGAATCATGTTTAAGCCCCAGAAGGTGAAAAACATCGTAACTTTCCGCCCACTGGCTGCTGCTCCATTAGCAATAATGAAAGAAGCGATGGCCTTATCGAGTTCACCACTGAATACAACCATGGTACTTGCTTTTTCAAGTTGCTGTGAACCGCTTGTGACAGGAGAAGTATTTTTGGCTAAAACGGCCTCAATCACCCCACCCTTATCCCGCTCCAGCTTGAGAACGTCAGACCCCGACATGGTTGCCCAAGCCTTGACATCCTCATAAAATCCCGGATCTGAAGCTTTGATCCGTAGGGTCTGTCCGTCTGCCAACTGATCCATTTTTTGTTTAACCTCGATTAGCGGGCCAGGGCAACTCAAACCACATACATTCAGTTCATTATCAATATGGAGTTCCCTAGATGCATCTTCTCCTGATCCTTTGTTTTCATTTGCATTCCCATTCATCAAAATTCTCCCTTGCTCTTTTTGGGGTTCTACGCCTGCAGGTTTGAATTGTGCCTGACGATACGTCTTGTAACCCCCGCTTAAATTCTTCACCTGATAGCCATGCTGACGTAGAATTTGTGTAGCGGTATAACCCCGAAGCCCAACCTGACAATAAACCCAGATCTCTTTGGTTACATCCAGCTCTCCGAGCCGCTGACGAAGCTCATCCACCGGAATGGATAGAGACCCGGGAATGTTACCGTTACGGTGTTCCAGATCACTCCGAACATCCACTAATACGGACTGGGCAGGGTCACGTTCTGCAAGTTGATCATACGTGTAGGAATGCACTCGTTCGTCCAAGATGTTCTCGGCAGCATATCCGACCATATTAACCGGGTCTTTTGCAGAAGAGTATGGCGGTGCATAACTGAGTTCCAGTTCCGTAAGATCTCGTACATTTCCCCCGAAGTGAATCGCCACTGCAATATCATCAATTCGTTTGTCCACACCTTCGTAGCCCACAGCTTGTGCACCTAGAATCTTCCCATCCGGAGCAAAGAGTAATTTCAACGTAACTGCACTGGAACCAGGATAATAGGAAGCATGAGATGCAGGGTGTACGATAACACTTCGATAGTTTTTCTGCATTCGTTTCAGCGTTTTTTCATTAGTGCCCGTAGATGCCCCTGTCAAACCAAACACTTTGATAATCGATGTACCCTGAGTGCCTTTATAGGTGGTGGGAAGACCGGCAATCTGATCCGCTACGATGCGTCCCTGTTTGTTGGCAGGACCGGCAAGGGGAATTGCTGTCTGCGTGCCATGAATGTAATCCTTCACTTCGATGGCATCGCCCACGGCATAAATATGCGGAACACTGCTCTCCATTTTGTCATTGACTATGATGTGTCCGCGAGAACCAAGAGCTAGACCACTGCCCTGCAAAAATGAGGTGTCGGGTATAACCCCAATGGCCAGAATGACCATATCTGCAGATAATATCTTGCCATCGGACAATTCCACACCAATACCTTGATCTAACGTACGGAAGCCTTGAACCCGCTGTGAAAATAAAAGATTTACTCCATTTTGCTCCATCTCTTGAGCTAGCATAGCTGCCAATTCCGGATCAAACGGGGTTAACAGCTGATCATTCCCCTCAATCAAAGTTACATCCAGCCCAGCTTCCTTCAAATTTTCAGCCATCTCTACACCGATAAACCCACCGCCAATGACAATCGAAGTACAGTTGTTATCAGAACTTATTTGTTCTTTGATTCGATCAATATCAGGAATGTTCCTCACGGTATATATCAATGGATTCTCTTTGCCGGGCAGATCGGGCACAAGTGGACGAGCACCAGGTGACAAAATTAATTCATCATAGTTTTCCTCGTATAAACCACGCTCGGCACTACGTACCTGCACGGTTCGTTTACTTGGATCAACAGCGATAACCTCACTTTGTGTACGAACATCGATATTGAAACGATCCTCCATCCCCTTCGGTGTCTGTACGAGCAGTCGCCCCCGTTCTTCAATCGTACCTCCAATGTAATAAGGCAATCCGCAATTGGCAAATGAGATATATGGGCCTTTTTCAAACATAATAATCTCGGCATGTTCGTCTAGACGACGGAGGCGTGCAGCAGCAGATGCACCGCCTGCTACGCCCCCCACGATTAACACTTTTTTAGGTTTATTCATCTTCGCAACCATCCTCTTTAAATAAAATCATGACTAACTGCTCCGCGCGTGAGTCAGCCAGTACGTAATTGACTTCAAGGCCATTTCGCTCTGTAGCAACAATACCCGCACTGCGAAGCTTCTGCAGATGCTGTGACACCGTCGACTGCGGGAGATCCAGACATTCCTGCATATATGAAACATTACATTTTTTTTTGCGCATCAAACCACGGACGATACATAAACGTACAGGATGAGACAGCGCCTTAAGAAACTCTGCTGGCTCGTCAAACTGTTTTAATTGATTCCGATCGAACGCAGGCAACTCCAAAATGATTCCTCCTCAAACGTTATAACGTAATATTACGATATAGTGATTTAATTGTCAATGTGTATTCTTTACAAACCATACTCAATAACGAATTGAGTTTCAGTCTTATTGGCTGTACATAAGAAAAGTGTCAAATAACAAGAAAAAATAAAAAGACAAAAGCATACACCTGGCCCTAATGACCAGAAGTATGCTTATTTATGATCATTGCATTATTCGTTTTGTTTTTTAACATCATCAGATTATTTACTAAACTCATTTCACGATCAGATTTTGCTCGTTTAACCTGAACTCGTTAAGGCAGGCTCTTGCGCATTCGTTTTGGGTGCAGTCATTTTCCCAAGCAGATATACAAGCAATTGTTGATTGTGCATCGAGATGTTGCTCAGTACGGAATTCATAAACTCATTGCGGATCGTGATACCACGCGTGGTTTCCATTCTGCCCTTATCGGATAATGAAACCCACACAATCCGCCTGTCCTGATCATCACGAACTCTGCATATGAGGCCATTTTTCTCCATTCGATCCAATAACATCGTTACGGCAGCAGGTGTTGTCGCAAGAAATGGAATCAAATCAGATGGTTTCATCTTTGCATGATCTTCGAGCACCTCAAGTACCGCAAGCTGTGCCTCTGTTAACGAAGGGGCTAATTCCTGATCCATATGCAGTTTATAATCTTTGGTTAATCTGGACCAGCATTTAGCAAAATCGGAATTATACATCGAACATCACTCCTCCTGCAACGGATAATCATTTCATTTGCTTAAGTTTTCGCGCTTCAAAGCCGCATTCCTGCTGCATTTTTTCAATTTCCCAGCGATCGACTGTAATCGACGAAGGTTGTTAAACTTCGCTTGATGATGCACTTCTCATCCGCCCAAGAACAACAAAAAAAGACTCTTCACCCGACAGAATCAGCACTGCCAGCGAAGAGTCTTTTATCTTTTTTAGGAGGTTGTCCCCGGTTGATTCTCATTAAAATCCTGAATAAGCTCGGTAATTTCGTCCTGTTTGTCCACAGGAACAAGTAATTTACCGATGTGTTTACGTTCTGTGAGAGGAACGCTCTCGGATGAGATCGTACGGGCTTGTCCCTCTTTGGTCATCACCGTCAACTGACGTTGCTCTTTACAGTAGAATGCACCTGCAATACGGCTACCATTCGGTTTAACACGTTTACCTTCCTTGAATTCAAAGGTAACCACGCCTTTACCACCACGGCTCTGCGGGGCATAGTCCAGAAGCAAGGATCGTTTACCATAACCGAGGTCACTCAATACAGCTACCTCTCCCTCATCTCCCTCTACCCATAACACAGAGACTACTTCATCCGTATCTTTCAATTGAATACCACGAACACCACCAGAGACACGTCCCATCGGATTCACTTCATCTTCACGGAAACGAATCGCCATCGCTTCTTTGGTAATCAGCATGATATCTTTCCCGCCCGTACTTAGATGTACGGACAGCACTTCATCATCCTTAGCAACCTTGCATGCCGCTACGGCACCCGAGCGCTTTGTAATGTATTCCTTAAGTTCAGTTCGTTTGACCTGTCCCTTGCGGGTTACAAATACCAGACTGTGATCTGGTTCCTCGAACGATTTGATCGCCAGTACACTGGTGATCCGATCATCCTTCGCCAGAGGAATTACATTAACGATGGCGGTACCCGGATCTTTCCACTTAAACTCCGGCACCTGATGCACAGGCAGGAGGAAATATTGCCCTTTTTGTGTGAAGACAAGCAAATTCTCCAATGTATTTACTTCAAGCACCTGGGAGATATAATCTCCTTCTTTTACACCGCTAGCACTTCGCTCACCGCCAGAACGTGTGAAGGACTGCATGCTCGAACGTTTAACATATCCTTCTTTGGACAATGTCACAAATACATCTTCTGCGTTGACCAATACTTCGAGATTAACCTTAAGTTCCTCTACTTCACCCTGAATGGCGGAGCGGCGCTCAATTCCGTACTTCTCTTTGATCTCCAGCAGTTCTTTACGAATGACCCCGATCAGCTTCCGATCACTATCGAGAATCGAGCGTAGCTGTGAGATTTTCTTCATGAGATCATCCAGCTCTTTTTGCAACGAATTAATCTCCAGATTCGTCAAACGATACAATTGCAAAGTGAGAATAGAATCCGCTTGACGTTCCGTGAACCCAAACATCCAGATCAGATTGTTTTGAGCATCTTGACGATTCTTCGAAGCTTTAATCGCTGCGATTACTTCATCCAAAATGTTAAGGGCTTTCACCAGCCCCTCCAGGACATGAGCACGGTCTTCCGCTTTCTCCAGCTCATACTTGGTTCGGAAAGTTACTACTTCGCGTTGGTGGGCAATATAAGCTTCCAGAATCGCTTTTAGACCAAGTTGCTGCGGCGCTTTGTTCACAATCGCGACCATATTGAAGTTGTATGTGACTTGCAGGTCGGTTTTTTTCAGCAAATAAGCCAAAATCCCTTGTGCATCCGCATCTTTTTTCAGCTCAACAACAATCCGTAATCCTTCGCGTCCACTTTCATCCCGAACTTCTGCGATACCTTCAACCTTTTTCTCCAGGCGGATATTTTCCATCGCCGTAACAAGACGGGATTTAACCACCTGATAAGGAATCTCCGTAATAACGATCTGCTGCTTGCCGCCACGCATATTTTCGATCTCGGTTTTGGAACGTATGTAGATTCGTCCTTTACCTGTACGATATGCATCCAGGATACCGTCGCCGCCCATAATTAAGCCGCCTGTTGGAAAATCAGGGCCCTTGATGAACATCATGATTTCGTCCAGTTCAATGGATGGTTTCTCCATTACAGCAATACAAGCATCAATCGTTTCACGCAAATTATGCGGTGGAATCTCGGTTGCAAAACCGGAAGAAATTCCGCTTACCCCATTGACCAGCAGGTTGGGATAACGGGAAGGTAACACAACCGGTTCCTTGGCTGTATTATCAAAGTTATCTTTAAACAACACGGTGCGTTTCTCAATATCACGAAGCATCTCCATCGCAATGGATGATAAACGAGCCTCTGTATAACGCATAGCTGCAGCCGGATCATCATCTTGTGAGCCCCAGTTACCGTGTCCGTCTACAAGCATATGGCCCATTTTCCATGGCTGTGCCATTCGTACCATACCTTCATAGATCGAGGAGTCACCATGAGGGTGATAATTACCCATAACGTCTCCTACCGTTTTGGCAGATTTACGATATGGCTTCTCCGGTGTATTGCCCGAGTCGTACATGGCGTAAAGAATACGCCGCTGTACTGGCTTTAATCCATCCCGCACATCGGGAATCGCTCGATCCTGAATAATATATTTGGAGTAGCGACCAAAACGGTCACCAACGACCTCTTCAAGAAAGGCCGGCATAAATTGTTCTGATAGACTCATTCCAAGCACCTTCTATTCTTCGTACTCTGTAAAGTCGACATTCTCTACAATCCAGCGTTTGCGTGGATCCACTTTGTCACCCATCAATGTAGATACACGACGCTCTGCTTTGGCTGCATCCACAATCTCCACTTTCAACATAGCGCGTGTCTCCGGGTTCATCGTTGTTTCCCACAGTTGATCCGGGTTCATCTCACCAAGTCCTTTATAACGCTGTAATTCGACATTATTTCCGAACTCTTTCATATAATTCGCAAGTTCTTCGTCCGTCCAGGCATATCTTACCGTTGCCATTTTGCCGGATTTACGAGTGAGTTTATATAAAGGCGGTTGCGCAATATATACTTTCCCTGCATCAATTAACGGTTTCATGTAACGGTAAAAGAACGTAAGTAGCAACACCTGGATATGTGCGCCATCCGTATCTGCATCCGTCATGATAATGATTTTGGAATAATTGCTGTCCTCTACGGCAAACTCCGTTCCGATTCCTGCGCCAATTGCTGCTGTAATTGCACGATACTCTTCGTTTTTCAGAATATCCGCAAGCTTTGATTTTTCCGGATTCAACGGTTTACCCTTTAACGGCAGAATCGCCTGTATTTTGGAATCCCGTCCTTGCTTGGCTGAACCACCTGCAGAGTCACCTTCCACAATAAACAATTCATTGCGTGTAAAATCTTTCGATTGCGCAGGCGTCAGCTTGCCATTCAAGTTAGAACTTTCACTGCGCTTTTTCCCTGTTCGCATCTCGTCACGGGCTTTCCGCGCGGCTTCTCTCGCTTTGGACGCCTGCACTGCTTTGCGAATCAAGGTCTGTGCAACCTGCGGGTTCTCTTCCAGAAAACGTTGAATATTTTCGGAGACCACTGAATCAACTGCACTTCGAGCAGAAGCACTTCCGAGCTGATCTTTGGTCTGACCGACAAATTCCACTTCAGACATTTTGACGCTAATTACCGCCATCATGCCTTCACGCAGATCATTACCTTCCAGATTTTTATCTTTTTCCTTGATCATGCTGGTACGCCGAGCGTAGTCGTTCATTACACGGGTATAGGCTGCCCTGAATCCGGTCTCATGCGTTCCCCCACCACGGGTCGGGATCGAATTGACAAAGGAAGCAAGTGTTTCTGTATAACCCGCATTATACTGGATTGCCACTTCTACCTCGATATCGTCCTTATCTGCGTAGAAGTGTATAACGTCATGAAGTACATCTTTATTTTCGTTCAAAAACTCAACAAACTGGCTCGCGCCGCCCTCGTACATATACTCATCTTGGTTGCCTGAACGTTCGTCCTTAAGCACAATTTTCAGACCCGAGTTCAGGAAAGCAATCTCCTGAAGGCGTTCTGCCAGTGTATCATAATTCAACTGAATTCCATTCTGAAAAACGCGAATATCCGGTTTAAACGTAACTTTGGTGCCTGTGCGATTGGTATTACCCAATACTTCAAGACCAGTCACGGGTTCTCCTACATGTTCGACGCCTTTTTTGTCCTGCCAATATTCAAAACGTTGACGATGGATCTTACCATCACGGAAAATTTCGACTTCAAGCCACTCTGACAATGCGTTGGTGACCGAAGCCCCTACACCGTGCAGACCACCTGATTTTTTATATCCTGATCCACCGAACTTACCGCCTGCGTGCAAAATCGTAAACACGACCTGGGGAGTGGGAATCCCTGTTTTATGTATACCTGTCGGAATTCCCCTTCCGTTATCCTGAACTGTAATAGAACCGTCCTTATGCAGCGTGATATCGATTTTGGAGCAGAATTTGGCTAGGTGCTCATCGACAGCGTTGTCTACGATCTCCCATACCAAATGATGTAGACCTGAAGTACTGGTGCTGCCGATGTACATCCCCGGCCTTTTCCGAACCGCTACCAGTCCTTCAAGTACTTGAATGTCGTCCGCGTCGTAGCCCGAGGCGCCCTGTCCTCCGCCTGTCGAACCTGCCGACATATCGATTTGCTCGACCATTCATGCTCCCCCTTCTTAACTTGAAACTACAAAAATGCCTGAAATGCAAACAGATGTTTTCTTATCCTTGTCCATTTTAATTCAAGATATCCCGTTTCGTAAAGACAAGGAATGATACAATGAGTGATGCAACGCCCCAAACACTAAGCACAATAAGGGAAAATCCAAGGTTCATGCCTTCAATTGGTGGCAATCCGCCGGACAAATAATCAGGCAGTTCCAGGTTTACCATAAACAAATACTTCGCCGTTTCCCACGAAGCTGCCATGTTGGTTAGAATCGTTCCAGCGATCAGCGCAGCCATCATAATTACGATACTTGCCGCTGTGCTGCGAACAAGAACCGATACCATAAACGCCAGCATAGCCACGATGATACTTACAAACCAGATCAAACCTGCTTGCATCAGCATGTACTGCCATTGACTTACCGCATGTACGGCAGACATATCCACTTCGGTGCCAACCACTTTGAATCCAGTGAAGACAGGCATGCCGAAACCTTTGTAACCAAAAACGGCCCCGGATATCCCGTAACAGATCACATAAGCAGAAACGACGATGATCGAAACAAACATGATCAATGTGATCAGTTTGCTTAGAAGCACTTTCCACCGTCTAACGGGGCGAGTCAGCAACATTTTGATCGTGCCTGTTGTCCGTTCTCCTGACACCAGGTCTGAAGCAATTGCCATAATCAAAAGCGGGATAAACAATCCAACGGCATTGTTCATAAATTCCCTTGTAAACGTCACACCGCCTGGTTCTTTGGGATTAATGTTATTTTCCAGATAGTATTGCATCTGCTGGATATAGACAGTTCTGTACTTTTTGTATTCCTCGGGAACCCGATCACTGCCCAGCGAGTTCTGATTATCGGTAATAGCCTGTTGTAATTCAAGCCTCCAGTCACCACCGAACTTGTCTTGATTATTTTGAGCTGATTTCATCTGTGCATACGTGAACATCGGAACAAGGATGGCCAGAACGATAAAAATAATATAAAGGCGTTTCTTCTTGACCATTTTAATGGTCTCATTACGAATGAGCGGCATGATATTATTCAATGGATTCACCTTCTGTCATTTTTAAGAATAGTTGTTCAAGTGTAGGCTGAATCCGTTGTACGCCCTCAACCTGAATGCCTGCCTCAACCATCTGCTGTACCAGCTCCGGTATCCGTTCTTCATGCATCTCGGCAACAACAGCATTCGCACCAAGCCCTGCTACAATCGTATCATCCATGACATCACCTGGGCGGCTAACCAGCGTAATCCCCTTATCAAGTAAAATCTGACGGCCTGCATCAAAAGGTGTAAGATGCCATATCGCCACCTTGGAATGGTCTTCGATCAGTTCATTCACACCACCAACTGCAAGCACACGGCCGGTACTGATTATGGCTACCCGATCACAGAGAAGTTGAATTTCACTTAACAAGTGACTGCTGACGAACACTGCCATCCCCTCACTGGCAAGCTGTTTGATAAATTCACGTAACTCCTTAATCCCTTTGGGATCAAGTCCATTCGTTGGTTCATCCAGAATCAACAACCGTGGTCTTCCAAGTAATGCCTGGGCAATTCCGAGCCGCTGGCGCATACCCAGTGAATAGGTTCTAACTTTATCATGAATACGTTGATCCAGACGCACAATATTGACCACTTCCTGAATACGGTCATGATCAACGCCTGGTTGCATCCGGGCAAAGTGCTCCAGGTTTTCCCACCCGGTCAAATATGTATATACCTCAGGATTTTCCACGATGGAACCGACATATTTGAGCGCTCGTTCGGGATCACGATTCACGTCGTAACCACAGACCGAAATTTTTCCTTCTGTTGGTTTAATCAGATCAACCAGCATACGAATCGTTGTCGTTTTCCCCGCACCATTCGGCCCCAAAAAACCGAAAATTTCACCAGGTTTGACATCAAAAGTGACGTCTTTAATAATCCATTTCCGTCCAATTTTTTTCTTTAGGTGTTGTACGGACAAGACGGAATCATACTGCTTCTCTGCCATTTATTTCGCGCTCCCTTCTGCCGGTTTATTCCCTTTATATTCCTGTGCAATGCGAACGGCCATCTGCTGATAACCTTGTCCATTCGGATGGAAGTGATCAGATGAAAGATACTCGTCCAGATGATTCTCAAACAGATCAAAGGTTGGCACAAGTGTCATGTTATTTTCATTGTTCAAGATAGACAGCGCCGCGTCATTCCAGGCCGCAACAACTGCGTTGCCCGGCTTCTCCAGTTCCTTCACATTACCAAACGGATTATATAATCCGATATATGCAATCTGAGCATTCGGATTGATTTCTTTCACTTTCTTCAAAATTTCCTGTAGACGTTTGGATGTTTCCGGCAAGGCGGCAGCCAGTTTCTCGGCTGTTGGCGGGTCTTCACCTTGAAGAACCTGTCCACCTTGAAACAGGTCATTCGCACCGATAGAGAGTAAAATAAAGTTGGATTGTTGCAAAACATATTGAACCCCTTGTTCATCCAGCTTTTTTAACAACGCATCTGTTCGTAGACCGTTTACACCCAGATTGTTAAGTACCTGTACATCATGACCCTCATCTTTGAGCAAATTAGCCGCCCGTCTAACAAATCCAAGTCCTTCATCATCCCCCGTGCCTCTTGCAAGGGAATCGCCAATGACAGCCATTCGGATTTTGCCGTCTTCTACAATCGCTTTATTGCCCCCATTTTGAGCATCTTTAGCTGGAGCCGCAGCCTTCTGTCCCTCATTTAACGTTGAATCCCCTTGCGGAAAAATAACATCTTTTATGGCGTAAGCAAATCCAAATATCAATAGCAGTGTTGCTACTATGGATATCGTGCTTACACTTCTCCAGATCCAAGGCGCTGAATCAAGATTTTTGTTCTTTTTCATCCATCACATCTCCAGTCAGTTACAAATAATTTATAATGGCTTTCACATCAAGATATTGCTTATTCTAAATAACATAAGTCTTCTGTCGTTAATTTGCAAATTTTGCTGTTATATTCGGAAAGCAGCCATTTCCACAACTCAAAAAATGGAAAAAAGCCATAGTACACACAGCTTTTCGGCTATGTGCACATATGACTTCTTTTATTATAAAATAAGTTATATATTATTCATTTCCAACTCTTATTTACCGATAAACTCTTGAGCCCAATATCCGTTATAGTAGCCTACACCAATTTGCGTAAAGTTTTTGCTCAGGATGTTTGCACGGTGACCCGCACTGTTCATCCAGGCTGTTACAACTTCCTGAGGTGTTTTTTGCCCTTTAGCGATATTTTCACCAGCGTAGCTGTACGTTACTCCGAACTGTTTCATCATATCAAACGGAGAACCGTACGTTGGGGACTGATGATCAAAATAGTTGTTGTTGCTCATATCTTTTACTTTTGCCATAGCGACCTTGTCCAAAAGAGCGTCGGATGTCAATGCACCAAGACCTGCTTTGGCACGTTCAGCGTTCACAAGTTTCACCACTTGTGTAGCAAAATCGGATTGTGTGCTTTGTGTGCCACCGTTATTACCTGTGCTTGAAGGATCTTTAGCTGGTGTAGTCGTAGCTGGTTTTTCTTCTTGTACTGGTTTCGCAGGTGTGCTTGGTTGTTCAGGCTTGGTTACAGGCTGCGTTGTTGGTTGCTCAGCTGTTTGACCTTCCGAGACTTTGTATCCATTTTGTTTCAGCCATTGCTCAATATAAGCTTTCAAGCTATCCGCATTGACCACTTTATACGTTGTAACCGTCGTTGCTTTATATGTTGAATCTGCAGCAGACGCGGAGGCAGGAAGCATAATCCCTACGGCGAGTGCAGCTGTCAGACTGCCTGTCACAACTTTTTTCATCCAGTTCTTCTTCAAATTCATTCATCTCCTTAGAATTAATTATTACAACTTTGTAATGTCTACTCTAGGAGTATATCAATTCATTAGGAGATTGTGAACCCGTAAATACTGGAAAAATGACTTTTTTGTCATTATTGATTGTTTCAAAGCAACCTTGGACAGTTTATATATATAGGCTGTACGCTCGGCCTTATAAGTCACAAATAACGGAGTTCCTAGTGTGTCTTTTCAATAAAATGATGTACACACCATATAAAAAAAAGGCACTCAGTCAAGTTTTCACTTGCTGAATGCCGTTTCATCTATTATAAAAGAACTTTACTGAAACGATAGCCTTTTTTCTGGAAGCCAATATGCTCATAGAAGGAATACGTCGTTGAAGTTACTTCACGATTCGCCCCAGTGACAAACAATTGCTTACCACCTTGCTTTTTGCCCCAGTCTTCAGCACGAGCCATTAAACGGCGACCAATTCCGCTACCGCGATGTTCCTGACCTACGATCAACGAAGTAATCTGGGCAGCAGGTTCCGGATAGGCATGACTTTGAACACATTGCAAGCCAATCACACCAATAATCTGTTCATCCACTTCGGCAACGAGCATGCACGCGTTCGGATTGCTCTCCAAACCTTCAATGCGTTCTTTCATTACATTGGTGGTTGTCGGATAGCTGACCTCTCGCATCAATCCTGTTACCGCTTCAGCATCTCGCAGTTCACACTCTCGGATCATCAGTACAGGGGCCTCCACATTATTGGACATGATTTACCTCCACTTTCAGCATATTTGCGGCTTGAACCGCTGTTTTACGAGCTTCTTCCACATCTGTTCCAGCACTAAGGGCTACAGCCATTCGGCGTCCTTGTTTCGTTTCAGGTTTGCCAAACACACGAACCTGAGTACGAGGTAATGCAAGTGCATCTTCAATTCCACCTATGGTGAAATCAGATGTTTCGACATCGGCCTTCAGCGTGGCTGAGGCTCCTGGTGTCAGCAAATGTACTTCTGTGACGGGAAATCCAAGAATAGCACGCACGTGAAGCGCGAACTCTGAATTATCCTGTGTAACCATCGTGACCATACCTGTATCATGTGGACGTGGCGAGATTTCACTAAATACCACTCCATCAGCTGTGAGAAAGAGTTCAACGCCAAAAAGGCCGTACCCGCCGAGCTCATCCGTAACCGTTTTTGCGATGTGACAAGCTTGCTTCCACTGCTCCGATGTCATCGCATGAGGTTGCCATGATTCGACATAATCCCCATCTTTTTGAATATGACCGATCGGTGGACAAAATACAGTGCCTGATGCCGATCTGACGGTAAGTAGCGTAATTTCACTCTCAAACTTCACAAAGCTTTCCACGATAACACGAACAGACTTGCCTCTCGCTCCCGAAAGAGCTATGTCCCAGCAGTTTGCTGCATCATCCGGTATACGGCATACACTCTGGCCTTTACCAGATGAACTCATCAATGGTTTGATAACACAAGGTGTACCTAGTTCACGAACAGCCTCTTGCAACTGTTCTAAACTATCCGCAAAGAGATAAGCGGCTGTAGGGAGATTCAATTGTTCGGCCGCCAGACGACGAATGCCTTCGCGATCCATAGTCAAACGAGCGGCAAGGGCGGTTGGCACGACACAAAAGCCTTCTTCCTCAAGTTCCAGCAATGCCTCAGTAGCAATGGCTTCAATCTCAGGTACGATGTAATGCGGTTGTTCCTTACGGATCAATTGTTTCAATGCATCGCCATTTAACATGTCGATGCAGTAAGATCGATGTGCGACCTGCATGGCCGGTGCGTTCTCATAACGATCAACAGCGATCGTTTCCACACCGAGACGTGCAGCCTCAATCACGACCTCTTTACCCAATTCTCCGCTGCCTAGCAGCAGCATTTTTTTGGCTTGAGCCGAAAAAGGAGCACCCCACATGTTCTTTCCAATCCTCCCAAAGAGAAATCTTCTATATCTGTCTCTCTATTTTCGGGGTTTTGGTTAAAGATTGCAAGAGTACTCCCTATTTTTCTTGTGAATTTTACAAGATTTTTTGTGTTTTTTCGATCAAATTTTACAAATTACATTCTTGGATTCGATACTCTTTCCATTCCTCCCATTTTTAAGGATATAAAAATTAAAGAAGCATACAACCTAATTTTTCCTGTTTTATAATTCATCCTTTTAATGAGTCACTTTTCTCCAAATCACGATTTTTCTCCCGAAACAGTTCATTATGGGACGAAACGTAGGCCATTCCAGCTGCCGTTGGTTCAACGTATGTTTTGGCACTGTTGACCGCAACAATCGCGTCATTAAAAGCCCCTGCAATCAAACGCACTTTGCCTTCGCGTATCGCACAGTCTCCTGCTGTAAAAATACCAGGTATATTGGTTTCACCCCGTTGGTTCATGGCAATCATCCCTTCATCCATATCCAGACCGCAGCGGGCAAGATTGCTTGCTTGACTCGTATAACCATGGCTTACGATGATCTCATCGACTTCTAGTTTTATGTTTTCACCTGTAGCCACATTGGATATGGCAACTTGGTGTATACATTCTCCATTGCCATACAAGCGATCAATTTTAAAGGGTGTGAGTACCTTCGTCCTGCTTTTCATCTGTTTCACATTATGCTCCAATGCACGGAAAGCATCCTGTCTATGAACTACGGTTACCGTGTCAGCCAAGTCTGCAAGTTCAAGTGCCCAATCCACAGCGCTATTGCCACCGCCCGAGATTAATACTTTTTTTCCAGCAAAATAGTTCAGATTCTGTACCGTATAATGCAAGTTACTCCGTTCATAATGATGTGCACTGTCCAGTTCAAGCTTCTGCACCTCGGCGATCCCCCGACCAATGGCAACAATGACACTCCTCGTATAATGCACCTCACCTGTAAGTGTGTGTAATGCAATTACTCCATCGTCCCGCCGGGTTATTGCATCAACACTCTGGCCGAACACCAGATTCGGTTCGAAAGTACCCGCTTGCTGAACAAGCCAGTCGATCAGCTTGGTACATTTCATTGGTGGTAGTCCACCCACATCCCATATCGTTTTATCAGAATACGTGTGCAGAAAACCACCTAACTGATACTTTCCTTCAATCAGCTTCACTTTCATTTCACGCATGCCTGCATAAAAAGCCGCATACATTCCTGCTGGACCGCCGCCAATAATCGTTACATCAAAAATATCCTGATCATGCATGACTTAACACCTCCTATCTTATGTTCACCGCTCATATTAACCACAAGGTATCGAAGCCATTTCCAGATGTTTATTTGTTTTTCTCTTCAAAAGCAGCAACAAGATCATCGATTGCATAATTATCTGACATCGGTGCCATTCCAAGATTGAACCACTCTTTGCCGCCTACGAGATACACATGATTGTTTTTAACAGCCTTAAGGTTTTTCCAAATGGATGTACTCATCATGTCTTTATATTTCTTCTGAATTTCCGGATTTTCCTCATCATCAAGCTGGATAATCAGGTGATCTGCATCGTATTCTGGCAATACTTCCATCGAAATGGACAGTCCGGTTTCATCTTTTGGAAAATTGCTCACAGGTTTTAAACCCAACCGTTTGTGGACAAAAGCACCCCGAGAAAGATTGGGACCATTCAAAACAATCTCTTTCTCCATCACTCGCGCATATAACACCGTTTCATCACCGATGAGGCTGTGCAGCTTGTCTGCTCCTTCTTTTTCATGTTGCTTAAGATCTTCCAAAACCTGTTTGGCCTCTGTTTCCTTGCCAAAAACCGCAGCGATATCCTGTAGTTCTTCAGGCCATTCTTCACGCTCTGGCAGAAGCACCGTCGGTGCAATACTTGAAAGCTGATCATAATCCTTCTTCGACCACCATGCAGGTGCTATGATCAAGTCCGGATTCGCCTCCAGGATCGCTTCAAAATTGGGTGTTTTCGCAATCCCCATCTTCATTGTATTTTTGAAAGGCTCCTGCAAATACTTAGGGAAGTCCTCATGATAATTTTGAACAGCTACCGGAACAATACCGAGTGAATATAACAGCTCTGGATATACAACAGATAACCCAACCACACGCTTAGGAGACTTGGGAATCGTGATTTCGCCCATCTCGGTCTGTACGACTTTCACTTCACCTTTGTCATTCGTTGTATTCGTTGCGGCGCTGGATGAGCTTTTTTCGCTCTCTCCAGAAGCAGAAGTGTCTGGCCCAGCAGCCTTCCCACATGCACCCAGTAATAACACCATTAACAAGACACCTATAAGAACCCACAATTTTGACTTCACTTCTTATGTACCTCCTATATATGAAAAGATATGATAAGCACCAATCAATAATAATTATCATTATCAATTAGACATAGGAGTAGTATATTAAATAACGGCGTTCCAAGATATTGACGATTCAGACTTTATCTTATGGACGATGTCGCCACAACTTTAACACTTCATCCAGCATCAATTCATGGGTAAAGGCCGTATAATCCAGCAGAACACTAGGGATCAACATATCGATGCAGTCATTTTGAGCCGCTTTTGTCGCCATCCATACCTCTGACTTTTGAATTTTTGCCCACGTCTGTCTTGATTCCTCGTCTTCACTCACAATAAGCAATGCCCTATCTATGGTTAATTCCGCTAGATCACCGATATTAAAATGCGGCTTGTGCCAAATATACTCGATACCCTCTGGCGCCATTAACTGCATATCGTTATAAAACACCGAAGCGATGGTTTGCGGATTCATAACCTGTATTTCCGTACCATGCACACGAAGCACGATTAACCGATCTTGACGGACCTTCCTCGATAGCTCTGATCTAATCACGTCAGCCTTTTGTTCATATCTTTCGAGCCACACCTCAGCCGCCTCAGGCCGATTCATAAATTCAGCTACCGTTCTCAGATGATCCCGCCAATCTCCTTCCGACTGAGTTAACACACAAACAGGTGCGATTGAACTTAAACGCTGCATCATACTCTCAGACATTTCTTCACGAACAGCGACAATATAATCAGGACGAATCGCTTCTAATTGCTGCAAACAGCCATGCTCATTATCGATCAGAGGTATTACCTTATCTGTTTGGTACTTTCGTCTGTAATACGCTGTCCAAGGATGACTCGCTTGAGCAGCGGCAGGAATAATCTGGAGGGCCAGTAATGTTCCAATGCCAAGCGAGTGAACCGCAGCAATACGTTGCTTGCTATTTTGTATAAAAGCTGCTGGCGGGAGACCTGTAATTTGCTTGAATTTTCGGCGGAAGTACATCTCGTCTTGAAACCCTACGCAAGCTGCAATTTCCTTTAGCCTTGGACTATGATCATTCCTCATCATGATCTGAGCCTGTTTGATCCGGTATATTGTCAAATAATCCATTGCGCTACAGCCATACATTTTCTTAAACAACCGCATGAAATGACGAGAACTCATTCGTGCAACCTCAGCCAAATCCTGGATCGTTATTTTTTTCATATACTGCTGTTCGATATAATGTCTAACTTGTTCAATAGGTAATGCTGGTTGGTGGGACTGTACATAAACCATATCATTAAAAATCTTATACAATAGCTCCTGAAAACGAATCTGACCTAAAAAATGCTGCAGCCTGTCTTCCCCACGGATCAGCTGCTCGATTTCCTGACATAACAAATTCACGGCAACCGGTGAGCTACATTGAATCACACGACCATTCGTCTGCGTACACACTTGCTTCATCATCCCCAAAGCGGATACTACGTTTGAATTTGACTGTTCGCCTAAAAAAACGTTAAATCTGATCTGATAGAGTCCTCCTGCTTCTTTTCCCCTAAGCTCTGCTTCAATCAGTTGTCCAGGCAGACCTAGATATACTGCTCCGCTCCGAAGTTCAATAAACTGACCGTCCACCGTAAGCCATCCTTCACCATCAGTAATAAATAGTAACAGATAACGATCCAGAAAGTGTTTTCCGAGACGCCAGTTTGATTCAGAATGATTTGTAACTGCTGACTCCAATTCAACCAACTTGAAATGCAGCTGATCTAACTGATCAAAAAATGTATATAAATTAGCCTCATCGGTGGCTTTCATCTGCATATTTTCCTCCACATATCTCTATTGTGCTTCCTTCAATTATTTAAAATATAACATAATTTCGTTATTCATTTTTGAACAATAAAAACGATTCATCTTGAACTCAAGTTGATCCAGGAATGCCCAATGATTATATTCAAAAAAACACTTCAGCCTTTGTCTCAGTGTTCTCATCACGACCGTCCGATGAAAGGATCACCCAAACAAAATAAGCTGAAGTGTCTGTAAACCTGCGTTACTCGCTATGTTTATTACAAAAACCGATACTGTGCTTCAATCAGACCGTTGTAAACTCCTTGTTTCTGGATAAGCCGTTCATGGTTGCCCTCTTCCTTGATCTCCCCATGATCCAGCACAATAATATGATCGGCATTACGAATGGTGGAGAGGCGGTGAGCCACCATAAAGGACGTTCGCCCCTGAAGTAATACTTTGAGGGCTTCCTGAATTTTCAACTCCGTTTCCGTGTCAATGCTGGCTGTAGCTTCATCCAGAATCAAGATGCGCGGATCAGCGAGCAATGCCCGGGCAAAAGATAACAGTTGCCGTTGTCCCATCGACAACACATTACCTCTCTCTTCCACTTCGGTATCATATCCACCCGGAAGCTTCATGATAAACTCGTGCGCGTTAACAGCCTTCGCCGCTTCTTCCACCTCTTCGTTCGTCGCATCCAGCCGTCCAAAACGGATATTGTCCCGGATCGTGCCCGAGAAAATGAATGTATCCTGCAGCACAATGCTGATCTGACTACGCAGGCTTTCCACCGTCACATCACGCACGTCATGTCCATCGATGGTCAGGCGGCCGCCCGTGATGTCATAGAAACGGCTAATCAGATTGATGATTGTACTTTTACCCGAGCCTGTATGACCGACAAGTGCGATGGATTGCCCTGCCGCCGCCTTGAAGCTAATGCCTTTCAGCGCCTGTCTTCCCTTTTCGTACTCAAATACGACATTATCGAATACGATATCCCCTTTAATAGAAGGAAGCGGCTTGGCACCTGGTTTGTCAGCGATATTCGGCTCTTCATCCATAAACTCGAAAATTCGTTCAGAAGATGCCATGGCAACCAGCAACTGATTGTACATCTGTCCCAAACGGTTAATTGGGTCCCAGAAGTTGCCGACATAGTTGGCGAAAGCCACGAGCAAACCCACGGTCAACATTTCATTTTGAATGAGATGTGCGCCGTACCAGAACAGAATTAACGTCCCGAAACCACCTGTAATTTCAATCAAAGGACCAAATCCCTGGTTCATTGCTGATGCTTTGTCCCACGACTTTTTGCTGGACATATTCATGTTGTCGAAGTATTTCATATTTTCTTTTTCTTGAGTGTACGCCTGCGTAACCCGAATTCCTTGAATGGATTCATTGAGGTGAGAGTTAATCCGAGAGTTCTTCATACGCACATCCTGCCACGCCCGGCGAATCAGCACCCGCAATTTCGTAGATATAATGAACATAATCGGTACCGTAATGATTACAGCAAGACCGAGTTTCCAGTTAATCAACAGGAGAATGACGATGATACCAAGTAGCTGCACGCAGTCGATCATGACGTTAACCGCACCATTCGTGAACAGATCCTGTAAAGAATTGATGTCATTCGTTACACGTACAAGCACGGAACCTGCGGGTCTTTTGTCAAAAAAGTTAAAGGACAGCTTCTGAATATGTTTGAACAAGTCTGAGCGAAGATCGTAAATCACCCGTTGCCCAATAATATTCGTCAGTTTAATACGGTATGTGTTAGCTGCCCACTGGATGAGATACAGTAGCAGGATTGAACCTGCGATAATATACAGCAGTGTCATGCTAGGTACTCCGGTCTGCGGTGCAATAGCTCTATCGATTGCAAGACTGATTAGAAAAGGTACGGCTAATTTCGTAATCGTTCCAAGAATCATCATTAGAATCACAAACGGCAGGAGCTGCCTCGCATACGGTTTCATGTAAGCAAACAATCGTGCAAACTCTTGCCAGTTAAACGGTTTTTCGATCACTTCATCATCCTGATAGACAAATCGTTCATTCATTTTTTTATTCGAGGGTTCCTTAACCTCTCGCCTATCTGTTATTGTTTCGGCGCTCATGAGTTCACCTGCTCCCCAGCCTCCCGCTTCCCGCGGGCAATGTAGTCTGCATATTGAATGTTATAGACATCCTGGTACGGTCCAGGTACTTGAATTAACTCCGTATGTTTGCCGCGTTGTACCACGCGTCCTTCGTCCAGCACCAGAATCTCATCTGCATGTCGCAGCGAAGAGATCCGGTGGGCAATGATAAATGTCGTTCTGCCGCGCATAACCTCTTGAAAGCCCGACTGAATCTCATGTTCGGTTTCCATGTCAACGGCACTTGTGGCATCATCAAGGACAAGAATCTTCGGATTTTTCAGCAAAGCCCGCGCAATAGCAATCCGCTGCTTCTGTCCTCCGGAGAGTCCCATACCGCGTTCACCGACGACCGTATCATATCCTTCGGGAAACTCCATGATAAAGTCATGAGCCTTCGCCAGCTTGGCGGCGCGGATAATCTCTTCCATCGTCACATTTTTCAACCCGTAGGAGATGTTGTTACGTATGCTAGAGGAGAACAGGAACGTCTCCTGGAACACGGAAGCAATCTGACTTCGCAAGCTACGAATGCCCATATCTTTAATGTTTCTGCCATCGAGCTTGATCGAACCGGAGTTCACGTTATAGGCACGCATCAAAAGCTGGATAATCGTAGATTTCCCTGATCCTGTTCCTCCGAGGAAACCGATTACAGAACCAGGCGGAGCATCAAAATTAATATCGGTTACAGCAGGCATTTTGTTACCATAAGCAAACGTTACCGATTCAAAGGTCACATGACCTTTCACCTGATCTGTCTCCACAATAACCGGGTCTTCGGTCTCTTGCACATCCACAGGGGTGTTCAGCAACTCAAGCACCCGTTCACCTGAAGCTTTGGACTGAGTGTAGTTGTTAATGTGAAAGCCGAGGCCCCACATTGGACCAATTATGTACCAGATCAAACTGAAGAAGGCAACAAGTTGACCCAAGGTCAGGGTTTGCTGGATTACCATTCTGCCACCGATCACAAGCAGCAGTACGACACTTACCGAAGCCAAAATCTCCATAATCGGAAAATAGCGGCTCCACAACGTGGCAGCATGAATTTGATTCGTTTTGTAGCGTTCGTTTCGTGTGGAGAACTTCTCCACTTCATAAGGCTCACGTGCAAACGATTTAACCGTTCTTACACCTGTAATGTTTTCTTGCACCGCTGTAGTCAGCGAGCTTAATGCCAATCGCATTTCCTGAAATGCCGGATGAATTCTGGATTCGAATCGAAGCGCAACGAAGGCAAGCAGAGGGATGCAGACGAGTGTCAGCAGCGTTAACTTCCAGCTCATCGTCATCATCATAATTGCACCGAATACGACCATAAGAACCATGTTAAGAATCTGGGCGAAACCAAATCCGATAAAGTTACGGATGGCCTCCAAATCTCCCGTGAGGCGGGACATCAGATCACCTGTTTTGGCCGTATCATAATAACGGAAGGATAAAAATTGAAGTTTTTCATAACAGGCATTACGTAAACGATACGCCAAATAATTGCCTAGACGTCCGCCAAAGAAACCGTGTAAAAATTGCATGCCTGCTTTCAAAATAACAACACCTAACACCGTCAGGGCAAGCATGGGAACGTCTTCAAAATTACGTGGCACAATAACGTCATCGATCAAAATTCGAAGCAGGTTCGGATAGACTAATCCTAGTGCGGTCGCTAAGGCGAGAAACAAGATCGATACCAATAAATACGTTCGCTTCTCCCAAAAATAGGTTTGCAGTTGCCTGAGAACATCCATGTGTCTCCTCCTCTAATGTTGCTTGAAATGATATGAACATTTATGAAGTTTATCACCGTCCCTCATTCGCGGCAAAGCGAATAATAGACCATATTCAGGCGACTTTCAGCTAATTATCGCATTAACGGATGCCAATAGCCGACTTTCAATCAAATGTTTGAATATTCTCTATATTTCAGGTTGTTCATGCCAAAAAAAGGCTCCCTATATGCCTTTGCGGCGGGAGCCTTTTTTGACGCTTTTTTGCAACATTTTCACTGGGTTATGGAAGAAATCAATTATTTTACAAACGTTTCCAAAATATTTGCAGATTTGATCAACCAACCTTGTGGCAATATAGAGTATCACTTATCAGAAGTTTCACACGGTGATGCAACCCCCATGACCATCTATTCCTGCATTTGTTCAAGCTGTTCGGACAAGGCCACCCATTGCTCAGCCTGGATTCCACTTGCAAGGGTATCCTGTATGCCCGTAACGGCTTCTTCCAGCCTTTCGGTGAGCTGACGAGAGTGATGCTGCACCGATTGATGAACCTGTGTATCATAAAATTGCACCAGTTTCTGTTCTGAGGCTGGAAGCACTTCAATCATCATCTGTTTGAGCACCGGCTCAAGTGCCTCCTGAAGGCGCTGACGCCCTTCTCCTTCAAAGAACTGCTTCGGATTCCGGAAGTAACTCCAGTAGTTTTTCCAGCCCGACGGTTCTTCTAGCCGAATTTCATCCAGCACAGGGGTACTCCACTTTTCATCCAAGGTTAAGGACAAGTCGATACCGCCTGTCAGCTGCTTCACTTCATTAATACATTCAGTTACTTGCTTGCCAACCCAAGCATGACCAGTCTGCTCCAATCGCAGTGTTGTGGCGAGCAATTCCTGCTCAAGCTCAATGCCGATCATACGCAACAGCTCCCGGCCGCAAGCTGCGAACGCCGTTTTCAAGTTGCCCTGATCTTCACGTAATACGGATGGATGAAACGCCTCTGCCATAAACTGACCCAATCGGAAGGCTAAACGCTGTCTGACATGGAAAAGCAATTCATTCGTTTCCTGTGACAGTTCATCCTTCATTGATCGCTGCGCTAATCGCTCAATCCGCAAGCGTGACTGCTCCGATATCGTGCCCAGTTCATCTCGCCGCTGACGCAGTGTTTCTTCCCCCTGTGCCGCATCCTCTGCACGTTGCTTTAACCGCTGAATGACACGCGCCAGCTCTTCGGAGGCTCCACCAACTGCGAGATCAGCCAATTCCTTGCCTGCAAATTGATTAAACTCTTCTTCGAAACGCATAAAACCCGATTGTTGCAATCGATCAACGTTTCCATCCATTTTACCTTCCATCGCAAGCATGCTGGATACTGGGAAAAGACGTGGTGAGCGAATCCCGTTTTTCCGCAGTTCTGTCCCTACATGATCGAGCACTTGTTCCAATTCTTCTTCCGAGGAAGATAAATCACTCGCATTAACGACAAAGAACATCTGATCCATCGCCGAGCTATCTTTCACTCGCCCAAGTTGATTCAGGAACTGCCGGTCTCCCTGGGAGAAGGCGTGATTATAATAGGTTACAAAAATCAAGGCATCTGCATTTTTCATATAATTAAACGTTACGCCTGTATGCCGGGCATTGACTGAATCTGCTCCAGGTGTATCCACAAGCACTATTCCTTGTTCAGTCACGTCACAGCTGTAATACAGGTCAATGGAATCTACAAAACAAGATTTCTTCTCATTGGCTACAAAATGGCGATATCCGTTCAAGTCCACCAGCACATCTTGCCCAAGTTGATCCGCTGTTTCCTCCCAGCCAGCCGCAGCGGCCTGTAAGAAGCTGTAATGCGGACGCCCTGCTGGGTGTACATCCTGAGGCGTGAGTGATTGCACCCGCTTTTGCCATTCCGTGCCCGGCTCTCCAAGACCAAGCAGACGGAAGGAATAGGCAAGGTCCTCCTGGAAGGCCTCCCGGGTCTTCATGCGGACCCGGGCAGTACCATGCTCCATGCCACCGGCCGGAGCCATAATACGGTTGATCGCCGCTGTCGTTGGATGCGGCGATACCGGGAGGACCGCTTCGCCCAGCAATGCGTTGGCGAAGGAGGATTTGCCCGCGCTGAACGCACCGAACAGCGCGAGCGTGAACGTGCCACCCGCAAGCGAAGCCGCGCGTGCACGCAAATCCCGTACCGCCGACCCCATGGCGGGGTACGGCTCCACCAGCGCAGCAGCAGCTTCCAGCCGTGCCGCTGCTGCGTCCAGGCGCCGGCGGCGTTCCGCGCCAGCCGCCGCCGGTGCGCCCTGCGCCGCTGCTACGCGCGGCGGCGCAGGGGCCTGCGTCTGTGGCTGCGCCGCCACAGACGCGGACGTGCCCGCCTGCGAACCGGGAGCTTCGCCCGGTTCAGGCGCGGGCACGTGCGGGCCCTTCACCTCCGGCAATAGCCCGGAGGGGAGGGGGCCCGCAGGAGGCAGCAGGCTGCGCAGCCCTGCTGCCTCTTCGGCGGCGGCGCGCTGGAGCGCCGTGTAGCGCGCCGCCGCCGCGGATTGCGCCAGCAGCGCTGCGCGGCTGGCGTCCAGCGCCTGGAGCGCGGCTTCGCCCTGCGCAGCCAGCGCTTCCAGGATGCGGTCGGCCAGCAGCATGGCCGACTTACGGTACCGGGCCTCAATCTCGCCCCGGACATCTTTGCTGAATTGCATGACATACTCAGGCGATAGTTCTGCACTCGCACTTCGTTTCAGTTCAAGCAATTCTTCATTAATTACAGGCAATTCTGTGTTAAGTGCCTGCTCCCACGCGGCATCCCAGACCTGATAAGCTTCCCCTAGCTGTCTGAGCATCGTCCGAATATGAACCTCCACTTGACTGGAAGTCTGATCCTGAAGCAGTCTCACCAGTTCCGAAGCCCGGCGCTGTTTCTCCTGTTCCGTTTTGCCTCCTGAAAAGAGCAGACCTACCCGGAATCCCGGCTTGCGGCTCTCCAAATAATGACCAGCCGAAGTTCGGATATCCGCTGGGGTCAGGTTTGCGTTAGCAAGCAAAGAATCCACCTCTGCCCTGAATTTCTCACGGACTTGCGACGGTTTGGCTCGAAGCTCTGCGACTTGTTCATCCAGTAGAGCAATCTCACGCTCCAAACGTTCGATACCTTCTTGTCCTCCTACTTGTTCAAGCAGTGCAGTTTCTTCATCTTCTCTCATCCCGGCTTCCCGTCTCAGATGTTGCTCCGTGATATGACTGGCTGAACTGGCTAAACTGTGAGAGATCAGCTCTTCTTTCTTGGTCATCAGCTCAGTAATCAGTTCCGGTAATTGACCCCACTGATTATATCGATGCTGCTGGTCACGCAAGGAAGTGAATAACAGACCGTCATAACGGACTTCCCATGCGGCAAAAATCGCCTCTACTCCATCCACATATTGATCAAACGAAAGCTCCCGTTCCCGATGTTTGTCGATCTGATTCACAATTAAAAATAGTGGCTTCCCCCAGTCGGACAAACTTTTGGCAAAAGAAAGATTTGTCTCCGACTGAACATGATTGTAATCCATCACATAGAACACAACATCAGCCAGATGTAGTGCCGAATGCGTAGCCAGGCTATGTCCGCGATCCGTCGAATCCACACCTGGCGTGTCCAGCAATACAGCATCGTCCTGTAGTAGAGGAATATGATCCCATACTTCTATGGAACTGTACGCCCCTCCATTTTTACAATACGTCTCCAGCTCCTCTGGTGAAACTTCCAATGTTCCTGCTTTATTGTCAGCGCTTACGTTCGGTGAAGTATAAATAAGTGCTCTCGGCTTGCCGTTGCGTATTGCGACGACATTGGCACTGGTTGGCACCGGACTTGATGGCAGTACTCGCTTGCCACACAAGCTGTTGATCAAACTCGACTTGCCTGCCGAGAAATGTCCACAGAACGCAATCGTCAGATGTTTCGTTTCAGCCTTGCTGATTAAATCCGTTAGTGCCTCTACAGCGGTATGGTCCCCTGACTGCTTCATTGCTTCACGTAGCGGTAACAAAGGTGTGGCCATTTCTGCTGGGTAATCTGTTCTGGACATGACTGGCCTTCCTCCTGGCTCCTCTAATTTGACATCCGTTTCGACGTCAATCTCTGATTTATCTTCATATAGTTTAACATCATCATGTTTGAATTTGAACGATTTCACTTGAATCTGCATGTAGATGGATTCCAGATCAATATAAGTTCAATTTGAGATGATTTGCCACGCCCGATGATGGCAAAAAATTCTTTCGAACCAACTCATCACGCTAATTTCCACGTTTACGTTTGTTTGGTACGTTAATCCGTTACTATGTATCTATAAAAAAATAAAACCGACATGTCGGTTTTATACAGGTCATACTTTTAACTCCCACACTAATTAGGGATGTTTATCATCAAGTAACTGGCTGCATGACATGCCTAGCAGCTACATTAACGATCGCTTCTCGGCAATGTCAATGCAACCAGGTTCCTGATCATAGGTTAACAAAAACTTAAGATACTGCGTTTTCCATTGTAGGCAACAGGATTTCAAAAACTTGACCATGTTGCAAAATGGTAATGCCACGGCCTTTGTCTCTCATTACCACAACCTCAGGCTTTGTAGACATACGCTCCAGATAATGCTCAGGCACGTCACCAGAGTGACTCACAGTAATGCCTTCAACTTCTTTTTCTTCATTCTCCGCCATTTCCTGTTCAACGATTTGTTCAAAAATATCGGAGAAGGCTTCAAAATTGTCAGTGTACACGGAAATGCATTTCATCGTTATTCATCCTTTTCTGCTTATGAATTTAATTTTCGTTTTCGGGTGGTGACACGTTCCTTATCTTTCCTGATCTGGGACGTTTTCATACGTTTTTTCCCTTCCCTGCATATGTCTAAGAGCGGACAGATATGGCATTGGGGAGTTTGAGCCTTGCAATGGTAGCGTCCAAAAAATATAAACCGGTGATGAGTTATTGTCCACTCATCCCGAGGTACGCGCTTCATCAGTTTCTTCTCGACTTCAAGTACGGAGTCATCCCAACCCGCGAGCCCCAGTCTCTTCGACACACGTTCAACATGAGTATCTACAGCGATCGCCGGTACTCCAAACGCATTTGAAACGACAACATTCGCGGTTTTACGTCCGACACCTGGCAGGGTGACAAGCTGATCATGTTCCTGCGGTACATCGCCGCCATACTGCTCTATTAAAATTCGGCACATGTTCTGGATATGCTTGGCCTTGTTTCGGTACAATCCAATTCGGCGAATATCCTGCTCCAGCTCTTCAAGAGGAACCATTAGATAATCGGCCGGGCTTTTGTACTTTTGAAACAAATCTGCAGTGACCTTGTTCACCGTTTCGTCTGTGCACTGCGCAGATAAAAGGACCGCTACCGTTAGTTCAAATGCATTGCTGTGATTTAACTCGCAATGTGCATCAGGAAACATGGCTTCCATGGTTTCGAGTATATGTCTTACCGTCGCTGCATTCATGAAGGGCTACCTCCCACAAGTCTGCTCCACACTGTAGAGCCTTACTTCAAGCTTCAGCCAAGTAGCTTGGCGGGGATCCAAAAAGCTTGCAAAAAAAACGTCTTGATGCGGGAAAGATCCCGTATCAAGACGGTCATTCTTTTGATCCTCGAAAAAGAAACGATTACTGTTTTTGAATCTCCATCACGACGTTGTTCAGGAGATACAATACAATATTATCATTATCTCTGAGAGATTGCACGCTTAAAGTATTGTCACCCTGGTGAACAAATACATTAGATCCCAGTGCAAAACGGTAGTTCATGTCTGATGTTGTTTCGCGTTTAACCAAAATCTGGTTACCCACTCCATCATAAGACCAGAACTGTTTACTCATGACAGTAAGCACTCTGAAACGTGTGGAATTATCTGTATCTTTAGTCATTTCCACACGGTCGCCAACCGTGAGGTTAGTCAAAGATGTTAATGTCGAACCGGTTTTAACAACTTTAACAGGTCCACTCACAGATACTTTATCTGTCGCACCATTAAACTGTTTCAATGTAACCGAAGTTGCATCCACTGCAGTAACCTCAGCCAGCGTACGTTTAACCACTTGAACAGCCTTCGGTGTAACTCCTTCAAACGTTACATTAATCAAATTGCCTGCAGTCAACTGGGAAGGTGTAATGGATTGACCACTTTCGCCAGTCAATACCGCTTGATCCACATAAAACTGACTTGTAAGCAGATCTGATTTTACCCGAACACGACCGTTGGATTCCATGGAGACCACTTCGAATTGAGCAACTGTTTTCAATGCAATCTTCTGCGCTACATCCTGATTTGTTCCAAGGGTAACCGCAACATTATCCCCTACCTTCAAATCAGACAGACTAGCCGTTGATTTGTTATACATTTCAACCGCTGCTGCTGTCGTATAAGGAACTGTAATCGTCTGGTTGCCAGATAACAAGCTGATTTTTCGGTTTGTTGTATCAATATTACTAATTGTGCCTTCGTATTTGTAAATTACCTTCACAGACAATGCACGAGTTCCCACATAAGTCAGATCCAGTTTGCGTCCGTCATTGAGCAAGGACTCCAGACCTGCCAGTGTCGGTTTGACTGTGTTATAGTCCATTTTTGTTTTTTCATCCAGTGTGAATACATAAGGTTTTTTATTTGCATCCAGTACAGTAAGCACTTTGGTCTTACTGTTATAGGATACAACTGTAGCCCCGTTCAGAGGCTCCATTTGCCGGCCAATCACCTGAATGCGAGTTACCTGGTCATCACTGTTTAATGTTAATTCAACCTTGTCACCATTGTTCGCATCTGTAATCAGGTCATTCAGCGTTGCATCTTGAATACCATTAATAATCACTTCCGGTTTCTCGCTCAGCAATTTTGCTTCAAGTGAACCTCCATCACGTTTATACATCAATGTGGATTGGTTGCCGCCGATCTCAACTAATGTTCCACGAACGGATTGTTCTACGCCCTGATTCAGCTCAATTGTCTGCAGAACACTGTCTTTGACAGTGTATTTCACAGTGCTGCCTGCCTTCAAATCAGCCAAAGACAAAATGCGGTTTTGATAACGAATAATTAGATTATCTGTATACGTATACTGCTCTGTTGCCCCCGCAGCATTCACGAGCTTGATCGTTTTTCCGGAAGTAACCACTTCCGCAACTACACCGCTGTCACTCTTGTTAACAATACCGGATTTAACCCGGATCACCACTGTTTTTTTGTCAGCAGAGAACGTCTCGCGCTGTACTTCAATGATGCTGTCCACTGTAATATCAGACAATTTAATTGCTTTTCCGTTCTGATCCATGAATGCAGTATTCTCATCATAAGTATATGTTTCATAGTTTTCGCCTACAAAGAGACCGATTTTGTTCCCGGACAATGCACGCGCAAACGTACCTTCTACGCTCTCCATTTGTTGCTTGGCATCAACAACCTCCACATAGGAAGCTGCACCTGCCGAACCAACGATAAGAACTTTCGTATATAGTTTCACATCCGATGCAGATGCGCGTGTTTCACTATCTTTGGTAAAGTACGGGGTATTGCTGTTCACTACATAGTTAACCGTTTTACCGTCAACTAGTAGCGTGATCTGCCCGTCTTTCAATCCGGTAACATAACCCGTAGAAGTATTCGGATACTTCGTATCCGTCAACGATTCACCACGACTAAAAAATGTCGCAAGCTGAGCACGAGTTACAGAGCCTGTCGGATTGAACTTGTTGTTTTCCAAACCTTTGGCCAGATCCAAACTAACAGCCAGATTTACATACCCTTTCGCACTGTCTGAAATATTTGCGTTGTCAGCAAATCCAGTGGACTGATTATTCTGTGCTTTCGCTTCAGCATCTTTGTTCAACGAGCGGATTAATAGTTTAGTAATCCATTCACGAGTTGCCGGCTTTTGTCCCCATGTTGTTTTGGAGACATCAGATGATGCTTCTTCCGTTTTATCCACGAGTCCCAATTGAAGTGCAAGCGCAACATATGGCTTAAAGTAGTTTCCTACTTGCATATTTGTCGGTAATGCCGCAGCCGTGCTCGTGTTCAACTGCGATTCCGTATTCATAAAACGGATGGCCATCGTTATCGCTTCTTGTTGCGTTACCGCGTCCCCTGGACGAAACAGGCCGTTATTGCCGAGAAGAATACCTTGATACGCCAGCTTGTATACATGTTTCTCAGCCCAGTATCCAGCCTTGATATCACTAAACAAACCTGTTGGTGCAGCCGTACTTTGTACTGCCGCATTTTGGCCCTGTCCCGTTTCTGTTGTGTCTGCTGCCATAGCAGCTCCACCCGCGCTAAGGGCCATCATGCCTGCAAGCACGGCTGATACTACTTTTTTAGAGTGTGATGGATGGTTATATTTAAAAGTCACCTATGATTCCCCTCTCTCATATAAAAACGACCTCAATCCGTGAGTCTACGGTAACGCACTTGAAGCAAAACTTAATTGGATCTTGTCATTGGATGTTCAAGATCCACATGTCCCATCAAACTTTCAGTTGATTTACCATCTACCAGCAGATCAAGTGATTTTACCTCATCGAACTGGAAGAACGTTTGTTTCAACGCATCGATGGCAAACGATTCACCACCAGCACCAAGACGTGCCGTATCCGGCATATGAATATCCAGTGTCAGTGCTCCATCCTTGAATTGAACTGATTTCAGCTCAATATCCTTGGACCATAGCGGAACGAGCTTCTCATCTTTGCTTTGCTGCAAAGAAGCAAAAGCCTCTTTATATTTGTCATCTTCCGATGCAAACGTAATTTCGGCTGACGCTTTGTGAAGTTCCAGCTCCTCCGGATCGGTATAAAACACTTCGATAGACTTCTTCTCCTTGCTATCGGATGTTGAAGGTTTGTCCGTAGATACTTCACCAGAAGAAGCTCCACCAGAAGACGTTGTTCCCTCCGAGCTTCCGTTCGCTGAGTTAGATGGTGTTGTGTTATCCTCGGAACCAGCCGTCGTAGGGTCGGTAATGACCTGACCGTCCACTTCTGTAGCGCCGTTCCCTGTTTGTGTCTCTGATCCCGCACCTTGTGTCTGGTTTGGAGCAGCTGTCGGTTTACTACCACATCCAGCAGCTACGGCCATAACCGTTACCAGCAAAGCTGCGATCCATATTTTTTTGTTCATTCTAACTCATCCTCCTCAGCATAAGGGTTGTCCCTTATTGAATTCCCAAATACTCCTTGATCCCAGCAACAATACCTTTGGCTACATTGTTCTGGAAATTTTCCGTAAACAATACAGCTTCATCACTCTTGTTGCTAAGGAATCCTCCCTCTAACAGCACCGCAGGCATCGTTGTTTCACGGGTTACGTGGAGACTGGCCATTTTTACTCCCCGGTCTTTTAAACCGGAAGACTTCACGAGATACTTGTGCATAATATTAGCCAGTTCCTTACTAACCGAGCGGGAATAAAAAGTTTCTACCCCCGTTGCCGCGACAGGGCCGCTATTCGCATGAATGGAGATGAAGATATCTGCATTTATGTTCTGTGCAACCTTCACACGTTCTTTCAGTGCGAGAAATGTATCATCACTACGTGTTAATACGACATCGATCTGAGGCTCTTTTTTCAGAAGTGCCTCCACTTTTAATGCCATGGCAAGATTGAAATCTTTTTCTCTTTTGCCTGTAACACCAATCGCTCCAGGGTCTTGATCTCCGTGCCCCGCATCGATGACTACAACTTTCTTGCCATTCCCACCAACGGGCGGAGCAGGTGTGCTACCTTGATTGTTTAGATCAATGATGAGCAATCCTGAATCGTTCTGCACACTGTACCCTTTGGCACCAGTCAGATCAATAACAAACCGAATGGTAGAAGGACTGTTGCTATATAAGGAATAACGAATTTGAGACACATCTGGATAACCGTTAACAACGAGTTGACCATTTTGATTGCTATCCAGCGCCTGACCTTGACTAAACGAATCCGCAAAAGCCGTATTTGGCAGATCAATTACAATTCGATCCGGGCCGTTCATCGTAAATACGTTCGGCTTTGTGCTTCCACTTGTAGCAATCATGAAACGGTTGTCGCTAAAGCTAATGCCGTTCACTTGTACAAGACCTTCCTGACTCGATCCTCCGCCATCGTTACCAGAGTTCGGGGGAGTGGTTGTCCCGTTTCCGGAACCTGCATTCTGGGTAACTAATGTTACCGTCTTCGTGGTGTTGTTCCAACCCACCTTAAGACCCATTTGCTCTCCGATGAAACGGAGTGGTACTAAAGTCGTACCATTTTTTACGAGGGGCGGGGCATCCAGGTCTACGTTACTGCCGTTCACTGTTGCCGTCTTCTGTCCAACAATCATCTGCATGGCAGTGTTGTCTTTGCTAATCGTCACCGTTTGCGACTGTTGTTTCCAATCGACAGAGTATCCCAAACTTTCGGAAACCGTACGAATCGGGACCATCACCTTACCATTGATGTTATCCGCTTTCGCATCCGAAGGCTGTACGATCTCATTCCCGTCTAGGATAATTTTCGTGTCTGCTGCTGCATGACTATAGCCCGGGAAAACGAGCCCAAAGACAAATAACAGTACCAAAAAACCGAACTTCTTCATCCTTCACCCCTACCAATCTCATATTTTTTTGCCGCATGTTGTAGGCTTGCAACTTTCACTGCGCACTTGGGCATTACCAGACACCTATTAGACGTCTCCCAATCTCAAAAGTTGCGAATATATTCCAACATAACAGAAAAAAAACGTTGTCAGATCAAGCTTTTTTTACATTTTAATGTCTTATTTTTTCCTAATTTATCAATTATGCATCTTGAAACAACGGACTTCCCTACTCTGCATATTTACGAAAAATCCCATTCTACAAACTCAAATAATCTAAAATTCCGTCGACAATCGCTTGAGCACACTGATCCTGATATGACTCTGTAAGCATCAGAGCTTCATCGGTTGGATTGCTCAAAAAACCCAATTCAAGGAGTACAGCCGGCATCGATGTTTCCCGAGTCACGTGCAGACTCGCCACTTTTACGCCGCGATCTTTAAGTCCTGTAACAGGTAATACGTGCTTGTGAAGGATTTCCGCTAAACTTTTACTTTCTTTTCGTGTGTACAATGTTTCTATCCCGTTTGGAACCGGAGTTGTGAATTTGTTTCCATGAATGGACACAAACAGATTCGCCTGGTTCAGCTTCGCTATATCCACACGTTGTTGTAAGGAAAGTTCTGTATCATCCTGACGTGTAATCACGGTCTGAATGTTGGCATGCTGTTCCAGAAGCGCCTTCACTTTAAGTCCTACCGCTAGATTAAAATCTTTTTCGTAAGCACCTGATACACTGACTGCGCCAGACTGACGTCCACCATGTCCAGGGTCAATAACAATCACTGTTTTACCGTTATTCTCCGGTAAGGCTGGCTGACTACCCGATGTTCCATTCGTAGCTGAGAGATCAACGAGCAACACGTTATTCTCTCCAAGTGACCAGTTTGCTGTTGTACTTTGATTTAGATCCAAAACCACTCGCACCGTCGATGGCGACTGGCTGAACATGGCAAATCGGACTTTAGAAACAAGAGATGAGTCCATGACATCGATTTGCCCACTTCCGTCCGGATTCGAAGCCTGTCCCTGTACAAATGTCTGTGAAAAGGTTGTATTCGGCAGATCTACAATAATCCGCTCAGGCCCGCTAATACTAGACACTTTAGGGCTGATGTTTCCATTTGTCGCAACGATTAAACGGTCTCCGCTGTAACTTATGCTTTGCAGTTCCGTCAAACCAACCGGGGCAGGAGTCACCACCGGATCACTGTCAGGCTCCGTATCTACTACAGGTGGAATACTAAACAGGCTAACCGTTTTAGTACCATTGTCCCATCCTACCTGTAGTCCCATGCCCTCACCTACAAAACGCAAAGGTACTAGTGTTGTACCCTGTTTAATCAAGGGAGGTGCATCCAGATTGACGACATTTCCATTAATCGTAGCTGCATCTTTGCCAGCCGTCATCTCGATGGAGCTTTTGCCTCGCTGAACGTGCACCGTTTGCGTTGCCTGTTCCCATTTCACGTCATAACCCAGGTTTTCGGATACAATCCGAATCGGAACCATGACCGTTTTCCCAATATTCTCTGCGGGTGCTCCTACTTTTTGGTCAATGGTGACTCCATCAAGCACGATCGAAGGCGCACGGTCTGCATGAGCCATCACTGGGAAAAGACAAAGGAACAGAAAAAAAATGACTGCTGCCGACCATTTCTTCATTCGTCATCCACCATTCTAGTTAAGTTATGTAGATTTGAGGCCTGATTCACTACCTGTATTACGCTATGTACCCTTCCATAATCTACTATCCAGTCTATCAGATAATGTCTAGTGATCCGGTTACAACGTTGTCATATTTAGTCGGAAAATAACAAATTAAAGAAGCCTCCATCTTGAGCAAAGGAACGTGAACATTCCTTGTCCAGATGGAGGCTTGGTGTTTAATCACTCTATTCAGCCAAAAAGTTTAGCCGCATGGCGCTCTTCATAGGCAGTAATCGCATCATCATGTTGAAGTGTCAGACCGATGTCATCCAGTCCTTGCAACAGGAATTGACGACGGTGTTCGTCCAGATCAAAATCGATATGCAATCCGTGTGCGTCTGTAATCGTTTTATTTTCCAGATTCACATTCATCTCATAATTTTCATGCTTTGCTGTACGCTGGAACAAGTCTTCTACCTGCTCTTCGGACAGTTTAATCGGCAAAATTCCATTTTTGAAACAGTTGTTATAGAAGATATCCGCAAAAGATGGTGCAATGACACAACGGAATCCATAATCCATAATTGCCCATGGTGCATGCTCACGGGAAGACCCGCAACCAAAATTAGCACGAGAAATTAGAATTGATGCTCCTTCATAACGAGGCTTGTTCATTTCGAAGGAAGGATTGTTGTTTCCCTCTTCATCAAAACGCCATTCGTAGAACAAAAACTGTCCAAATCCGGTGCGTTCAATCCGCTTCAAAAATTGTTTCGGGATAATTGCGTCTGTATCTACATTGACCCGGTCTACCGGTGCCACGATGCCTTGCAGTGTTTGAAATGCTTCCATATGTTCCGTTCTCCCTTCTGGCGATTATCGCTTAGATCGCTGCTTCTGTTTTGAAATTCCAGTCACGTACGTCTACAAAATGACCTTTAACCGCTGCCGCTGCCGCCATTGCTGGTGACACCAGATGCGTCCGTCCTCCGCGTCCTTGACGCCCTTCAAAGTTACGGTTGGAAGTAGATGCACAACGTTGTCCCGGCTTCAGTACGTCCGGATTCATCGCAAGGCACATACTGCATCCTGCGTCACGCCATTCAAAACCAGCTTCAGTGAAAATTTTGTCCAAACCTTCTTCTTCCGCCTGGATTTTAACACGTCCGGAGCCTGGTACAACAATAGCAGTTACATTACTGGAAACGGTGTGACCTTGGGCCACTTTTGCCGCTGCACGCAGATCTTCAATCCGTCCATTCGTACAAGAACCGATAAATACATAATCAATCGGAATCTCTGCAATCGGTGTTCCAGGTGTAAGTCCCATATATTCAAGCGCTTTTTCAGCCGCTTTACGCTCATTTTCTGTAGGCAGTTCTGCTGGTACAGGAACTTTGGAAGAAATATCGGTTCCCATGCCTGGGCTAGTACCCCAGGTTACTTGTGGGATCAGTGATTCCACATCAATTTCAACGACATGGTCAAACTCAGCACCTTCATCCGTCACAAGCTCTTTCCATGCTGCAACAGCTTCATCAAACTTAGCACCTGTAGGAACATACTCGCGTCCACGCAGATATTCAAACGTTGTTTCATCCGGAGCGATCAGTCCTGCTCTTGCTCCACCTTCAATGGACATGTTACATACAGTCATACGCTCTTCCATGCTCAGTTCACGGATGGATTCCCCTGTATACTCGATAACATAACCTGTTGCAAAGTCTGTGCCGTACTTGGCAATGACCGCAAGGATCATGTCTTTCGCCGTAACACCCGGGTTACGTTTGCCGACAAAACGAACTTCCATCGTTTTTGCTTTTGCTTGCTGCAAACATTGTGTTGCCATAACGTGTTCCACTTCACTTGTTCCGATACCAAATGCAAGTGCACCAAATGCCCCGTGAGTAGATGTGTGGCTGTCGCCGCATACAATCGTTTTACCTGGATGAGTCAGGCCCAGCTCAGGTCCCATAACGTGTACTACACCTTGGTCAATCGTGTCCAGATCGTACAACTTCACGCCGAAATCACGGCAGTTCTGAGACAGTGTGTCAATTTGCTGTTTGGAGATCGGATCTGTAATGTTGAAACGATCCTTCGTTGGCACGTTGTGATCCATCGTTGCAAATGTCAGCTCTGGACGGCGAACTTTACGCCCGCTCAGACGAAGTCCTTCAAATGCTTGCGGAGATGTTACTTCGTGCACAAGATGAAGGTCAATATACAGAATGCTTGGTTTTCCTTCTTCCTGATGAATTACGTGATTTTCCCAAATTTTCTCAAACATCGTTTTTTTACTCATCATTTTCACCTCATCATAAGTTCGGTCCTTGGAAGAGCTTCGTGCATCTTTGTCTAAAAGTGAAGCTCTTGAATGACCTAAATATATCACCCCGTCCTTCATTGTTCCAAGATATAATATCTATAGATGTGATAGGTTTAACCTATAATAAGACAAACAGCAATAAACCACTGTAGAATACAGAGGTTTTAATTGATAACAATTATCATTATCATGTATAACTTATACTACGTGCATGTCTTGGCCCTGTCAATGCTTTAATTTCTCTTTTTGAATTCTTGTCCGGGCCATGCTTCCCTGATAAGAATAACGAACCCGTGCTCATTAATGTTATAATAACGGCATCAATGAAAGGAATGACGTATCATTATGGAATTCAGACAACTTCAATATACACTACAGATTGCTGCTGAACGGAACTTCTCAAGAGCCGCAGAAAAATTACATATTGCCCAGCCTTCACTCAGTCAGCAACTGTCCAAGCTGGAGAAGGAACTTGGCGTATTGCTTTTTCAGCGGAATACCAGCACTGTTGAGCTGACACACGCGGGAGTTACTTTTGTTGAACAGGCCCAAAAGATTGTGGATGCCATGGAGCTGTTGCGTCAGGAAATGTCGGATATCTCGCAGCTTCGCAAAGGAAAGGTTGTTGTAGGCAGTATGCCGATTACCGGTTCTCATCTGCTTCCGCATGTGCTCCCAGCCTTTCAGCAAGCGTACCCCGACATCGAAGTAACTTTATTAGAAGATTCCGGGATTACACTCGAAAAGTTAACAGCCAGCGGCAAAGCTGACCTCAGCCTGCTCTCTCTACCTTTGCAGGAGTCCAGTTTGTCTTATGTCAAGATTGGCGAGGAACGTATAGATTTGGCTGTACCGCCGAACCACCCTTTGGCTCATCGGGGAACCCCGGGCCATCTGCAGCCTGTGCGGATTGATGAGCTTCGGGATGAACCCTTTGTTGTATTAAAAAAAGGACAGGGCTTCCGCAAGCTGACGTTTGATCTCTGCGAACAGGCCGGTTTTGACCCGCAGGTGGTTTTTGAGAGCACCAACATTGAAACATTGCAATCTCTGGTGGCAACAGGCATGGGCATCACTCTGGTTCCCCGTTTTATCGCCCGTGCACCCCGCAGTGAGTTCGTGCCTGTATATGTCCCACTTGCCGATCCAACGCCAAGTCGTACACTTGTCGTCGCTTATCGTCAAGGGCGCGTCCTATCCAAGGCAGCCGAAGCTTTTATACAGACTTTTCGACAAACCGTTGCCGAGCTTTCCAAAACAGATTAAACCGATGCTGTAACAAATTCGTGGATTTATGATTTGCATTGTGTAATCACAAGTTGACGAGAACACTTATAAGCTCTTACCAAAAAAGCCGTCCACATAGTCTAATGACTACGGGACAGCTTTTTTTCGTTTACAGACCAGCTGAACAACTGACCCACAAACAATGTAGCATCTTTTGTTACAGCACAATGTTGCTTGTTAATACATAAAATTATGGCAAGTAAGCACTCGCTATTCACGCATCAACCTTCATTTCACTGTCACTGTCATACCATTTAACTTGTCTTGTCTCAAATAATTGCATATATATCATAGCTTATCTAGCATGTCTCACATCATCTTAATACATAACCTTCAGTTATTCTGCGCAAGCATGATTCTATCCTTTACCTTCGCAGATTACGATCACTTGTCAGCCTGTTCTGTTGATCCATGGCACGGCCTTCTTCCTGCGAATTCTCAGGGGGTGACAAGCCTCCTGTCCCATTCTCTAAGAATGCTCTCAAGTGATCTACCCTTCTGTTGCCTTGTTCCAGTCTCCTGAGCGTATCTTTCACATGGTTATCCATTGATTGATCATCCTCCTTGGTGACGGGATAGTTATAATTACCCGCCTCCTGGAGCGATAAACAGCATATGCCATTTTTTTTAGAGAAAAACTATTTCCCGCTAAAATAAATGCTTGGTCTGCGATCCTCAAACACCGGGATACGTCCACGGACTTCGTCAACCAAACCAGGGCGGATGACTCCAGATACAATCTCTTCGCCTTCACCGCCTTCAGCTACGATCTCTCCCCAAGGGTCGATGATCAAGGAGTGTCCAAAAAATTCAGTGTCTCCCCCTTTGCCGACGCGGTTACACGCAATAACATACATCTGGTTCTCGATAGCCCGAGCAGTCAATAATGTGCGCCAGTGATGCAGACGAGGATTAGGCCATTCAGCAGGCACAATTAATGCACGTGCACCATTCAGAGCGAGGGTTCGAGCTAATTCTGGAAACCGAATATCATAACAGATCGATGCCCCCGCCGTCAGACCGTTGCCGAGTTCAAACATTTCAGGCTGTGCACCCGGCTCCAAGTATTTTTCTTCATCCATCAGACGAAACAAATGAAGTTTATCATACCGTGATACTTCTGTTCCTTCCTCATTATAGGCATACATCGTATTGTAGATCTGTCCGTCACGCTTCTCGGCAATCGAACCGCCTACGATGGAGATTTGATGTTTTCTCGCAAAAGCAGACAGCCATTCTCTTGACGTCTTCCCTTCCGGGTCAGCAAGCTCGTGAATTTGCGGCAAAGCATATCCGGTGTTCCACATTTCGGGAAGCACGGCCAGCTTTGCATCCGGATATTGCTCCACTGCGCGTTCAAGCAACCTCTGCATATGTTGATGGTTAGCTTCCGGATCTCCCAGTTTAATATCCCCTTGAATCAAAACAACCCGCATTTCCCCTTGTTCAGTCATGACCCAACACTCCTCCGAACTGTAATACTTGATATCATAGCTTGATCCCTAGAAAATTCGCAACCGTATTAGCTCAGATGACTACCTAACAGTTCAGGTAACCTCTCCAGCAACTGGTCACATATCTGTGCATCACCTGAATTCCAGGCCAGTTCCTCCAAAGGATACACACGCCCTTGTCTTACAGCCGTAAGAGCTCTCCACTCTGGACTCTGTATCAGTTTCTCTGTCGCCTGCCGTGCATCTGGCTCCTGAGGTAGCATGAGGAACAGATGATCTCCAGCATATTCTTGAACCGTATCAGCCGAAATCTCTTTGTATGCTCTGCCTGCTGCAAGAGCTTCCTGCACCTTATGAACAGGCCTGAAACCAAATGGGTGATATAATAATGGCGCAAGTCCGATATTTCCCATCACAAACAAGCGAGCTCCCCGGTGGTATGTGAGTACTGAGGCTGTTTCTCCCAGATGAATTATTTTGTTAATCTTCTCCCACATCTGCAATGTACGTTCTTCATACGAACTCAGCCATCGCTCGGCTTGTTTCTGCCTGCCAAACCAGTCCCCTACTCTCGTCAAACGTTCATGAAGAGGCGCATGCGAATTGTAAGCCAGCGTAGGCGCAATGCGCGTTAATTGCTCATACTGATGCTCATCTTCACTGTCTATAATGATCAGATCCGGCTTCAAACGAATCGTCTTTTCAACATTGATCGGAGTGCCTGCATTATACTCCTCATCCTCAATTAAATGGATATCTAATACTCGCAAATCTCCCGCAGTATCTCCATAATAGATCACTCGCTCTGGATTAGCGGGAATACGTACATCGTGTCCTAACCAATCCTGAACCAAGGTCTGCTGTTGAATAGATCTATCATACTGACGAGGAGATAGTCCGGTAATCTGGCGAAAACGTCTGTTAAAATAATATTCATCTTTGAATCCGACACGGCTCGCGATATCACGTAAAGGCTCATCTGTCTTGCGTAACCAATCTTTGGCATGCTGAATTCGAACATGATTGATGTAATCAAGCGGTTTCTGACCAGTACGTTGCTTGAACATTGTCGTGTATAGTTTAGGACGAACACCAGCCATATTCGCAAGCTTATGGACCGTGATCTCATCTCTGTAACACTCATCAATATACTGAATAGTCCGGGTTAACCTGGACTCCGAATTTGTATCAGTACCTTTTGTGGTATAACGAGTTATGATCCGTTCCATCCATCGCTGAAACCCCACATTTAGATTGCAATACTCCGCATCATTTTTATAATTTCGGGATGCAAACAATTCGACTAACACTCTACTCACAGACTCATATGTAGCATCGTTGAACTGAGCGCGTTGCTTAAATAAAGGCGGTGAATACAACTTGAGAAGGCCGGACAAAACCTGAAAAGCATCATATGCCATAACCGTATAAGTCAAATGGTTTGAATTCCTGTGTTCCAGCTGGTATGCCTCGCCCAGAGAAATCGGATAGATACAACCCGCAGTAAAAGGCCAGTATTCCTGGCCGATGTACAAGTGCCCTTCTCCTTCTTCACAGATTAAAAATGTATGTTTATCACACTGCACCTCCAGCATGATTTGATTAGATCGTTCAATTCGTCGCTCCAGATTCTCCAGCCGAAACATGAATGTCGAAAAAAATAACTTATCTTGATTCACATCCAACGTTTTCATGTTCATTTATCTCCTAGCATTACTGAGAATTATTATCATTAAAAACTCTATGGAGTCATTATAGTCTAGTACTATTCTTATATCTAGATCATTTTGTAATGAGCTCCTTACAGATAATTCGTATCAAAAAAGCGCTCAACCAAAGTTGATCGCTTTTGGGAATTTTATTTTATTTGAAATCTACAATGGAGTTCCTGAAATTTTAAGATTTCATTTGGTGGTGATTCGATTGTCGGATTCCCTTGAACTTTATCATTGAATCATCTGCTCGGGCAGCTCCTTCAATAACCATTCTCTGGACATCGCATCACCCGAAGCTTTGACAATATCAAAATGATACACCTTGCCAGCTTTAACGGCGGGCAGGTTTTTCCATACTGCGCTGTCCATCAATTCCTTGGTGGACTGCTTGGCATCTTCCGTTACTGGTTCGAGGATAAATATCCGATCACCAGCAATTTCTGTCATTTTTTCCGTAGAAATCTCCGCAAATCCCATTCCCTCATTCAATAACTTCTGGATTTCAGGTGTTGGTTCCATCCCATTCTTGCCATATAACAACTGAGGTAACCCGGCTCCAGCCATCACAAAAAGACGATTCCCCGGATACATCGTAAACACCGATGCTGTCTCTCCTTCTTTTAGGCCATGATCATGAAGCTTTTTCCACATTTGCTCTGTTGCGGTTTGATGCGCTGTAATCCAGTCCTCTGCCTCCTTTTTTTTGTTTAACAGGTCGCCTAATGTTCGCATGCGCTCCTCCAATGTTGCGAATGAATCAAAGGTTACTGTAGGTGCGACTTTTGAAATCTGATCATACTGTGCCTCATCACTATTCGAAAAAATAATCAGATCCGGGTTCAGTCCAACGGCCCTCTCTACACTAAACGGAAATCCTACATCTTCCGAATCCGCGACCTGCTCGTCAAACACCATGCCTTCCTGCCGAAGTATGCCCACCGGGATAACGCCCAGTGCGACCAGATCCCCTGTAACTTCGCCATGATAGATTACACGTTGAGGAGTAACAGGCACAGTCACGGTATGACCTGTCCAATCCTTGAACTGTCTTGTCTGTCCGACGTTATCCTCATCTGCAGAAGTTTGTTTTTCGGTTTCCGTGTCTTTACTTGCCTGATTAACCGATATATTACCTGGATTCTCTGAAGCTGGTGCAGATGTCGATGCCTCGTTTGAACATGCGAATAAAAGTACAGACAACGCCGTGACTGTCAATAAAAGGGCCGTATTTCGGAACTTGTTATGGAACTTGCTTTGCATCTCTATTTTCCCCCTGTTAGATGTGCTCTCAAATTTTTTCAAATGATATTGATTATCATTATCGTAAAATATCTTAACTCATGGATTTTCTGATCTCAATGGATAAACTTGAATTTTGCATTTCCCTTTTGTACAAAAATGTTCTTCCTCACTTCTATCTCCCTCTATACAGCTCGGGATTGACGTGATAAATTAATGAGAACGTTTTGCCATAAATGAACATCATGGAGTGATATATACGATGACGAATTCAGAACATAGATCTTCTCTTTCAGCCTTTCCAATCCCATCTGCAAATGTCATGTCACAGTTGCCAACGCAATTTTTTGCAACCCTTGTTCACAATGTGAACCGCGAGATTGCGAGCGGTCATGATGTCATTAATCTGGGGCAAGGTAATCCTGACACCCCTACTCCACCACATATTGTTCAATCTTTACAGCAATCGGCTGAAAATCCGCTTTATCATAAATATTCTCCGTTCCGCGGGTATGCCTTCCTGAAGGAGGCCGTTGCCAAACGTTACAAAGAAGATTACAACGTTGATCTTGATCCCGAGACCGAGGTCGCTATTCTATTTGGTGGCAAAACCGGACTGGTTCAATTACCTCAAGTCTTATTGAATCCCGGGGATGTATGTCTCGTTCCCGATCCAGGGTATCCTGACTATTGGTCAGGCGTTGCTCTCGCGCAGGCGCGTATGAGCTTCATGCCTCTATTGAAATCCAATGCATTTCTACCCGATTATGAAGCAATCTCCGCTGATGATCGGCAGAAGGCCAAGCTTATGTTCCTGAACTATCCCAACAACCCAACCTCGGCCACCGCTCCGCTATCCTTTTACGAGGACACTGTTGAATTTGCGATTCAGAATCAGATTGTCGTTGCCAGTGATTTTGCTTATGGTGCAATTGGATATGACGGGCGCCGTCCTGTCAGTTTCTTGCAAGCTCCAGGAGCCAAAGAGGTAGGCATCGAGTTCTACACCCTCTCCAAAACATATAATATGGCAGGATGGCGTGTCGGGTTTGCACTGGGGAATGCGGAGATCATCTCTAAAATCAATCTGCTACAGGATCATATATATGTCAGCCTGTTTGGCGGTATCCAAGCTGCCGCTGCAGAAGCTCTTACAGGCCCGCAGGACTGTGTCACTTCACTGGTCAGACGATATGAATCTCGTCGTGATGCATTTTACGAGGCGCTTTCCGCGATCGGTTGGCAAGCGTCCAAGCCGGAAGGTTCATTCTTTGGATGGTTGCCTGTGCCGGAAGGATATACATCCTCTGGTTTGGCTGAAATTCTGCTACGAGAAGCGAAGGTTGCTGTCGCGCCTGGTATCGGTTTTGGCTCCCACGGAGAAGGTTATGTACGCATAGGTCTTCTGAGTGATGAGCAACGACTGCGTGAAGCGGCGGAGCGAATTGGGAAGCTTCATCTTTTCAAATAAGTGAAAGCTGAACACATGGCTACAATCTCTTTGCATATGCCAACTTTCCATGGTATGTTATAAGAAATAGTAAACGAAACGTGATGACGGGACCAGTAAGAGAGAATCAGTTGCGCACAGAGAGTAAATTCCATCTGGCTGCAAGAATTTACCGCGGCTTCTCTCCGAAACCTACCCCTGAGCGGCCTGTTGTGTACAGGACAGTGCCTTCTGTTACAGGGCATGAGCCGGATGATCTGATCATGATCATCAATAAAGGTGGTACCGCGGAAGTAACGAACTTTCGTCCTTTTTTAACCAAAGGACGGGAGTTTTTTTTGTACCTAAGCAGACTGCTTCGCAATCACTGATTAATTATGTTTAAGGAAGTGAAATCATGACTTCACGTATTGTCGTTAAAATCGGAAGCAGCTCATTAACCACTGAAGAAGGCGGATTGGATCGCCAGGCGATATCCTTTTTCGCAGATGAAATGGCCTCGCTTGTTGCTCAAGGCCACGAAGTTCTGCTCGTCACTTCTGGTGCCGTTGCTGCCGGATTCCGGGAGATCGGTTACCCTCAGCGTCCCAAACAACTACATGAGAAACAAGCGGCTGCGGCGGTTGGGCAGGCTTTGCTGATGCAGGCATATCAACAGGCTTTTGCGGCGCACCGCGTTACTACAGCGCAAATCTTACTGACGCGTACCGACTTCCACAGCCGTAAACGCATGGGAAATGCGGGTATGACCGTAGAGGAACTGCTCAAGCAAGGGGTCATTCCGATTTTTAACGAAAATGATACTGTATCTGTCGACGAATTGAAATTCGGTGATAACGATCTGTTATCTGCGCTGGTTGCCAATCTGGTCAAGGCACAGCATCTGATCATCGTTACAGATACGAATGGGTTGTACACCGCTGATCCACGTAAAGATCCTACCGCAAAGCGATACGACCGTGTACCTGAAATTACAGCCGAGATATATGCATATGCCGGCGGTTCGGGATCAGCTGTAGGCACAGGCGGTATGCGCTCCAAGGTGGATGCCGCCAAAGTCGCCACACGCGGAGGTGTTCCTGTTTTTGTAGGCAGTGTGAAAGAACCTGGGGACATGCAACTCGCTTTGGATGGAATCGGAAAAGGAACTTATTTTGAGACCAAGCTGGCTTCACTCTCTCGCAAAAAACAGTGGCTTGGCTTCATGTCCACTCCCCTTGGGACAGTTGTTGTTGATCATGGTGCTGAGGAAGCGCTCATTCACGGTGGACACAGTCTGCTTCCCGTAGGCGTAAAGCGAGTTCTGGGCACATTCCATGCGGGCGATGTGGTCGAAGTACTTGGCCCCGATGAGTCGCTACTCGGACGTGGCATCGTCAATTACGATGATGATCAGCTTCGTCAGATCGCGGGACTGCCAAGCGGCGAGGTCATGAAACAGCTGAACAGCATCCATAGACTTGAAGTGATTCATCGCGATGAATGGATTACCTTGAAATAATAGCTGAACTAGAGGAGGATTTAAGATGAGTGAAGTTAGAGAAAAAGCAAGTAAAGCCAAAGCTGTCGTCACCGAATTAAATCGGCTGAGTACGGAACAGAAGAACGCCGCACTGCGCACTATGGCTGACGCCTTAATTGCTTCGGCGGATGCCATCATTACTGCAAATGTGGAAGATCTGGATCGCGGCAGAGAACAAGGCACTCCTGAATCCATGCTGGATCGTCTGGCACTGAATAAAGAGCGCATCACAGGCATCGCTGAAGGCTTACGTCAGATCGCGGAATTACCCGATCCTGTGGGCGAAGTGCTGGAAACTTTTACACGTCCGAATGGCCTGCACATCGAAAAATCAAGAGTTCCGATTGGCCTGATTGGCATTATTTATGAAGCTCGTCCTAACGTGACGGTTGACGCTGCAGGCCTTTGTCTCAAAACAGGCAATGCTGTACTTCTGCGCGGTGGCTCTTCTGCTCTCTCCTCCAATCGAAAAATTGTTGAGGTGCTACATCAAGCGCTGGCGACTACGGCAATGCCTGCAGATGCACTTCAGTTGGTAGAAGACGCAGACCGTGCTTCCGTTGACGAAATGCTCAAGCTGAACGGACTGCTGGACGTTATCATCCCACGTGGTGGTGCTTCACTAATTCGCACTGTCGTAGCGAACGCAACCGTACCGGTCATTGAGACGGGTGCTGGCATCTGTCATACCTATGTGGATGAATCAGCGGACGAAGCCATGGCGACCGATATTGCTATCAATGCCAAAGCACAGCGCCCTTCGGTATGTAACTCTATGGAAACCTTGCTACTACATGCGAACTATGCAGAAAAGCATCTGCCAACTCTGGCTGAGCGCTTCCGTGAAGCAAGTGTCGTTCTAAAAGGTTGTGAAACGGTGCGTCGCCTTGTTCCGACAGCGGCCCAGGCCACAGAGGAAGATTACGCAACAGAGTATAACGATTATATTTTGAACATCCGAGTTGTTGAAAATCTGGATGAAGCTTTGCAGCATATTGCACACTATGGAACGAAGCATTCCGAATGCATTGTGACCCGTGATGCCGCGCATGCAGAACGGTTTATGCAAGAAGTCGATGCGGCGGCTGTCTATCATAATGCTTCCACTCGTTTCACCGACGGATTCGAATTCGGATACGGTGCCGAGATTGGAATCAGTACACAGAAGTTGCATGCACGGGGCCCAATGGGGCTACCTGCACTGACGTCAAGTAAATACCGGATTACAGGCAATGGTCAGATTCGTCAATAATTTTTGAGCAACCAGTTATATAGGAGGAACGATATACATGAGCCAAGAGCAACAGACACTACTACAACAAAAGATTACTTTCCACGGAGCAGGTGCGATGGCTGAAGCCATCGTGCGTGGGCTCATTTCCCGCCTTGTCGTTCGTCCTCAGGATATTACGATGCTGAATCGCAGCAACTTGAAACGTCAGGAGGAACTGAGCACCCGTTATGCCGTGCATACCGGAACAGCCTCAAAATCAATGGATATCCTTTCCTCTTCCCCTGTGATTGTGCTGTGTATGAAGCCCAAAGATGCCGCTGCGGCGCTTCGTGAACTGGGACCCCTGTTGTCCCCAAACCAGCTAATCGTATCCGTTATAGCTGGACTATCGATCCGTACGATGCAGAGCCTGCTTGGCCGCAAACAGCCGATTGCAAGAACGATGCCTAACACCTCCAGCACCATTGGACTTGGTGCCACTGGACTTGCTTTCTCTGCGGAGATTACCGATGAACAGCGTAGTACAGTCATGTCCCTTTTCGAAGCTGTAGGCATCGTAACGATTGTGCCAGAAGACAAACTCGAAGTGCTTACGGGTATTTCCGGCAGCGGACCTGCTTATGTATACTACCTAATGGAAGCCATGATTGCAGCCGGAATCCGCGGCGGATTGTCTGGTCAACAGTCTCGTGATCTAACCGTTCAGACGGTGCTTGGTGCAGCGCGCATGGTGCAACAGACGGGCATGGAACCGATGAAACTGCGCAGTGATGTAACCTCGCCTGGAGGTGCAACACAGGCAGCTCTGAAAACGTTGGATGAAGGGGACTTCTTTGAAAATGTCATTGCGGCCGTGAGCCGCTGTGCAGAACGTTCTCGCGAGATGGGAGCTGCGTTGGAAGGAGATTTAAAACATGAATAACATGTGCACTGCCACATATCGTCTGCATGATGATCATGCCGATTTTCACAAAAAAGCTCAATCGATTGCCATAGGTATGACCGTGGGCAGTTGGACGGAGCTACCTCAGGCGCAGCGGGAAGCCATGCAAAAACATCTTGGTGAAGTGATCAAGGTCGAGGTACACGAAGCGGAAGGATTAGCACCTGGAGAACGTTATGCAGATATCACCATTGGATACCCGGATATTAACTTTAGTCAAGATATCCCGGCTTTGCTTGTCACCGTTTTTGGCAAAATCTCGATGGACGGACGCATCAAGCTGAATCATCTCGGATTTTCAGATAACTTCTTGCGCGCTTTCCCGGGACCGAAGTTTGGGCTGAGCGGTGTGCGGGATCTGCTTGGAGTTCATGATCGTCCTTTGCTGATGAGTATTTTCAAATCGGTTATTGGACTGAATGCAGAAGAACTGCGGGAGCAGTTTATCCGTCAGGCTCTTGGGGGCGTTGATCTGATCAAAGACGATGAAATCCTGTTTGAGAACAAGCTTACACCGATTGAAAAAAGAGTTGAGGTCTGCATGAAGGCTGCCGAACAGGCTCGCCAAGAAACAGGCAAAAAACTTCTGTACGCCACCAATTTGACGGGACCTACCTCCCGTTTGAAACAACAAGCTGAACGTGCGATCAGTGCAGGTGCGAATGCGTTACTCTTCAACGTGCTCTCCTATGGTTATGATGTGTTGCATGAACTAAGCAGTGATCCTGACATTAACGTGCCAATCATGGCTCACCCGGCACTTGCCGGTGCTTTGTATCCATCACCGCATTACGGTATTTCTGCGTCTGTTGTATTGGGACAGTTGATGCGTCTCGCCGGTGCTGATCTCGTGCTCTTCCCTTCACCTTACGGTTCGGTTACGATGCCGAAGGAAGAAAATATGGCGATCACTGAGCAATTGCTCACATCTGATCTACCTGTAAGAACAAGTATGCCCGTGCCTTCAGCAGGAATTCATCCAGGACTTGTTCCGATGATTCTGAGAGACTTCGGCAAGGATGTGATCGTCAATGCCGGGGGCGGAATTCATGGACATCCGATGGGAACCGAAGCTGGTGGACGTGCGTTCCTGCAAGCCATTGAAGCCGCTGGGCGCTCCATTCCACTAGCCGAATATGCTACCGATCACCCAGAGCTGAAAAGCGCACTTGATCTGTGGGGTGGAGAACGATGAGATCAGATAAGAAAACAGCAATTTTCTGTGATTTTGATGGAACCATTACGCTCTCAGACAACATTGTCGCCATTATGAAACACTTCAAACCAGCAGGCATCGATGCCATCATGAAAGACACGATTGAACAAAAAATATCTCTTCGCGAAGGGGTGGGAGCCATGTTTGCTCTCTTGCCTTCCTCGCAAAAAGATGAAATTGTTGAATTTGTTCTTGGACAAGCAGGCATTCGTGAAGGATTCCAAGCATTTCTGGAGTATGTTCGCAGTGAGGACATCGAATTTAATGTGACCAGCGGTGGCATGGACTTCTTCATTGAGCCCTTACTCGCCCCCTTCGACATTCCGCAGGATCATGTATACTGTAACGGTGCAGATTTCTCCGGTGAACACATTCGCATTGAATGGCCGCATCCCTGTCAGCCCCCTTGCAACAACGGCTGCGGGATGTGTAAAACGACCGTAATTCGTACGTTTCCGGAAGAACAGTATAACCGGATTCTGATCGGAGACAGTCTAACAGACTTCGAAGGAGCTAAAATCGCTGATCTGGTCTACTCCCGCTCCATTCTGACGGACAAATGTGTAGAACTTGGTGTAGATCATGTGCCATTTACGACCTTTTATGACATCATCGAAGATATGAAGCAGAAGCAATTACAAGGAGTGCTGTAAAGATGGGTTTTGAAAAGATTACACTGGAACATAAACGTCAGGTTCTGGAAGAACTGGCGGATGTCAAAGCATTGTTCGCAAGCCGAAACTGGTTTCCAGGCACAAGTGGCAACCTTTCAATGCGGGTAGGTGAATTCGACCCGGAACAATTTTATTTTGCGGTGACCGCCTCAGGCAAAGACAAGTCCCTGCGTACGCCGGAAGATTTCCTTTTTGTTGATAAGGAAGGCAAAGCGATCGAAGCGACTACGTTGAAGCCGAGCGCCGAAACGTTGATTCACTGTGAAATCTATCGTTTAACCGGTTGTGGCGCGGTATTCCATGTGCATACGGTGTTTAACAACCTCATCAGCGAATTTTTCGGTGAAGATGGTCATGTGCCGATTCAAGGTATTGAATTGATCAAAGCCTTTAACATTTGGGAAGAAAATGCAGCCATTCGTGTTCCTGTTCTGCCCAACTTCGCACATATTCCTTCCATCGCTGAATTGGTACCGGGTGCACTAGACGCTAATGTTCCTGGAATTCTGCTGCGTAACCACGGGATTTATGCGTGGGGTAAGGATGCTTTTGAGGCGAAACGTCATCTGGAAGCTTTTGAATTTTTGTTCGAAGTGATGTACCGTCAGCTTTTGCTGAAAGGCGCACAAAAATAGATTATTAAAAAAACACACCAGCGGCTTGAGATCAGTCCTGGTGTGTTTTGCTTTTTATACTGTTTCTTGTAAACGAATCATCGTTTATCTCGATCCTTGAATAAAAAGAGACTTTCCAATTCATCATCCTTCGTGTGGTTTGCATTGGCCATCGATGCCTCAGCAGTAGACTCACGCTGTTTTCCAAATAACAACTTTAACCCACCAAAGATGAGCAAAAAGGAAACGATAACCGTGTTCAAATACGAACGAATCTCATACGTCAGGAACACATTCGGAAACATCTCGTTTAATTGCGGAATAATCAGGCGGATCGTTAAATAGTACAAACCGAGAGCCGCGATTCCCATTCCGATAAAACGCTGATGTCGAACCCAGTCTTTGAAGACCGGCTGATCATTAAGCGGTTCACGTCCATACCGACTTGAGCATTGAAGTCCGTCAAAGAAGCTATAGAACCAGATCAGTGGAATCATAAACAGGAACACAGATAAACGAAGCAGGTCCAGAATGTAGATGCTACCAAGGAACAAAAACATAAGTTGCAGACCCCTTTTTTGCAATCCGAGATACATATGCCCCGCACCCGGAAAAGCGGAGAGCAGTGTGGCCAGCACTTTGCTGCGCTTGCCCATAATTCTGCCTGTCTCGAGCTCTTCAAATAACGTTCGATCCTGTAACACTTCACCAGCCTGCTTGCGATGTACATGCTGGACCGCATCGAACATGCAGTACACCCAGATTACAGGCAGAATGAGCAAAAACATCAAAAATATAGATTCGTTTGTAATGGCGGATACGAACACCATCATGGCGAATGAACCAAAAAACGCGATCAAAAAGGATAAGCCCCGGTGAAGCAATCCAAGATGTAAATGTCCAAGACCAGGCACAAATGAAAGCAAAATGGTGAAAAAACGCTCCCCTTCACTTCCCTTACGGTACATGGGGTGAGGTCCCGTATAGGTTGCCCCACCAGGAAATCCGCCATATTCATGCTCACCCTCAGCACCCTGGCGATGCATGTCGTTCTGATTTATAGCCCCCATTGGTCCTTGTTCTCTAACATAACCCTCACCCTCTGGATAGGTTGAACCTTGATGATGTTCAGGATGACCATAATGCATACCTTGTCCATTGTAATGCATTTCTCGGACGGAAGGTGCAGAGAGCAACACAATAATCATGTCTAGCATACTGAGACACCAGATAAAGATCACACCTAATAATCCAAAGACTAGTAGATCCTTATCACCGACCAAATAGGTCAGCATGACAAAACCAATGCCCGTTCCAAAAAATAATAACGGGTAAACTACAGCTCGGGCCGTTCGCCGCCAATAGAGGAACCCAAGCCCAGGGAACAGATTTAATAAAAATGCAAGTAATTTATTACGATCTGAATGCACAGTCGTCATCCTTTCTATTCAGGCCATGTGAAACCAATCAAGGTTTGGGTTTGAAATTATCCAGCCATGAGGTAGCTGCCTCAGTCCATTTCTCGGTAAATGAGCCTGAAGTGTCACCTTCTTGGAATTTATGATAAGGAGCCACCTTGTCAAACAGTCCGGAAGAGAGAAAAATCAATGTTAAACAGGCTGCTACAGCGTAGTGAAATACTCTATGTTCAAACCATCGGCGGTTTCGTTCACCTCTAGAATGTCGTGTCTTGCCATCGGGCGCCATACTCTCAATTCGCTTCATGACGGAGTCGGTAAAATCCGCTGAATTCGGTAATGCAGGGCAGTTTCGCTCCATATCTAAAGCTTCAAGATAATCTTGCATTGCATCTGGTTCATTCAGAAGAAACTGCTCCATCAGAATCGCCTGTTTGCCGCTGATTCGGCCTTCGATATAATCCGTCCATTGCTGGATGGTATACATTTCTTTTTTACTCACGCCACTCTTCCTCCTTCCAATGATTTCGAATCCACTGTCTAGCCCGGTATAACCTTGATTCAACCGTTTTTACAGCAACCTGAGCCTCATGGGCAATTTGCTCATAATTTTTCTCGCTCAGATAATAAGCGGTAATAATATCCCGGTGCTGGGCAGGCAGCTGATTAATCCGCTCACGAAGTTTCTCCTGCCGTTCTTCACGAATGACACGGGCTAAAACGTCTTCATCCCGTCCAGGCAGATTAACTACCATTTCATCTCCGCCCAGATCTTCAGCACTCCGTCTGCCCAGCTTGCGTTTGGCATCAATAGCCTTGTGAAAAGCAATCCGTGTAATCCACGTCTTAAACCCTTCGGATCGATAGTCGGGGAGAGATTTATAAATCTGAATGAACGCCTCCTGAGCGGCATCCTGTGCATCCTGATCGTTACGTAAGACAGAATACGCCACATGATAGACATGCTGACTGTATTTGTCGATCAGAACACGCATTTGAGATGCATCCCCTTGACGGATTTGTTCAATTACGAGCGCTTCGTCAATAACTCTCCCCTCCTCTCCAATTCTATAGACGACGACTGGTCAACTGACCCCTGCAATTTTTATTAACTTTTTATAATTAGTCTCCCTTGGGGTATTGAAGTTATAGATTTATATAAAGCTAATAAGAAGTATATTATGGAGCAAAATAATATCAAAAAACAGGCACAGAATGAATTCTGGCCTGTTTATTTAATTTAACGTCCGCCATTGCGGAAACGTTGCGTATACGCTTTGGCATCCTGTACATTTTTAACACGATTCCTGCTCCACTCCAGCAAAATTCGGTCGATGTACCTGAAATGCACTTTTCCTGCAAATACCGCTTCCTTCAAAGCCATCAGAATAAGTTCTTCCTGATAGCGATCCTGATCCAGCCAGCTGGATATCGTTTCACACTCCATTGGCGAGAGAGGACGACCAAATTCTTTTTCAAAAATAGAGAACATATTTCGCTCTTCCTCTTCTTTTTGAACACTGTTCGAATCTGGACGTGAAGTATTGGCTTTTTGTTGTTCTGACCGGGCATGAGCTGCATCTTCCGCTGTACACATCGCAAGCTTGGCATACAAGCCGTGCAGGTCATAACGTTCATACTGAATATCCCGTTCTTCGTCCCGATGCTCATCTATCGTAATGTATCCATCCCTCATCAGACGCTGCAACATTCTGGCAATGCCTTCAGGAGCAAGTCCCATTCGTGTAGCAAGCTCTTCAAGGGTTGGAAATTCATTGAATTCCGCCTGACGGAAGCCCAGTAATTGAATGAGAAGCAGAACCTCAGTATCGGACAATCCAAGCTGATGATAAAAACGTAATAAGGCATACGGTAGTTGAGCAGTACCTGAAGCCATACCGTAAGCTGCACCGCTTAACCAGGCTTTGGAGGACGCGTCTTCCATATACTCTTTTCCGTTAAGCATTAAGGGTACAGACGATAGAGCATACGAGGGAATGCAATAGTCTCACGAACATGGTCAAGTCCACAGATCCAAGCTACCGTGCGCTCCAATCCCAGACCGAAACCGGAGTGAGGAACCGATCCGTATTTACGCAGATCCAGGTACCATTGGTACGCTTCATCCGAAAGGTTGTGCTCTTCAAAACGCTGTTGCATCAGTTCTGGATCATCGATACGCTGTGATCCACCAATGATCTCGCCATAACCTTCCGGCGCAATCATATCTGCACACAGAACAACTTCAGGGCGATTTGGATCTGGTTTCATGTAAAATGCTTTGATTCCAGCTGGGTAATGCGTAATAAATACAGGAGTATTGTATTTTTCCGCAATCGCTGTTTCATGTGGTGCACCGAAATCTTCGCCCCAAGGAATGTCAAAGCCTTGTCCATTCAGGAACTCAATCGCTTCGTCATACGTAATACGGGGAAACGGAGCTGTAATGCCTTCCAGTTTGGAGACGTCACGTCCGATAGACTCGAGCTCAGCTCGGCAATTTTTCACCACGGATTGAACAACATGTGCGATGAATTTCTCTTGTACGCGCAAGCTTTCCTCGTGATCGACAAATGCCATCTCCGGCTCAATCATCCAGAACTCAATCAGGTGACGGCGAGTTTTGGATTTCTCTGCACGGAAGGTCGGACCGAAGGAATATACTTTACCAAGCGCCATCGCTGCGGCTTCCATGTACAATTGTCCACTTTGTGTCAGATACGCATCCTCATCAAAATATTTGATATGGAACAGGTTGGTTGTTCCTTCAGCAGATGAAGGTGTCAGGATCGGAGGGTCCACTTGTGTGAATCCGTTACCATCAAAAAACTGCTGAACAGCACGAATAATCTCCGCACGGATCACCATTACCGCACGTTGTTTAGTGGAACGAAGCCACAGATGGCGATGATCCATCAAGAAATCCACACCGTGCTCTTTCGGTGTGATCGGATAGTTTTCCGTGAGGTGAATGATTTGCACGCCAGTAACGGTCATCTCATACCCGGACGTACTGCGTGGCTCTTCACGGATAATACCTGTCACGTAGACAGAGCTTTCCTGGGTCAGGCTTTTGGCATCATTCCAGATGTCTTCACTAACTTCACTCTTAACCACTACACCTTGAATATATCCAGTTCCATCACGAAGTTGCAAAAACTGAATTTTACCGCTGGAGCGTTTGTTATTAATCCAAGCGCCGATGGTAACTGTCTCACCCACGTGCTCATTCACATTACGAATTACACAATTCGTATCCATGCCCATATCTCCCCTTGATTCCATAAATTTGAAAATGCAGCGGACAGGTTCGCACCTGCCCTCTGCACTTCATTGTCATCCTGTATTTACTTTACAGTTAGATTACTTAGAATTCAATACGATTCGATGTGTATCTCGTGCGATGACCAATTCTTCGTTCGTAGGTACGACGAGAACGTCCACTTTTGAATTTTCAGTTGTAATGCGGCGTGGCTCGCCGGAACGGATTGCATTTAATGCTTCATCTAGTTCAACTCCGAGGTATGTCAATTGCTCACATACTTTCTGACGAAGAACAACGGAGTTTTCACCCACACCTGCTGTAAATACGATCACGTCTACACCGTTCATCGCTGCAGCATAAGAACCGATGTATTTACGCAAACGATATTCATACATTTCAAAAGCCAGCGTCGAATTCGGCTCGCCTTTTTCCATGCCTTCTGTAATTTCACGCATATCACTGCTGATCCCGGAAATCGCCAGAAGTCCACTGTGTTTGTTCAACATGGAGCTAACTTCGCTTACGCTAAGTTCTTCCTTGTTCATAACATAAGGAACAATCGCTGGATCAAGGTCACCACTACGCGTTCCCATCATCAGACCTTCAAGTGGAGTCATACCCATCGATGTATCCACGGATACGCCGCCTTTAACAGCAGTTACACTACCACCGTTACCTACGTGACAAGTGATGATTTTCAAGTCTTCCACCGGACGACCGAGATACTCGGCTGCCGCTTTGCTTACGTAATCATGGGAGGTACCATGGGCGCCGTAACGACGTACTTTGTATTTTTTGTAAAGTACACGTGGAATAGCATATAGATAAGCATGTTCAGGCATCGTTTGGTGGAACGCTGTATCAAACACCATTACCTGAGGCACACCTGGCATATTCAATTCCGCCGCACGGATACCCATCATTGCTGCCGGGTTATGAAGCGGAGCTAAGTCAAACAAACGACGGATTTCGGTTTTTGCAGCGTCGTCTACCAGTGAAGATTCTTTAAACGCTTCACCGCCGTGTACTACACGGTGACCTACAGCCTGAATTTCACTAACAGAAGCAACCACGCCGTGTTCCTTGTGTGTCAACAAATCAATGACTTTACGAATCGCAGTCGTATGTTCCAGAATCTCACTAACTTCCGTAACTTCCTCACGGCCAGTCGGTTTATGTGTCAGAATGGAAGAATCCATCCCGATCCGCTCTACCAGACCTTTTGCAAGTACCGATTCATCTTCCATGTTGTACAATTGATATTTGAGCGAGGAACTCCCCGCGTTAATTACGAGTATATTCACAGACGGTCACCATCCTTGTCGTACTTGAAGAATCCTTCTCCTGTTTTCACGCCCAGATGACCTGCACGCACCATTTTTTTCAGGACAATCGAAGGACGATATTTCAGTTCTCCGAATTCACGGAACATTCTTTCGAGAGCTGCCTCAACGGAATCCAGTCCGAAACGGTCAGCCATTTCAAGCGGTCCATGTTGGAAATTATAACCGATACGCATTGCATCATCGATGTCCTCAGCAGAAGCTACACCTTCTTGCAGGACATGAAGCGCTTCGTTGATCAGCAAGCAGATCAGACGGGAGGTTACAAATCCAGGGGATTCATAGATCATAACGCCTTTTTTGTCTACGACTTCTTCAACAAAGCGGCGAGTTTCTTCGAATGTTGTATCGGATGTTTTCAGACCACGAATAATCTCAACAAGATCAACCCGGGATACCGGGTGAATAAAGTGCATACCAATAACACGCTCCGGGTACTTGGTCGAGCTTGCAAGCTCGGTCAAACTCAGCGTGGACGTGTTACTTGCCAAAATCACATTGCTTGGACATACCTGATCCAATTGATTAAAGACTGCTTTTTTAGCTTCCAGATCTTCCGAGATCGTTTCAATAACCATATCGCAAGAGCCTAGTTCAGCCAAGTGCGCTACTTTCGTAATACGGGAGAGAATCAATTTCTTCTCCGCTTTGGTAATCGCCCATTTCTCGAGCTGTTTATCCAAATTAGTTTCAATCATGTCATATGCATGATCAAGCTTCTTAGTCGTATGCTCCACTAGAAGCACATCAAGTCCTTTGGCTGCGAGCATCTGGGAAATTCCTTGCCCCATCGTACCGCCGCCGACAACTCCTATTTTTTTGAAAAACATGGTTCTGCTCCATCCTTTCGGTTCTCTATTTCTCTATTGTACCCTGTTCGCCGAAAATTACAAATTTCGACCCAACAACTAATAATATCTTAGCACGACTGAAATGTAAAAAAAAATAACCAGCATAAAGAAATTATGCTGGTAAACGTGCACTGTCACGAAATTGACAACGAAATTGTTCTCCTGACAAAACTTCCTCACGCATCAGAATGTCGAGTGAATTGTCGAAAATTGACCGTTGCTCTTCAAGCCGGCGTTTCGTCTGCTCCATCAGTTCCTGAAGAATAACTTTATTTTCTCTCATCAGTTCTTCGGTAGTGACCATATCCATATTTACAATCCCGAGTGACGTCAAACCGGAAGCCATCATCGTCTGTACAACATTCGTCGCTTGTTCAAAGTCATTGCGTGAACCTGTAGAACGACCACCATAGTACATTTCTTCGGCGGCTGCACCACCCAGTGCAATCATGATCTGCTCCTCCAGAAAACGTTTCGTATACAGAAACTGCTCCTGTTGCGGGTTATGACGCACGTACCCAAGTGCCTGTCCACGCGGACTAAGGGCTACCTGGCTTACGCTCCCTGGACGCACAAGCTCAGCCATAATGGCATGTCCGAGTTCATGAATGGCCACTCTCTTCTTTTCCTCAACGCTCGACTCACGATCGGTTTTCTCACCCATCATCACTTTGTCAATCGCAAGAGATAAATGACGCTGTTCGATGGTCATTAAGCCCTCACGCATCGCGTAGATCGCTGCTTCATTCATGACACTTTCGAGCTGTGCGCCTGAGAAACCGTAAGACTCTTCCGCTGTTTTTTCCAGGCTCACGCCTTGTGTAAGTGGTTTGTTCACTGCATGTAGCTCCAAGATGTGTTTTCTACCTTTTTTATCTGGTAAATCCACCTGAATATGACGGTCAAAGCGCCCTGGACGTGTCAGTGCACTATCGAGCATCTCTTTACGGTTGGTAGCTGCAATCAGCAATATTCTAGGCGTATCGGATGTGTAGATACCATCCATCTCCGTCAGCAATTGATTTAAGGTCTGATCATACTCACGTTGCTGTCCGCCTTCACGTTTACCACCGATCACATCAATCTCATCAATAAAAATGATCGCATTTTCCTTGTTTTCCTTCGCTGCCCGTGTTCTGGCATCCTTAAACAAATCCCGAATTCTGCTGGCACCTACACCGACATACATTTCAACAAACTCACTGCCTGATGCAGCTACGAATACCGAATCCGTGTAGTGAGCCGCGGCTTTAGCCATCAACGTTTTCCCTGTTCCCGGAGGACCAGTCAGCAAAATACCTTTCATTGGCCTTATCCCAAACTTCTGTATTTCTTCATGACGGATCAGAAAGTCAAGCGCCTCTCTTAATTCCTGCTTGGCACTGTCCTGACCTCCAATTTCTTCGAACGTCAGTTTTGAAGGTCCTTTTTTCTTCCGTTTACGCTCTTGTCCAGCACCTACCGTAATCCCGCCGCGCATCTGCATCATGAATAACAACCCACCAACCAACAATGCTGCGATCAGAATCGGAACAATATTTACACCGATAAAAGCAAGAAAAATGATAACAACGGGGACAATTCCTATGGCTGCTTCTTTTGTCCATTTAGGCATTAGGCCACACTCCTATCTGACCGGGTACACGCGGCAGTATAATAAACTTGCTGGCTTCTCCGTCTCGCAGACTTACATAAACATTGTTGTCATCCATCGCCGTATTGACTTGAATTCCTCCTGTAGCCATCTTGGACAACGTCGGAGTAATCTCGGCGTATTGTTTGTTCTCCATCGCTTGGGCTACGGTAAACATGGCATCTCCCCACCAGTTTTCAAGCGCCTCATTGGAGTGGTCTACGACATCCAGTTTGAGCGCTCGGGAGCCGATCAGGTTCTGTCCTTCTCTATGAATATATTGCACCAGTCTACCTAAATCTACATTTGGCTTTAAATCAAGTTTCATTTGTACATCATTGCGGTTAATAGTTAACTGAACGCTATTAACACCTTCGTACTGAGTAACCATCTTTTCAATCGGACTCTGTACGGCTACTTGACGGTATATGAACCAACCTCCAAACAACAGGACGGCAGAAACTACGGCGGTCAGAACAATAGGCAATACTTTCAGCTTCAAATGAATTACCCCTCCCAAAATGAGCCCGTCCTTAATCTACAGGCTTGTATATTTAGCTGTACATCATGTCTGCAACGTTTATTGCAGATTTATTTGCGTTGTTCGTTAACTCCAGTACATATCTGAGTATATCACATCGTATATACAATTTCGAAGGCGAAAATATGAATAAATTAATAATTTTAACTATTTCATTTGATGTTCAATGGTTGGAATGCCAAAAAACCGGTTCAGTCGGTATCCCGTCTGCCGGTTTTTTGGCTTATTGTTATGTGCAACTATCTATGAATTGACCGTTCTATTCATCATCATAGTAGAAGAAGAAGTATGAAGTTAGCTGTTCGGTAAAGTATATACCAGATCGACTTGTTCTCCGTTGCTAAATCGGTAAAAGCGATAATAGTTATGCGTATCATCGTTATAGTACACTTGCCACACATAGATATTGTTCACAACACCTGGCATGATCCGTTTGATCTCACCGCCTGGAACATCTGAGCTGAAACGGTTGCGAATCTGCGTTTCGGACATCCCGTTCTGCAATAACTCACTGTGCACACCTGCCGCGCCTTGTACAGGCTGATTATTATTATCAAACTTGACCCAGACCATAATGTCCTGATTATCTTTGTTTTTAGCTGTCATCGTCCAGTATATGTTGTCAGCGCCACTCTTTTCGCCCCACACGTACTTCCGCAGTTCATCAGGTGCTGTAATGCCCAGCTGGTTCTGTGCCGATTCAATCGCCAATGCTTCTTCCTGCCGCTGATCCTGCGTGACATAGACGTAATATCGCTGAAGCCCAATCAAGATCAGAACGAGAATGAGCAGCGATATCCATATCCACTTCTTTTTTTTCTTCAAGAGTTGAACTTCCTTTCCCTAAAAGTGCGCATTGAAGTTGCCTCTTAACGCGCAAGCAATTGATCAAAGGCCAACTGGGATTCCCGCAAAATGCGCTCTTCATCCAGTGTTAAACATTCACCATGTTTTACGACTTGTTTGCCATCTACCCATACATGTTCCACATCTTTCGCCGAAGCCGAGTAAATTGCATGTGAAATCAAATCCGTGTGTGGATAGAAGTGAGCCTGTTCAATGTTGAGTGCAATAAAATCAGCCTTTTTACCAACTTTCAAAACTCCAGTATCGTTCAGGAAGATGGACTTCGCACCGTAAGCTGTTCCAAGAAGCAACGCTTCCCCGGCAGGTACGGCGGTAGGATCACCGGATACTCCTTTATGAATTAAAGCTGCAAGTCTCATTTCCTCAAACATATCGAGATTGTTGTTGCTTGCCGGTCCGTCTGTTCCTAAAGATACAGTAACTCCTGCTTTCAACAAAGCGGGAACACGAGCTACACCCGATGCAAGCTTCAAATTACTACCCGGATTATGGGATACAGCGACATCATGACGTGCCAAGATCTCGATCTCTTCATCGTTGAGATGCACAGCATGCGCTACGAGTGAAGGACGTGAGAAAAAGCCATGCTTCTCCAAATGTGCCACTGGACGCATGCCATAATCTGATACATTCTGCTCCACTTCACGAAGCGTCTCTGACATGTGCGTATGGAGAGGCAGGTTTAGATCATGCGCAACTTGAACAAGCTTCTCTATGTAATCTGGAGGGCATGTGTAAGGCGCGTGCGGAGAGATTACGGTTGTGATGCGTCCATCCGCCTGTCCATTCCATTCACGCGCAAACGCAGCGGACTCTTCGAGCTTTCGCATCTGCTCTTCTTCGGAGCACAGTCCAATGACACCGCGAGCCAGCGCAGCTCTTGCTCCTGACTGTTCAACCACTTTTGCTACCTGATCCATGTGGTCATACATGTCCAGGAAAGCTGTTGTTCCGCCTTTTAACATCTCAAGCACCGAAAGGGATGCTCCCCAATACACGTCCTCAGAAGTCATTTTGGCTTCCATTGGCCACATTTTTTCTTGTAACCACACTTGCAATGCCAGGTCATCACCATGACCTCGAAGCAGAGACATTGCCGCATGACCATGCGTATTGATCAGACCCGGCAGGAAGAGCAGTCCTTTTCCATCCACTTTAGGCAGGTTCTCGTCACCATCCGGAAGCGTCTCACCAATATGCACAATCTTGTCATTTTCAACGACCATATACCCTTGAATCACAGTCCAATTGGCACCTTCATTTACAGCAAATTTACCATTTTGGATTACCCATTTATTCGTTGTTGTCATCAAGCTCATCTTCCTTCCCGTTCTCCAAATAATAAGCCAAACTGAGCAAATCCGTTGTAAAGTCCGCATGATGAATCCGCACATGTGAAGGCGTCTTTAGAATCGTCGGCGCAAAATTCAGAATCGCCTCAATACCCGATTCAATCAGTTGATCGGCAACATTCTGAGCTTCCGTGTCCGGCACCGTGATGATCCCGATACGGATGTTATCTTTCTGAACCGCTTCTGTAAGTTCTTCCATAGGTTTGACCGTCAGGCTATTAATATTACTGCCAATCTTAGGCCCAAACGCATCAAAAATAGCGACAATTTTCATATTGTCCTTCAAATAAGCATTATAATTCGATAAGGCATGTCCGAGATTACCGGCCCCTACCAGAGCCACATTAATTTGCTGATCAATTTTCAAAATGTGACGAATCTTCTCGATCAGGTAAGACACATCATACCCGATTCCTTTACGACCAAAATCACCGAAATAAGCTAAATCTTTACGGATTTGAGCTGGATTCAAATCCAGTCGCTGTCCTAGCTCCTGCGAGGAAACCGTTGTCACCTCACGCTGAACCAACTCGTTTAAATAACGCAAATATACAGGCAGACGCCGTACTACCGCTTCTGATATTTTATCCGATTTCATCCTTGCTCCCCCTTACCATCGCCACGATTAAATAAATATTGAAAAGATGAGCATTCTGTATACATGCAATATCCATGCATGATGTCCTCATACAGAATGCCCGAATTATTAGGAATATAAGTTCATTAAAGCGCTGCCCTGTTCGAACTTTGTGAAGTCTTCTTCAAAGTTTAACGCCATGGTGAAGTCCAATGCAATGTTATAGCTTTACATCGTAATTATTTTTGAGTTTCTGCAGGTCGATCTAACCATTCAGCAATACGGGGAACCATCTGTTCTGTCAGCATATGCTCCATCTTTGGTCCAGGTAGCGAATACAGGAAGTACTTGCCGTAATAAGCTTCAATTACACGCGTATCATACACAATGACGATTCCGCGATCTTTGCCTGTCCGAACAAGCCTGCCGAACCCCTGCTTGAAGCGAATGACTGCCTGTGGCACAGAAAGCTTCATAAATGGATTTTTCTTCTGCTCTTGTAACAGTTCACTCTTCGCTTCCAGAAGCGGATGGTTAGGCGGCTGGAAAGGCAGTCTCACAATCGCAAGACAGGTCAGCGCTTCACCCGGAATATCGACGCCCTCCCAGAAGCTACTCGTACCCAGCAGGACTGCTGCTTTGGCATCCTGGAAGCGTCGGGTCAACTTCGAACGATTCCCGCTGTCAACACCTTGCCCCAGTAGCGAGATGTCATTCCCGGACAAAGCCTCTTTCAGTGGTTCATAGACTTGTCGAAGCATTTTATAAGAGGTAAACAGCACCATCATACGTCCTTGAGTTGCAATCGCCGTCTCAGCAAGAGAGTGCACCAGCATCTGTACAAAGTGCGCGTCCCCTACGCTCCCCTTCAAACTCGGGAAATCCCGCGGGATTACTAACAAAGCTTGTTCCCGATAATTGAATGGGGAAGGTAGCATCGAGGTCAGAAGCCGATTATTGTCGGCAGCTTCCTGCAAACCCAGTTGCTCAATCATGAACTGGAATGACTTATCCACCGACAGCGTAGCCGATGTAAGCACAACGCTTTTCTTTTTATCGAAAAACATCTCTTTCAATTGCGCGCTAACATCCACCGGAACAGCGTATAGCTGGAGTGACTTGCTACGGAACTGTCCGCTGGCCTCCATCCAGTACACGGTCTTGGCATCATCCATACGCATGAAGAATCTTAAATTCTCCTTCATCGTCGTCAGATCTTTCAAGAGCCCGGTGATATCAGTGATCAGACTGTCGGACTGATAATCATCCTGATCTTCTTTTACTTCGAGCAACAGTTTGTCACCCTTACGAACCAAATCACCCAATGTCACATAGATCTGGTTCTCCAAATCCTGCAACTCCTGCCACTTGGCAGGCTTCTGAGACGCTTTAAGCCGCAGCGAGAACTGTCCGGTCTCCCCTGGAGAAGCATCACTCCGTTCAGGCAGAAGACCAAACAGAGCATCGCTCAGACGATCCCACATTTCCTTCACTTCAACGGCAAGGGGAAACATCTGATCCACCATTGAACCCCATTGTACACCGTTCTCGTGCCCTGACAACTGGGAGCGGAGCATTGGGAGCTGACCGTTACGACTATCTTTAAACAAACGGGTCAGTGTGTGTACGAGCGTAAAATACTTCATGTGAAGCCCAAGGTGTTTACCCGCTACATCTTCAAGATGGTGCGCCTCATCAATGACCAGACTTTCATAAGCTGGCAACAGCTGATGAGCAGCCTTCACGTCTGTAAACAGTTTGGAGTGATTGGTAATCACGATGTCAGAAAGTCCTGCCTCATGTTTCGCACGATGATAGAAGCACTTGCGGAACCACGGACAGGATCTACCGAGACAAGACTCGGACTCGCTCTGCACCGTTTCCCAGAAATCTCCTCCGCGTGCACTAAGGTTCAATTCTTCATCGTCACCCGTTTCGGTTTGTGTGAGCCACACAATCATCTGTGCTGCCGTGAAGTAGTCCTCTTTCGGCGTAGCAAATTCACGTTTGTTGATTTTGTGTTCGAATTTGCGTAGACAGAGATAATGGCCTCTCCCCTTGAACACGGAAGCTTTGAACGGAAAAGGAACTACCTGCGTCAGCATCGGAATATCTCGTTCGCGCAGTTGTTCTTGCAAGTTAATGGTGTGAGTGCTTACCATCACCTTCTGTTCTTGTTTTACACTTTCATAAATAGCAGGTAACAAATATCCCAAGGATTTCCCTGTTCCCGTTCCGGCTTCCAGCAAAAGATGTTTCTCTTCATCCAGTGCCTGCCGTACACTGCCAAACATCTGTGTCTGTGCTTCACGCTCTTCATAATGATCCAGTGTCTCTTTGAGGTTGGCGCGCACCTGATCCATAAACTGATCAAAGGTCACACCGTCCAGCGGATTCGCTTCTCTTTCATCCCGAGGAGCTCCAATTTCCGTCCAGTCACTAACGTTAAGCGCCAGCTGACGATAATAGGTATGCCCATCCAGGTCCTGAATCGGTTCTGCTTCCTTTTCTGCACGTAGTCCGTCGAAAAACCATCCCAGATCACTGTCTTCTGGTGCAAACAGGTCGCTTAGCCGCTGAATTGTAATTAACGGCAGCTCTCTTAGTTCATCGAGACATTTGAGCAAAACATGAGCTGTTGCCAGTGCATCACTGTCAGCCTGATGGGGCCGGTCATGTTCAAATCCAAATTCGGCTGATACATAACCAAGCTGGTATGAACCCAACGAAGGAAAAGTTATTTTCAAGAAATCAATCGTATCCAGAATACGACCTGTAAACGGTAAATATCCACATCGATCAAGTGCATTCTGTAAAAAATGAAAATCGAATGCTACGTTATGGCCCACCAGAACCACATCGTCAAGAAGCGGTACCATCTCCATCATCATCTCTTCAAGAGATGGAGCATCCGCGACATCTTCTTCTGTAATTCCGGTCAACCCAGTGATGAATGGCGGAATTGGAACACCCGGATTTACATAAGAACTATATATTTGAGTTATGCTGAAGTCATGGTCTATGATGGCAAGTCCGGCTTGTATGATCTCACCGTCGGACTGCGTGCCGGTTGTTTCGAAATCCAAAACGGCAAATTTCATTGCAATATACGATCCCTTCCATTCCAGTCTATGTTACAGCATAGCAAAAAAAAGGACATTTGAAAATTAACTGACAAAAAAGCGGTGTTTCCGCCGCTATGTCAAAGGAGGAAACACCGTTCTTTTGTTGCCAAATGTCTTTTTCAATTCAGGGCAATTTGGGCATGTCTTGAAACAGACTGAAGTGCAAGTGCAGATTTTCAGACACACCCTAGCTGGTTTGCGTATTGCAGTTTACCTCTGTTCAGCCTGCAAACTTCCATGTTGTACAGAGGTTCGGTCAACGTCGGGTCATACTGAAGGGCCTGTGCGAACAGGGAGCATGCTGCTTCTGGATTGGAGAGCTTCGCTTGGATACAGCCCAGAGCATTACATACAAGGCCTTTGAGTCTTGCTGATCCCTTAAGTAGCATAATCTGCTGTAAATGGGTTTCAGACTCATAAATCTGCTCCAGACTTAAGTGTGCGAGTGCCAGATAAAAACGGGCTAAGGCACTATCCGGGTAATCGTTCACAACCCGTAAGAATTGATCAATAGCCTGCGGATACATTTGTAGCTTGAAATATCCTTGGCCGCGGCTGAAGCATTCAAGATGAAGTTCAGGCAAAGCTGTCACTGCTTCCTGCTCCGGCTCAAGTGAAGCCGGTTTGTCCAGCTCCCTTTCCCGAATCTGACTCATCTTTTCTTCAAACATTAGCCATTCATCCAGCATCCCGTCACTCATTCGTTTGAGCAAATTCCATTTTTGTTGCAGCTCCTGTTTGTTCAGACCTTCAGCGGAAGGATAGCTCTTGATAATTTCATCTAACATGTCGTTCATTTCGGCGAAAACATGCTGGAACATCGATGCATCCCCACCCTTGGAAAATGAATTAGTGCAGTGACCTGTACTCATTTTTTGCTGGATAGGCCGATTTCATTCCCCTTCCCAGTCGATTACAAGATCGTGGCGTGAACTTCTTTCTTCATCGTCTGAACCGGTTTGTTCTGACTGTCCACAAACACCACGGTAGGTTTATGCGTATTCGCTTCTTCCTGTGACATCATGGCATAAGAAATGATAATGACTGTATCTCCAGGCTGTACAAGACGAGCGGCAGCACCGTTCAGACAGATGACGCCACTGCCGCGAGGTCCTGGAATGACATAAGTCTCCAGCCTTGCTCCGTTGTTATTGTTCACAATTTGCACTTTTTCATTTTCCATTAAATCCGAAGTTTCCATAAGGTCTTCATCAATGGTAATGCTACCCACATAGTTCAAGTTGGCTTCCGTTACCGTAGCACGGTGAATCTTGGATTTCATTAGAGTTCTAAACATGGGACAGCACCTCCATTTTTTGAATACGTATATTATCAATCAATCTTGTTTTCCCAAATTTCACGGCTAGTGCAATCAGCAGATCATCATATGCATTCAATTCCTCTTGGTCTGCAAGAGGCTCCAGACTTGGAAAAGCCTGAATCTCGGCATAATCAATGACAGCATGCGCAGATTTGCCAATATGTTCATGAAGCAGACGACGAATGTCTTTCGCTGTAACGGCTGTTCTAATCTCCACCGACTCCTGTGCGGCGCGCAGTGCCTGAGACAAGACCAAAGCTTCCTGACGTAGCTCTGCGCTCAAATAGACATTACGAGAGCTGAGCGCCAAACCGTCCTGCTCACGAACGATAGGACAAGGGATAATGTCCACTGGCATATTCAGATCATGTACCATTTGCTCAATAACGGCCACTTGCTGCGCATCCTTCATCCCAAAAAAGGCTTTCTGCGGTTGCACGATGTTAAACAGCTTCGATACTACGGTAGTCACCCCGTTAAAATGCCCTGGCCGGGATGCGCCACATAAGTGCTCTGTAATCCCGGATACTGCAATCGTCGTTTGCGTCGACTGGGGATACATCTCTTCCACCGAGGGAATAAATACGATATCTACCCCTTCAGCACGAGCCGTTTCAAGATCGCGCTGTTCATCCCGCGGATAACTTTCAAAGTCTTCATTCGGGCCAAACTGTATCGGATTAACAAAGATGCTTAGAACAACGATGTGGCTCTGTTCTCTCGCTGCTTTCATCAGACTGGCATGGCCTTGATGAAGATATCCCATGGTGGGCACCAGTCCAACGATCGTTTCTTCGGAATGGATCGCTTGCTTTTTTCGCATCAAGCTTAGTTCCTGTCTTAACTCTGTGATCGTGCGTATGACTTTCATCAGCGAATTTCCACCTTTTCTTTACGTTGTCCATACAATCCATCCAGCACGCCATCCGCTGCACTGAAAACATGCTCTTCGGCCGGGAAGGAGCGATCCTTCACTTCTTTTACATACGTTTCAATACTGCTGCGAATCACGCTTCCTACATCACCATAAGTTTTGACAAATCGTTTAGGCGTGTATGGTGAAGCATATTGAACCACATCATGAAAAACGAGCACTTGACCGTCACATCCCCGCCCTGCACCAATGCCAATGGTCGGGATCGACAATTCCTTCGAGATTGCCTCGGCCACTTCTTCCGTCACGAGCTCGAGCACGATGCCGAAAGCCCCTGCGGCTTCAAGCGCTTTGGCTTCATCCATCAGACGTTTGGCATCTGCTGCATCCTTGCCCTGAATCCGGTAACCACCGATCTGATTCACCGATTGTGGTGTTAATCCAATATGTCCGAGCACAGGCACACCTGCTTGCACAACAGCCTTGACTGTCTCTGCAATCTCAACGCCGCCTTCCATTTTAACCGCATGAGCATGACCTTCCTGCATCAACCGGCGAACACCTTTCAATGTTTCATCAACGCTACCGTGATACGTCATAAAAGGCATATCTGCAACGATAAACGTGTGTTCCGCTCCACGCACAACCGACCGAGTGTGGTAGACCATATCATCAATCGTGACTGGCAAAGTTGAGTTATAACCAAGGACAACATTACCTAAAGAGTCGCCCACCAAAATCATGTCAATGCCGGCTTCTTCGGCGAGCAGAGCAGTTGGATAGTCATAAGCTGTAATCATGCTAAGCGGGATGCCATCTTGCTTGTATTTTTTCATCTTCACAATGTTTAATGCTTGTTTGTTTGCCATTTGTCTTGTGCCCCTCTCACCTTTTCAATTAAACGCAACAAAAAAACCTTTTAGTTTTCCACTAAAAAGTCCCGAAAAGTCAAAAAAGAGTCACTTGCGATCGTCCCTTCTGTCTCGGTCCTCTTCGGCTCAGAGCAGAATCCAACAACACATTTGTTCTTATTCCATTTTTTCCTTGCTATTGCTGTCCTACTTGTCTACGTAAAACGCATCAAGCAGAACTAAGGTTACTGCTCATCGGAGTGCAGCTCGGTCTTTACAGCCCGATACCGCCTCACGAAAACAGTATACCAAAGTTCTGCTCAAAGTTCACGTCTTATGTTCGAGATCATTCAAGAGTTTTCGACAAAATATCAGCTTTTCCAAGTCACTTCGCCAGATATGATCAGTTCGCGTACCCCATCTTGCTTCTCAACTACCAGTGCTCCCGAAGAGTCCAGCCCTACAGCTGTTCCCTCAATCACACCGTGAGGATTGGTTACAGTCACCTTTCGATTTAACGAAACGGACAATGCTTCCCATAGTGAAGATATAACTCCAAATCCCTCTTTTTGATATAAAAAATAAAGATGTTCCATTTCCGTTAAAATAGCGGCTGCCAGCCCCGTCCGATCAATAGCTTGCCCTGTTTCAATCTGAATCGAGGTGGCAATCTGTTGCAAGTCTTCCGGATAATCCTGAGAATCGAAATTTACATCTACGCCAATGCCCGCAATGCAATATCGAACCTGATGATCTTCCACCGCAGATTCAAGTAAAATGCCACATATCTTACGGTCATTAATCAACAAGTCATTCGGCCATTTGATGCCAGCCTCTGCACCAGTATAAGCTCGAATCGCTCGACATACAGCTACACCAGTCATAAGGGTAAGCTGGGGCGTATGTTGCAACGGTAATTCGGGGCGTAGCAGCACGCTCATCCAGATCCCTTTTCCAGGGGGGGAGAACCACTTGCGGCCGAAACGCCCCCTGCCGCCAGTCTGTTCTTCAGCGAAAACCACCGCGCCCTCACTCTCGCCCTCTTCTGCCAGCTTAAGAACATCAGCCTGTGTAGATGACGTTGAGGACAGCATGATCGCTTTACGGCCAAATGTCGTCGTCTTCAGAGCAAGTTGGAGAGCTGTCTCATCAATGCTTTCGGGTCTCGTGATCAGACGGTACCCTTTACGGGAAACGGCTTCAAACTCATAACCCATCTCCCGTAATTTATTGACATGTTTCCATACGGCGGTTCGGCTGATGGACAGATGCCGGCTAATCTCCTCGCCCGACACAAACTGTCCGTCAGCATGAAGTAACATATGTAATAAGTCCTCATGCTTGGTCATTCGCAGCCACCCGTTTCACTTCAGCACTTAGTGTTTCATACTGATTCTTTATATTTCCAATCGCCGTTTCCCTGAGCAGATGTTTCATGAGTTGTCCGAGCCAAGGTCCACCTTTGCGCTCCACTAATTGCAACACCTGTTCACCAGTGATTTCGAGTTCTTTTATTGCGTGGACTGGCATGGATCGGCTCCAGTCTGCCGCGAGAGTTTGAACTTTAACGAGTCGATCATGTGTCTGTTCAGAACCTTCACGCCACTGTTTCGGCAATTGCTCTTGCAAGAGCAGCCAGTCGTTAGCCGCCTGAGCACCACAATGGAGTACGGACACAATCCAATTTTCCCGCAGCCCTTGATCATCTTCGCACTGCTCCACAAAATCAGTCACCAGGTGCTCCATCTGAAGCACACCCGTAATTCGAACACGTTGTTCGTTGGAAAATGTCCACAGCCGCAATAACTTGTCTGCCTCTTCCTGGTTGTATCCACCAGCCAGCAACACACACGACCATCGAAGCAACACATGTTCTCCTGCCAAATGTTGCAAGCCAGTTAACAAATCTTTATTAAACCTGGAAGAATCCACTGGTGCTTTGACATATTCTAGCGCTCTGCTGCGAAATAACAATTCCAATCCTTTGAGCGGATGAGGACCTGCCATCATTTTTACCATCTCGGTACGAACACGTTCCATCGCAATATACCGGAGCAGTTCGCGTTGATCAACGAGTCCCTTCCATGTATTGTACGCAATCCTGAAATTAAAGACGGAAGCGAACCGAACGCAGCGCAACATACGCAGAGCATCCTCACCAAAACGCTCAACCGCCAGACCTACACAACGCACAAGCTCTTGTTTAATATCAACTTGTCCGCCAAAAGGATCAACTATAGCTCCCTTCACGTCCATTGCAAGAGCATTCATGGTGAAATCACGCCGCTCTAAATCTTCCTTGATGTCTTGAACAAACTGCACTGCTGCAGGCCTACGATTATCCTGATATTCCGACTCTGTCCGAAAGGTCGTCACTTCAAAGTAATAGCCACCAGAGCGGACCGTCACAGTCCCATGCTGTAATCCCGTAGGAATACAATCATCAAAGAGAGCCATAACTTGCTCGGGAGAAGCAGAGGTCGTAATGTCCATGTCGTCCACGGCACGCCCCAATATTTCATCCCGAACACAGCCGCCAACCCAATAAGCCTCGAAGCCATGTTCATTTAATCGAGTAAGGACATTCTCACTTTGTTTTGCCATTTCATCATCTGCTTGTGTCCATTGAACCACCACATATCACCTCTTCTCTTGCCAGTTGTGGTTCCCCACACTTAACCGCAAACGGGATTGAGACTGGGGATTTCTCTTCCAAGCACACGATAATATATCTTTTCATATTCCTGCCGAATGGAGTCATTGCAGAAATCATGATGTGCACGATGAAGGCAAGCCTCCCGGATATCGGCAGCCAAACGCTCATTCGTCAGAAGACGAATCGCATTCTCAGCCATAGATTTGGTATCCCCGATCGGAGAGAGGAATCCTGTCTTCCCATGCAATACTAGTTCCGGAATACCGCCAGCCTGCGAACCAATCGTAGGTACACCACATGCCATCGCTTCAAGTGCTACTAGACCAAAGCTCTCTTTCTCGGATGGAAGCATTAAAATGTCGGCCATTGATATCACCTGAGCCACATCATCCTGTCTACCCAGGAAATGAACCTTTTCACTCAAGCCCAGTTCTTTAATTTTACACTGAATTTTGGGCAAGTCGGGGCCTTCACCCACAAACAACAACTTCGCGGGAACCTGCTCCTGAACTTGACGGAATACTTCCACTACGTCTTGTGTTCGCTTGACTGGACGAAAGTTCGAGATGTGCATCAGTATTTTTTCATGAGGGGCAGCATAATCACGTCGCAGACTCGCTGCATCTCTTGGATAATAAACACGTTTATCAATAAAATTATAGGTCAGGTCAATCGAACGCTGAATATCCAGTAGTTCAACCGTCTCCCGAATCAAATCCTGAGAAACAGCTGTTACCGCATCACTTTCATTGATCGCAAGACGGATCAGATCTTTCAACGATTCATCCTGAGCAAGTACCGTAATATCCGTCCCATGCAGGGTTGTAACCACTTTCAGATTGTCTCCGACCATCTGTTTGGCTAGAAATGCACATACCGCATGCGGTACAGCATAATGCACATGTAGCAAGTCTAGCTGTTGAGCCTTTGCCACCTGAGCCATCTTGGTTGCTAAAGACAGGTCATACGGAGGATACCGAAACACGTAATAATCGTTAACCTCTACTTCATGATAAAAGATATTCTTCTGAAACTTTCCTAATCTGAACGGAATGCTGTTCGCAATAAAATGAACCTGATGTCCCTGTTCGGCCAGCAATTTGCCGAGTTCCGTTGCGACAACCCCGGATCCTCCGAGGGACGGATAACAGGTGATTCCGATTTTTAGCTTTTGATCCATCGGGTTGGACGCTCCTTTGATCTCCCGCATATTGCAGGTTGATATCATGCAACGGAAATTAATTGATGTCATGATTTGTTTATGGTCTGTTTATATAACTAGACCTATTATAATTCACACGTCCACTCCGATGACAGAATTACCTGCCAATCGCTGTTATCCCCAGATTTTTTGGATTCCCTTTTACTAAAAGGGGAAAATCCGGTGATAAGCCTATGCTTACAAAGTAGCTTTCTTTCAGGAAGCTTTTAGGCGAGCGCTTCGCTTTTTCAGGTATTTTCTGTCCTCTCCGTTCAAGTGTGAATATATGGTTCTATCTATATACAGAGGTAGCGCCGTTTAGACGCCAAACTGTTTCACTACATAAGGCGTTATCGTTGCAAATCCTTCTGCAAACGGGATTAAGCTACGTTGTCCAAGTAAGGAATCACGTGCCCTCACTCGTTCGATATAACCTTGATTCAGCGGTGTAGATACGATACCTGCACCCTGCTCGAACTGAGATCGATAACAGCGAAGCGAGGCTTCCTTTTGTTCATAGTGTTCCGTAATATCCACAATCAAATCCGTAGGACCGATATCGTTGATAAAGTAAAAATAAGTTTCCTTCACTTGTACAGCTGGCATGTCCGGCATATAATTTCGAAGCTTCGCGTTAAATACCGCTTCTTGCACGAGTTTGCTACACATAATATGATCGGGATGCCGATCCTCCCAGTAAGGTGCAAAAACAATTCGAGGTGCATGTCTGCGAATCTCAGCGGTAACCGCTTCTACATGTTCTGGTGTAACATACAGCCCCCGGTCAGGTAATTCGAGATTTGTTCGACACGAAAGACCGAGGACGCGTGAGGCTTGCTCCGCTTCCTCGGTTCTGCGCTCCACGGTGCCATTGGAGGACATCTCGGCACGAGTCAGGTCACATACGCCTACCTTTAACCCGGCAGCCGTATGTTTCGCAATCGTTCCAGCCATGCCAATCTCGGCATCGTCCGCATGTGCACCGAAGATAAGAATATCTAGACTCATTGAGAGTCACCCGTATTCAATCCAGCGTCCGGCTTATACTTATGTACGAGTTCCCTCCAAGCAAAATCACCACGGTCAAGAGCTTTAACAAGGATCTCGGCTGTTGCAATATTGGTAGCCAGTGGAATGCCCTGAACATCGCACAGGCGAAGCAGTGCATTAATGTCCGGCTCATGGGGCTGTGCCATTAATGGATCACGAAGGAAAATGATCAGATCCATCTCGTTTTGTGCAACCAACGCTCCAATCTGTTGGTCTCCCCCAAGCGGCCCTGATTCAAAACGATGAATCTGCAGGGATGTACCTTCCATAATACGAAGACCTGTCGTACCTGTTGAATATAATTGATGGTCTGTAAACACAGGCTCATAGGCCGTAACGAAGTTTACCATTTCTTCTTTTTTACGATCGTGGGCAATAAATGCGATTTTCAACATGACAATCTTCAATCTCCTTTAGTCGATAAAGTGGTCAAAGCCGTAAACGAGTCCTGTATATTCCATCACCTTTTGTACACCGATCTTGACTCCCGGCATATAACCAGCACGCTCATATGAATCATGACGAATTTTCAGCGACTGTCCGTAATCGCCAAATACAACTTCCTGCTGTGCGAATACACCTGGCAAACGCACGCTGTGAATGCGGAATCCGTTATAATATCCACCACGTGCACCCTCAATCGTTTCTTCTTCGTTCGGATTGCCTTGACGAATTTCTTCACGATTGGCTGCAATCAATTCAGCTGTTTTGATCGCTGTTCCTGAAGGTGCATCCAGCTTCTGATCGCCATGGTATTCAATGATCTCTACGTTAGGCATATGTTTGGCTGCCTGTGCTGCAAAACGCATCATAAGAATGGCTCCAATCGAGAAGTTAGGCGCGATCAGTCCGCCAATACCTTTCTCCTGGCATTGCTTGTCCAACTGTTCAATCTGCTCCGGCGTAAAGCCGGTAACACCCATGACGGGTCTCACGCCATGGCGGATAGCAATCTCTGTATGAGCAAGAGCAAATTGAGGCACTGTAAAGTCAACCATGACCTGTGGTTTGGTTTCAGCAAAAGCCATCTCGATATCATCGGTTACCAATACGCCACACTCTGGCAGTCCTACCAGCGTTCCTGCATCCGTGCCTGCTCCGGAGCGGTTGACAGCGGCAGCAAGCTCCAAATCCGAGTCTTGCAGTACCAGTTTCACAACTTCACGGCCCATTCGTCCAGCCGCTCCGATCACGGCAACTCTTATCACTTCACTCATCTTGGCTGCATCTCCTTCACTATGTTAGTTCATCTAGTCGTTTTAACCCATGCATCTCATCCAGTCTGTATTTATTGTAACACTCGACTGTGAATATCAATTACTGCATCGATTTCAACCGTTGCTTCGTTTGTTGTAACATCTGATACAACTGCCCGTTCTGCGGATCAAGCACAATTGCATCCTGTAACACCTGAAGGGCACTTTCGTATTCGTTCAGATCGCTGTGAGCAAGAGCCAGCATCACATGTGCCTCCACAGACAGTGGATCCAGCCTAATGGCTTCTTTAAGAAGTTGGGAAGCCTCGACATATGGCTTGCTTGATTCTGTTCCAGCCTGCTCAAGCAGTAATTTGGCTCTAACTGTAAGTTGCTTCGCTTCAAGTGTCTGCAGATGAAGCACATATTCTTCGGCACCTTCGGATAGTTCCACCGCCTTGCGGGCATATTCGAGTGCAGGAAGCAAATGTTTGCTTCGGGCGTGCGTTATGGAACAGCGATAATATAACTCGGCATGCTCCGGGTGAGCATGAATAGCCGCTTCGAACCAGCGAATGGCTTGCTCAAAATCATTTTGCAATATACAGCGGTAAGCCTGCTGCATATAATCTTCCGGTTTCATCATCAAGCTGACCCTCCCCGTGCGGGTGATGGTACAGCATATGTAATCTACGCCTAATCGGTGTTTTTTGGAGTCCACCGATTTGCGTCGCGGGTATTAAATTTATGCATAACTTTGTCATGCGCTTCAGCCAGATCAATACCGAGCGAGTTTGCAAAACAGATAGTGATAAATAAAATATCACCAAGCTCAAGTTCAATTGAATTGGCAGCTTCGGAAGCTTTCTTCGGTTTCTCTCCGAACTCGTGATTCACTTCACGGGCAAGCTCTCCAACCTCTTCAGACATCCGGGCCAGCATGGCCAGAGGACTGAAATATCCCTCTTTAAATTGAGAAATATAGAGGTCAACCTCACGCTGCATTTCCGCCATACTTTTCTCCATGAGAGCAGGTTCTCCTTCTATTCTGATGTCGTGTTTGTTCCTAATAATATCAGTTATTGATGTTTACTTCCACCATCATACGGTACAAATCATGATTAATGTCCGGCATAATCATTTTTAAAGACTATAGAAACAGGTATACTAAGATGGGAATGATGACTTCCTCATTCTAATTCAAGTACAGAGAGGGATCTTATGAGCACTACCAAAACGTGGATTCAACTAAAACTTGTACTCCCAATACTGTTGGGTACAACTTTATACGCCTTTGGGCTTCTTTATTTTATTATCCCCAATCAGTTAATGGAGGGCGGACTTACCGGGGTTACCGTGCTGATTAACTATGCCTTCGGGGTTTCCCCATCCCTTACCACTCTTATTTTAAATGTTCCGTTATTTCTGATTGGGCTTAAAGTGCTCGGTAGCAGACAGATGATTTATACCGGAGTCGGGATTGGGGCGTTGACCTTATTTCTGTGGCTGTTTGAGAAAATGATTCATCAAGGCTGGATTGAACCGTTACATACCGAGAATGATCTTCTCTTGGCCGCATTATATGCAGGGGTTACCTTGGGAGCCGGGCTTGGCATCGTGTTCCGCTGGGGCGGTACGACAGGTGGTTCCGACATTATCGCGCGTATCCTGAATCGAAAATATGGGTGGAGTATGGGACGAGTGCTGTTAGGTATCGACTTTGTGATCATTGGCCTTTCCCTCATTTACATTCCCAAGGAAAAAATTCTGTATACACTCGTAGCTGTGTTTATTGCATCGAAGGTTATCGATTTCATTCAGGAAGGTGCCTATTCAGCCCGTGCATTTATGATCATCAGCGATCATGCTCCCGAGATTGCCGATCAAATCACCAAAGATATGGATCGCGGCGTTACGCTCATTCCAGCCATCGGCGCTTACTCGAAACAAGCAAAGCATATGGCATATTGTGTTATTTCCAGGCAAGAATTTCGCAGGTTACAAACGATTGTACGTTCCATTGATCCCAGGGCATTTGTCATTATCAGTGATGTACACGATGTGCATGGGGAAGGTTTTAAAGAAAGCTGAGACTTTATTTTTACGATAGTAAAATATGCAAAAAAAGAAACCTCTTCCCACAGCAAAACGTCAGTCTATCGGCTGTCTTTGTGGTAAGAGGTTTTCGTTGATCATTTTATGATACATCTATCATGATAAATAGGGAAAAATGACTAGCGGCGATATGTAAAAATATCCTGTTGCTCGGCACGATACTTACGGTACCCCGCATAACTCAGCGTAGCAACAATGACAGAACTAATTATTAGCCCTGCTGCCCGGCGGTCTGGCCCTTGTACATAGGGCACAAAGGCACTCTCATCCTTTTCACGTCCAAACAGTTGATTGACTAACTCCTCTCCATGTTCGGTCATGCTACGGAGCTGTGATCGATCAGACTGCTTTGCATGTGTCAGTCCTTTGAGATGGGATAACCAAGCATCCATTTGAGCGATCTGATACGGCTCAAGCCGAATGATCGCCGCTGGACGGATCGTTTCATAGTGCTCTTCAAGAACACTAAAGCGATTAGTCAGAATCGCTGCACTGTTGTTCTGATTAACTGCCAGTGATAACGCATCCAGATCATTCTTCACAATTTTATAATATTGGAGCCAGAGCGGTTTAGCCGGATTGGCCAGACTGTCCGTAGCAAGTCTGAGTTTGGCTGAAACTTGCTGAAGCAGATGTCTATCCCCTTTGAATTTAGCTGTAGCCTCCTTGACTTCTACCACCGTTTCGGACAACGCATGAATTCCCTCAACAGAGGTTTGACCCTCAAACGAGACATGCGCCAGACTATTCCCGATACGCGTAACGCTGGCACGTACTTCCTCCATGTTATTTTCAAGCACCCTGCGATATAGCACAGTAGCCTCTTCATTCATTTGTGCAATGGTATAAGTTGAGGAAACTTCCTGATTCACATTTGGTTTGAATTCACCACTTTGCGCGGATACCCTGTACGAAGCATTGGTCCAAAGCAGCAGAGCCATGAGTGATACCGTCAACCATCCCGTTAGACTCCTGAATGTTCTCTTCATGGACATCCCTCCCATCATCAATGTATGGCGAGGGATGTCTGGTTAGAACAAGCTAAGCTGGTATACTCAGGCTCTTTTGGCCTGCTTTAATGCAAGCCAAGCCGCAAGAATGCTCACGATGGTCAACGTGACTGTAAAATTACGAACAGCCTGTACATATTGGTACAGCGTTGCAGGCAACCACGGGTAAATATCGTATGTATAATCCATCGTATCATTCAACAGTGTCCAGAGACCTGCCACAATCAATGACAACCATCGGAAGCCGAAGAAGCGTACATATATCAGTGCTTCAATTGCCATGGCACTATGGGAAGCGATCAGCATCCAGTCCTGCCAATGCTGTGCTCCTCCTTGAGACCAGCCAGCAAAAATGATAGATACAGCCCATACGCCATATTTAACAGAGGTAACTACAGCGAGTGCCTGGATAATATGTCCAATTCGTTGCAGGACTGCCGACTTTACAGGATACAGTACCCACAACAGCGCTAATGTAAAAAACAAGCTTGCTGTTGGGCTATCTGGCACAAATACGATCTGCCATACTGGCTGGTGGGCAAGAGTCCATTTCATTTGTTCACCATACCAGATATACCCGTAAACCGTACCAAGCGCATTACACCAGAACAAAAGCCACAGGAAATACCGATTGGTTAAAAACTCCCTGCTCCAAAAAAACGATAAAGCCACGACCACTGCACCTTCTTCCTTCACTCATTCTTGACACTTCATCTCGATTACCGAATTTCAGATATTATCAAAATAGACTTCAAAAAAACCTGACCGCATAACGATCAGGTTTTTTCATTAATTCGATTTTACTGTTCTGCCTTCTGTTTCGCAAGCCATTCGGCTAGATGAGTGATTTCGTCATCGGTAACACCCTGGGCTATAGCTTGGTCATACATTGGAGGCATTCCATTGTAGCCCTCTTTAATAATCGTCACAATCTCTTCTTGACTGTGCTTGTCACCGACGCCACGAAGAGAAGGTGCGTTGCCTTGGCCTTTCATATCGGTTGCGTGACAGCCAATACATCCAGCCTTTTTGTACGTTTCCATCGCAGAATCGTCCTTGTCAACAATCGCGACTTCCTCCTGCTGCTGTCCCGGTGCATTAGAAGTAGGCAAGCCCTGTTCATGTTTCTCCAGAGCCTCTTCCTCCCGCTGAATATGCTCCGGCTTCTGTCCTGACGCTTCAAGCTCGTGCTTGTAGTGTGTCCACGCTACGTTTGTCAGATAGAATACCGAGATAACGGACAGTAACATTAAAGCAGAAGCAATTGGACGTTTGTAGAAACGACGCTCTTTCCCCGTATCCAGGAAAGGAGCCAGCAGCAGAGCTCCGAATGCGACACCGCTGACACCCAGTACACCCAGCAGGACATAATCTCCAGATGCATAAGGATATTTCAAATACTGATACAGGAAAAGAAAGTACCAGTCTGGCATCGGGATAACCGATGCACTTGGATTAGCCGGATAACCGAGAGGTGCAGGTTCCGAGATGGTCAACACGAGAATGCCGACCAGAACAACAACCCCGACCATCCACTCTTTGAGCAAGAAGTTAGGAATAAATGCTTCCGATTTGCCGGGATATGCCGTGTAATCAGGTGGAGTAATGAACCCCGACCCTTTGCGGACGCGTGAATCACCGACAAAGATAACTTTTTCCTCATCATTGCCCTTGTGCCCGTGAGCCATTACGTTTCCTCCCTTCTTTGGTTTATAGTGGTCCCGAAATGCCCTGTCTGCGGATCATGATAAAGTGTCCGACCAGAAGCACCAGAAGCACCGCAGGGAGGAAGAAGACGTGCAATGCGAAGAATCGTGTCAGCGTCTGTGCACCAACGATGGTTCCTCCTTGCAGGAATTCTTTGATAATTGGTCCAAGCCAAGGTACGGTGTTGGCAATCTCCAGCGTTACTTTTGTTGCAAAATACGCTTTGTTATCCCAAGGCAACAAATATCCTGTCAGACCGAGACCGAGCATGACGAAGAAAATCAACATGCCGACAACCCAGTTCATTTCACGCGGAGCCTTGTATGAGCCTGTAAAGAATACACGCATCGTATGTAGGAACATCATGACGATAACCAAACTGGCCCCCCAATGGTGCATACCGCGTACAATCTGACCAAAAGCTACTTTCGTCTGCAAATACTCAACACTTGCATACGCATTAATAATATCTGGAACGTAGTACATCGTCAGGAACATGCCTGACAGAATCTGAATAACTGTAATAAAGAACGTTAATCCGCCAAAACAGTATACGAATGCGGAAAAGTGATGCGCCGGGTTTACATGCTCTGGCACTTCATGATCCGCAACGTCCCGCCATATTGGCGTGATGTCAAGACGCTCGTCAATCCAGTCATAGACATTTTTAAACATCTGCGTTCACGCCTCCTATTTCACTCGGGTGTTCGGAACAATCTCGCCCAGATAAACCCAGCCTTGTTCCTCCTTAACCACATATTCATCCAATGGTTTCGGGGCTACGGCAAGATTCTTCCCTTCCTTGTCATAGTGCGCGCCGTGACATGGGCAATGGTACTCATTCGGGTAGTTTTTGTCACTGTTCCATCCCACTGTACATCCCAAATGCTTACAGATGGGTGAAAGCGCATAAATTTTCCCTTGCTCGTCCTTGCGAATCCAGGCCACCAACGAAGCATTACTCAAATACCAGCCATCCTGTTGTTTCAGTTCGAACGTAAATTCTTGAGGTTCATTTGTAATTTTGCTGATCTCAGCCACTTTGACAGAGGTTCCTTCCCCCTTGTGTTGCAAAATCGGGTCCACCGCAAAACGGACCATAGGAAGAATTGCACCGGCGGCCATGTAGGCTGTAGCTCCACCAAGCGTATACGTCAAAAACTGCCTGCGCGACATTTCCAATTTGCTTGGCGGTTTCATCGAGGCTTCGTGCTGGTCATGCTCACTGCTCATACTGTCTCCAACCCCCTTTTTCAGCCAACTCTCTCAATCGTTTTCATTATCATAAATTCCACGACTTACTAGAACATACATAATCATATAGTAGCCCTAGAACACCGTCAAGAATTTGTCACACATTTTTAAGGTTCAATTGTAAGCGTTGTTAAAAAACTGTTGGAAATTTGTCACATTTGTCATCAAGATGTCACCTTTTCCATAGGTCTCGAATGCATTCCCCGACATGTCGGGCAATTGTCCCTTCTTCGAGTTGCCCTGCTAGATCCTTTTGACTCAAAAGTAAATCCGCGGCTGGAATGTCCATCTCCACAAATGATCCATCTGCTGACATAATTACCACATACTTAAATCCAGAAGCTTTGAGTTCAGTCGACAAAGTATTTAATGTCATTGACATTTGTGAACTTGCGTAATGATAGGCTGGGTACGTCATAATTCTTCCTTTAAAAGGAATCTCCACCGTATCTAGAAAATCTCTCAGCCGTTCCAGCGCTTCAGTCGCTTCAACCGGTGACTGTTTGCCGCTCATAGCCGTGAACGGAACAAGGCAGGTATCCAGATAGAGTTGCAGTTCAGCCCAGCTGTCTTGATTCATCTCACTGAATTTCAATTCCCTATATCCCCTTCCTATCCATTTTATTCCCATATTATATATGAGCATATGTTATAAAGCCAGATATTCATTCAATTTTTAAGTTTATATAAAAAAATATTAAAAAAAGGAATGCGAGGTTGCGCATTCCTTTTTATCCACTATTCATTTAAATGGTTCTATATTGATCCGTTAATTGATCGTCCTCAGTTCATCCGTCAGACTCCGGAAAGCTACTTCGTCTCCGGTAGCTAACGCTTTGTCGATTTCCAAATAAAGCTTTTCACTCTTCTGTTTGCGAAGCGCCTCGTCCCAAACCATCTCAGCCGCCAGCCCCAACATGACTTCATACGTAACTTTCATTTTATCCAATAGGATGCACCTCCAAAACGGATTTAAGAGCTCCTATATTCTCTTCCTTTGATTACATAACCCAGTGAAGTTCTCGACATCCGCTGCAGATCGGCTTCAGTCAATTCACGAATCACTTTGGCAGGTGTCCCCAAAGCGAGAGTATAGGGCGGAATTTTACTATTTTCAGTTACTACAGAACCGGCTCCAATCAGTGAGTACTCACCGATCTCGCCACCATTGAGTACAATGGCTCCCATACCGATCAATGCCCCTGTTCCGATGGTACAACCATGAATGATTGCAGCATGTCCTATGGAGACATCATCTCCCAGAATAAGAGGTTGGTCGGTGTTTACATGTCCTACAGCATTATCTTGAATATTGCATCGCTTTCCAATAATAATAGGTGCCAAATCGGCCCGCAGAACTGCATTGAACCAAACGGTAGAATCTTCGTCCATTTGCAGATCACCTATCAATTTCGAACCCTCCGCCATATATATGGAAGGGTGTAGCACTGGCTTTATACCTTTGTATGGAATTATCATTCGTATCACTCCTTAATTTGGGAGTGATTGTAGCAACTTGTCCTTCACTTGTCAAACACAATAGGTGCAACATCAGCAGAGACGGAACGGCAAGATGATGCGAGCTTTAATCCCCAAGCCGTCATCTGCACAACTCTTCCTTGTTCATGCTCACCTGCACGAATCAAGCCTAGATGCATCATCATTTTAATGATCCGCTTATCATAGATATCTTCAGCAGTGTCATAATAGAACGGCTGGATAAACGGGCCAATTTGCTGAAAAAGAGATTCCCTTGTAGACCAATTCTCGGCACATTCGCCTGTCCAGTACACAATCGAGGACAGATTTGGAACAGCACCTTTATAAAGTCTTAACCAAAACCGAAACAGCTGTATCATTTCGGCTGTTTTCTCGGCCCCCAGCTTCTCTTCACCAGACCCTGTCAGCCTAAGACACCCCTGCTCTTCACGAATCAATCGATGATGAAACGCATAATCATACACCAATGCGAATCGATCCGGATAATCCTTGAACGAACGACCATATCCGAAGCGCCAACCGGCTTTGCCTACCAGTTCCTCAGAGATGTGCAGATGCTCCATAAGTTGCTGCTGTGAGCGTCGATACATCATGCCTTCGGCATTCACAGCGATCTCATGTTGTTGCACAAATTTCAGGAACAACTTCAGATCTTCTGCCATCAGATGATATTCTTCTCGATACATGGCCGGTTCTGTTGTTTTGACTATACCTGCTCGTAAATGGGTAGATAATACATCTCTGAACCTCAGTTTCAAGTCTTTAGGCACTTGATAGAGATATCTGGTCTGTTGTGTAGTCCCATTGAACAGCCAGCCGCTTTTGGTAAAGCGAACAATGAGATCACGCGGACTCGAGCCTGCCTCACTCTCCTTTTTGTCCATCGATTGACGGGCTATGGCGATGAGCTCCTCCATACCATAATATTGGCGGGGGTCAAATAACAGGTTGTTCAGAAACCGTTGATCGGCCTGGTTCAATTGACGTATCTGTTGCTCAAAGAAAGGTTTACTACCCAATGTTGTGAGGATGCTCTGGATGAGTTCATGTTTGGAATTAGGCTTGCATTCACATTGATAGTAGTCTGCTATTCGATTAAGCTGGCCAATATCAGCAAAAGTCAGCATATCTGCTAGATTCATGGATCCATCGCCTCACCCGTTCACTGCTTTAGGTTGCTGATCTGGCCTTCAACAGTGTGGTTTTGTAAACATGGTTGACGGATTCTCCACAATCTAAACCTCTTCTTGCCATTTTTTTTGTTTTATCTCATCTTATGCCTCAAAACAATCAATCAGAAGAGAAACAGTAGAGTTTATCCGCAGTCCTGAATAATCTCTTAAATGTAGATGGTATAAAAAAAACAACCTGAGCTTATCACTCAGATTGTTTGGCGGTATCCATAGACAGATGTTGTGTGCAATTATATAAGAGTGGAGTCCAGTCATCTTCATGTTCTTTCTCCAGAATGGTCAGCGACAGATTGCCAATGCGTTCGGTGTATTTATCCTGATATAACGCCGTTAACAGGTTAGCAAGAAAAGCACCATGCGTTACAATCAGTACATTTTCTTTCGAGTGAGCAGACCATAAATCGTCCAAAAAAGCCAGCGCACGTACTTGAATATCCTCGATGTGCTCTTGTCCCAGATCAAGTGTATCCCAGGATTCCCCCCAACGCGCAACCCGTTCATCCGAAGTAAGGCCCTCAATCAGACCAAATGCTCGTTCTTTCAATCGTGCGTCCGGTTCAAGCATAGGTACATCCAGCATTCGTGAAAGAATCTTTCCCGTTTCCTGTGCCCTTGATAAACCACTCGTCACAATAAAATCCCACTGGTAGTCCTCAGACTGCAGACGTCTACCAAGGCATTCTGCCTGCTTACGTCCTTCCTCATTCAAAGGAATATCCGTCTGCCCCTGTATGCGGCCAGCCGCATTCCAATCTGTCAGACCATGACGAACAAGTCCGATCTGCACATTCATCCCTCATTTCTCCACACAGCGAACGCCAGGTTGGAAACCTACGCACCCACACCTTGTTTACGTTTAGTTGTTGATCGATGCATACGTCCAAGTGAAAACAAAGCCATTCCTATGGCAAGCAGAGACAATGCCATCCAGTATTGAGGATATGCAGGTCCCATACTTACAACAAAAGGTTCAATGATACTCCCTTTATTCGCTCCAGGGATGTCATACTTATATAATCCCGAAGATGAAGATGTACTTCCAGCAACCCCAGTCTCTAGGATGCCTGTTGTAATTACATTGGACTTCTCAGCTTCTGAAACCTCTGGCTTGAACATCGCCATGTACAGAAAGCTGCATAAAAAAATAGCCAGGAACGCCGCAATCCACAAAGACATATGTTTACGGATTGCCGCAGAGAATCGATTAACCTTTGCCTCTTCTGGTAATAGCCATGGAGACTCCGCGTAAATCCGGTCCATTACGTTTCGGTTGACCCTCTCTGCCTGTTGCTCTGTCACTGGAACCGGGATGCTGTGCAGCAACATCTGGGCTTCCTCCCAGACTTCAAACTGCTCCGAACAATCTTCACAACCAGCGAGATGTGCTTGAAAAGCAATTCGCTGAGGATGAGATTCCGGTAAGTCCCAGACCAATGCAAACAGTTCCTGGGCTTCATTGCAATTCATCGGTTCTTCATCCCTTCATATGGCTCGTACATCGGCTCGAAGAAATAAGGCTCCAATTGTGTTTTTACGCTTGATCTTGCCCTGAATAACAGCGATTTAACAGAACTAACACTCTGCCCCAAAATACCTGCAATTTCCTGATAGTCGAGCTGATCATACTCACGGAGTATAATCGCAGAACGTTGCTTCTCTGGTAAATTGTTAATCGCATCTCTAACCAGCATCACCCGCTCGCTACGCAGTACAGCATGCTCAGGAGCATTCTCCATAGGAGCAACAGGAACTACGCCGCTCTCTTCAAGCGGAACATTCCCACTACGCTGTTTACGAAGCTCACTCAATACCGTATTTCTAGCGATGGTATACAGCCAGGTGGAGAATGAAGCATCCACCTCACGGAAAGAGTGTAAACTGCGGAACGCCTTGTAGAATGTCTCAGAACAGAGATCTTCCGCAAGCAGCTCCATATTGGAACTTTTCAACATATGATATACGAAAGCCAGTATTTTACGCTGATAACGACTCATCAGCTCGGAATATAACTCAACGTTACCTTCCTTGATCTCTCGAATCAACTGGGAATCCGTCATTTGAGTGCGACCCCTCCTCGCCCATCCATGTGCTTCTCCCCGTTCGACTCTATCCATGTATTACCGAACAGGCGTAAAAAAGTTGCGGTTCAACCGCATAAAAAAAGCGTCCAGCACCGTTTTCGGCCCTTCCGCCAAATTCCCCTATGTAATGGCAATTTCCCCAACGTTTCTACATAACAGTAACATTGTACAACGGTCTGCATCATCCTGGCAAATCCATTGCTATCCACTTTTGTCCGACTTAACATTTATATGCCATTAATTTCGTTGTCATGACTTCCTAATACAGCATTTTGGAAAGCCTTGCATATATAGACGTGACCATTTCTAAAAAGGTTACAAAAATGAGATATTTTTTTCGGAATTTTTTTTGGCGCATTCTATCAACATTCTTTTTCGTACCTCACGAGTGGTTTTGCTAAGATTAAAAGCCTTGATTGTACTGTTTTTCCTCGAAATCTAAGTTTATACAAATAAATTTGTCCAAAGTGTTGACAAAATGAAAACGTATACATATAATAAAAGTACAGTATGGTTTCTCTCCACTCCTATCCAATAACTGTATTGCTCCACGTGAGCAATGGCCGCTTATGTAAGCGGTCTTTTTTTTGTCTAAAAACATAATTCTCCCACTGGTTACAAAAAAAAGAGAGCTCTCGCCCTCTTTTGTCAACCTAAATCCACACCTGATAACCTAGTGATGCCAGCAGAGTCTTCGCTCGTTCCATATCTTCTTCCTGACGGAATGACAAACGCATAATCCCCGGCACGTCCACCCGGTTTTCAATAATCTCAAGGTTACTCAAGTTGATATCATTTGTCCCGAGCTCTGTTGCTATTTTACCGATCATACCCGGAGCATCCTGCACATCTGTATACAGATCGAATAAAGGCGAGATCATGCCCTTGCGTCGCTCAGGCAATACACTGCGGAATTCCCGCGCCTGACGAAATGCATCCTCAATGCCTTCCCCGTTCTTTTGCTCTAACATCGTTGTAAAAGACGACATTTGACTATTCCAGTCCTTAAGCAACTCCAGCAGCACGTCACGGTTACTCAGCAGAATATCCCTCCAGACAATCGCATCACTGGACGCAATCCTCGTAATATCCCGAAAACCACCTGCTGCCAGCATTTTATACAGCGGATTAGATTCGTTATATTCACGTACCTGATTCACCAAAGCAACAGCAATAACATGGGGCAGGTGACTGATCGCACCTACAATATCATCATGCAAGAGAGGCTCTACCCGAACAATCTGAGCACGAGTATACGCTAAAAGCTCGGATAAGCGGCCATACGCCTCCTCAGGCACATGCATGGAAGGGGTGAGAACGTAATAGGCGTTCTCAAATAATACAGCTGATGCTGCGTCTACACCCGCACGTTCCGATCCTGCCATCGGGTGTCCTCCGATAAAGTAAGCCTCTTTTAACCGGATCTGTTCCGCACAAGCTGCAATGGAAGCTTTGGTACTACCAACATCTGTAATGATGCAACCTTTTTTCAGCGGCAGTCTGGACAGTTGTTCAAAATACGATTCAAGCAAACCAACAGGCACACACAAAAAAATGAAGTCGGCATCCTGCACCGCTTCTTCCAGAGAGAGCGTCGCAGCATCCACTACTCCGCTCGCTATGTACTTGTCTTTTAACTCTTCCAGATGTGCGTAACCCATGACGGTAACCCCCGGCTTGCCTTTAAAGCAAAGCGCAAGTGAACCGCCGATGAGTCCGACACCAATCATTGCAATTTTTATGGTCATGGGTCCTCACTCTTTCATCGCCAGTATTAAGGGCGTGCTGCCACATTCTCCGCCAGTGTGTTCTCCAGCGCCGCTATAAAAGCACGATTTTGCTCCGCTGTTCCCACAGACACACGAATGTAAGTTGGATAGACGTGAAAGCCCGAGCGAACGATAATACCTTGTTTCAACAAAGACTGAAATGCTTCGACGGATGGCATGTTGACGTCAACCAAAATGAAATTACCTTGACTTGGGAAATAAGGCAAACCCAGTCGTGAAAATTCATTTTGCAGCCATTCCCGATCTTCAGCATTCCGTTTGGAACACTCCTGAACAAAAGCCTGATCCTGAAGTCCAGCCATTGCAGCAACCTGCCCAAAACGAGAGGTGTTAAACGGTTCCCGGACACGGTTAATCAGGTCAATAATCTCTGGACGTGCAATTCCGTAGCCTATGCGGAGTGATGCCAAACCATAAATTTTGGAGAAGGTCCGCAGAACAACCAGGTTAGGGTAACGATCGATCAATGAAATGCTTTGCGGATAAGCTTCATCCGTTACAAATTCATAATAAGCCTCGTCCAGCACAACCATTACATTCGACGGTACCCGGTCCATAAAGCTAATCAGCTCTTGCTCGGAAATGATCGTACCTGTAGGGTTATTCGGATTGCACACCCAGACAGCTTTGGTCTTATCGTTGATTTGCGCCAGCATTGCTGGCAAGTCGTGAGTTCCATTTTTTAAAGGGACCTCTATCGTTACTGCACCTTCGATGTCCGCATTGCTTTTATACACGGAGAAGGTCTGGTCCGCCATAATGGTCTCATCTCCAGGAAGAAAGAACGCCCGCGTGATCAGCGCAATAATCTCATCTGATCCACAGCCAAAAATCAAATTGTCTCGCTCTACTCCCAAATGCTTGGCAAGCACTGCTGTCAATTCTGCAGCACTTCCATCGGGATAAATACTTACATTAGCCAATTCTCTCGTCATTGCCTCAAGTACAGCGGGAGAACTGCCATAGGGGTTCTCGTTGGAGGCCAGCTTGATGACGTGCTCCAGCCCCAGTTCACGTTTTACTTCTTCAATCGGTTTGCCCGGTTTATACACAGGCAGATTGACAATCTGGGATTTCGGTTTCAACTCGACCGCCTCCTGTTGTTCAAACTTAGAATAAAGTGCAAAATAAAAAGTTCAACTTATGTGATTATCCTTTTAATTGTGCCACAAAGTTGCGAATTTGCAACAGTCCTGCCTCACGTGTATCCGGATTTTCAAGTAGCGGGATTGCCTCTTCCACTTGACGCACAATAGCACTCCCTACAACGACACCATCACAGATGCGGGAGAAATGGGCTACTTGCTCATGACTCGAGATACCGAAGCCTACGGCAACAGGAAGGTCTGTCAGACCTTTTACCGTTTCAATAAAACTTTCTACACCGTTAAAAAAGGATGCACGCTCTCCAGTTACACCAAGAGATGAGACACAATAGATAAATCCGCGCGCGCCAGTGACAATCCGCTCAATACGAGCATTGGACGTAGGGGCTACAAGCGGGACTAGATGAACACCGGCCTGATCAGCACGGCGACGCATATCCTCAGCCTCTTCGATCGGTAAATCCGGAATAATCATGCCGCTGATATCATGTTTGATCAACTCGTCAAAGAAAATATCCAGACCCGTTTGCAGCACCGGATTGTAATACGTAAACAGAACAAAGGGTAATTTCACACCGGCTTCACGAGCTTTAGCCGCCGTCTCCATCACCGTACGAATCGTGATTTGGCTTTTCAATGCACGCTCGGAAGCACGCTGGATCACAGGGCCGTCTGCGAGTGGATCGGAATATGGAACACCAAGCTCCAAAATGTCTGCTCCTGCTTGTTCAAGCTCCTTGATAATATCAATAGTGGTGTTCACATCTGGATCACCAACGGTAAGAAACGGAATAAGTGCCGTGCGATTTTGTTCTTTTAATTGCTGGAAGGTTTGGTCCATCAGATTCATTACAAGTTACCTCCCGTATACTTCATAATGGATTCTACGTCTTTATCCCCTCGCCCAGACAGACAGATCACAATGATATCATCAGCTGTCAGTTCCGGCGCCAGCTTCACGACCTGGGCAACCGCATGGGCCGACTCGAGCGCAGGAATAATGCCTTCCGTACGACTTAACAATTGCAAAGCATCCAAGGCTTCCTGATCCGTAATCGGAACATATTTAGCCCGTTCAATATCTTTAAGATAGGAGTGTTCTGGTCCAACCCCTGGATAATCCAGACCTGCTGAGATGGAGTGTGCAGGTTGCACTTGCCCATACTCATCTTGTAACAGATAACTCATCGAGCCCTGGAATACACCATGTGTGCCTTTGCTCATCGTTGCCGCATGGTACTCGGTATCCACACCTTTGCCTGCTGCTTCAACACCGACCAATTTAACATCCTGATCTCCGATAAAAGGGTAGAACATTCCGATGGCGTTACTTCCGCCGCCAACAGCCGCTACAATAACATCCGGAAGGCGTCCTTCAATCTCCTGAATCTGACGACGTGTCTCGTCTCCGATCACGCGCTGGAAGTTACGCACCATCATTGGATACGGGTGAGGTCCGACAACAGATCCCAGCACGTAGAAAGTATCTTCTACATTACTGACCCAATAACGAAGCGCTTCGTTACCAGCATCTTTCAATGTACGTGTGCCGGACGTTACCGGAATGACTTCTGCTCCGAGCAATTTCATCCGGAATACATTTAGTTGCTGGCGCTGGGTATCTTCTTCACCCATGAATACTTTGCACTCCAGTCCAAGCAATGCCGCCACGGTTGCCGTCGCAACCCCGTGCTGGCCTGCGCCGGTCTCAGCAATGACTTTCTTTTTTCCCATCCGTTTAGCAAGAAGCCCTTGTCCAATCGCATTGTTGATTTTATGTGCACCTGTGTGATTCAGATCTTCACGTTTCAAATAAATTTTGGGACCACCCAGATGACGTGATAATTGCTCCGCGTGATACAAAGGTGTTTCTCGTCCGGAATATTCACTGAGCAAATAATTCAATTCCTTGTTAAACTCTTCATCCTCAGAGAAGCGGCTGTATGCTTCTTCTAGTTCAATCAGAGCGTTCATTAGTGTCTCGGGTACAAAACGGCCTCCGAAAAGACCGAAACGCCCATGTTCATCCGGCAATTGGTGTGTCATGCCTGCTTCACCCTTTCTACAAATGCTGTAATTTTGGATATATCTTTCAGACCTTCCGTCTCCACGCCACTTGATACGTCTACGCCATAAGGTCTGTACGTTTGAATTAAATGTTGTACATTGTCCGTCTGAAGTCCGCCTGCAACAAACATGGCAATACCACGTTCAGTAGCCCATTCTGCGTATACAGGAATACGTTCCCAAGCAAATGTTTTGCCAGAACCGCCACCATACAATGGATCAAAGGTGTCCAACAAGATCGCGTCAACGAATCCCACGTAATCATTTAACCGTTGCAAAGCGGCATAATCCGCATCCTGTCCTGTTTCGTCTTTTGGAAAAGAAACGACCTTGAACAAATCTGCATGCCAGAGCTCTTTCACTTGTTGACAGAATTCCGCACTTTCCTGCCCATGCAATTGAATCACATCCAAAGACACTGTCTCCATCACATGTTTCAGTTCTTGCATCGTCGGATTCACAAATACACCAGCAAGTTTCGGTCGTTCATGTAAAGACCATTCAAACAATACCGATCTCAACTCCGCTGCCTTCTCAGGAGTAATCTGTCGTCGGGACTTGGCAAATACGACACCAATATAGTCCACAGGCAAGTTTATCATCGATTTTAGCACTTCAACGTCCTGAAGTCCACATATTTTTACGGCCGCTGGCATCAAGTTCTCTTCTTTACGGGAACCTGCACCTGTATCGTCATATATAGGGTTATTCATTATTTCGGTCCCATCAGATCGTAAACAGCAGCTTCCACATCGTCTTTACGCATCAGATGCTCTCCAACGAGAATACCGTGCACGCCAGCTTCAATCAGGGGTTTGGTCGATTCCGCACCGTCAATCCCGCTTTCGCTAATGAGCGTCACACCTGGTGGAATCAGTCCCATCAGATCGAGCGTGGTATTCAGACTGGTTTCGAAATTTTTCAAATTTCGGTTATTGATACCAACAAGTGTCGCTTCAGGAATCTCTAATACCGTTTCCAGTTCTGCCCGGTCATGAACTTCAATTAAAGCATCTAGTCCAAGACTTTTCGCAAACGTTAGAAACTGACGAATCTGCACCGGCGTGAGAATGCTGGCAATCAGCAAGATCGCGTCTGCTCCCAAAAGTCTAGCTTCTGCAATCTGTGACTCATCGATCATAAAGTCCTTGCGCAAGAGCGGAATATTCACAGCCTGATGAATAGCCTGCAAATACTCGTTACTACCTTGAAAATAGGAAACATCCGTCAAAACTGAGATACAATCAGCACCCGCACGTTCATAGGCAGAAGCAATCTCTACCGGATGAAAATCCGGGCGAATTAACCCTTTGGATGGCGAGGCCTTCTTCACTTCGGCAATAAGCCCCAGCTTACGATTGCGTCTACTTGACAGTGCCTGTTCAAACCCGCGTGCAGCCGGTAATTGTTCAATCTTTTTCATAGCTTCATCCATGTTAAACGTCTGTGCAAGAGCCTGCACTTCTTTATGTTTTGTCGCAACGATTCGATCAAGATACATGATTGTACGCCTCCGTTGTATGAATTAACTGTCCAAGCTTACTGGCCGCTTTACCCGAGTCCACTGCCTCTGCAGCGATTTTAACGCCATCTGCAATGCTGTCCGCAAGGCCGGATACATAAATACATGCCCCTGCATTCAGCAACACAACATCCCGGTAAGCACTGCGTTCACCCTGGAAGATCCGATGTATAATTTCGGCATTCTGCGCCGCATCTCCTCCAAGCACTGCTTCGAGCGGATGCAAAGACAGCCCCATATCGCGTGGGTCAATGTCATACGTGTGCACTACCCCGTTCCGCAACTCCGATACCTGTGTAGGTGCAGAGATACTGATTTCGTCCAGACCATCATGGCTGGCAACAACTAGCGCTCTTTTCAAACCGAGGCGGTTAAGCACTTCTGCAATCATCGGCGTCCGGGAGCGATCATACAATCCGAGCAATTGGCGGTCTGCACCGGCTGGATTGGTTAATGGTCCAAGCATATTGAAAATCGTGCGCACACCCAGCTCTTTTCTCGGAGCCGCCGCATGACGCATGGATGGATGGTATACCTGAGCAAAACAGAAACAGATTCCGATCTCATCTAGACATTGTCTGGCCTGCTCTCCATTCAGATGAATATTAACGCCGAGCGCTTCCAACACATCCGCACTGCCTGCTTTGCCAGAAGCTGAACGATTGCCGTGTTTGGCTACTCGAACTGAAACTGCCGAAGCAATAATGGCCGATGCTGTAGAGATATTGAATTTATGAATACCCGATCCGCCTGTACCGCATGTATCCAGCAGCCCTCTACCATCAGTCAGTATACGTCCACCTTGTCCACGCATCGCCTGAGCAAAACCAGTGATTTCATCCACCGTTTCCCCCTTCATACGAAGAGCCATCAGCAACCCTCCGATTTGAGCCGGAGTAGCTTCACCTCGCATGATCGAATACATCAGTTCACGTGCCTCGTCCTGCTCCAGGTGACGGCCTTCGAGAATTTTAGCGAGTCCTTGTTTCATTCCTTCTTCCCGCGAAATCACTGCTTCAGGTAGCACCTGACTGTCATTCATGATTGGATTCAAGTTCATTTCCAGTCTCTCCTCTCTCAGTTTGTTGCCGAAGTTGGTGTAACAAAATAATCAGCGTTAGCCAGACTTAATTTGGGATCTGCAGCTTTTGCCGGAAACATCGCTTCAGCCGTACGAATGGCCTTTAACAATGCTTTGGCTTTGTTTACGGTCTCTTCATATTCCTTCTCAGGCACAGAGTCCCATACAATTCCGGCTCCGGCCTGTACATATGCTTTTCCTTTTTTGAAAATGATCGTACGAATGGTAATACATGCATCCATATTTCCGGAGAATCCAAGGTAACCAATCGCTCCTGCGTAGGCACCCCGTGCCTCCTTTTCCAATTCTGCAATAATCTCCATCGCACGCAGCTTCGGCGCACCAGATACGGTCCCGGCTGGCAGACAGGAGAGGAAAGCATCGAAGAAATCCTTGTCTTCTCTTAACTCACCTGTAACGTTCGATACCATATGCATAACGTGAGAGTAACGCTCGATCTCCATGAACATGTCACACTTCACACTGCCAAAAGTGGATACACGCCCCAGATCATTTCTTCCCAGATCCACCAGCATCAGATGCTCTGCGCGCTCCTTCTCATCTTGTAGCAAATCTGCCGCAAGTGCGCGATCTTCTGCCTCTGTCGCTCCTCGTGGACGTGTGCCTGCGATAGGACGTGTTTCTACGCGATTGCCGTCAACCTTGACCAGCGCCTCAGGTGAGGTACCTACGATAATCTCATCGTCCATTTTCAAATAATACATATAAGGTGATGGGTTCAGCGTCCGCAGTACGCGATATACATGTAACGGGGAAATTTCCGTATCAATATGAAAACGTTGAGACAGCACCACCTGGAAAATGTCTCCTGCACGGATATACTCTTTGGCTTGCTCCACATTGCCGATAAATTGTTCTTTTGTCAGATTGGAACGAATGTCCCCAAGCTCCACATCTCCCGGAATCGAACGCGGGTTCAGGTTTTCACCTGGTCCTTGCTGCTGCAAACGCTCTGCCGCTTGTTCAAGCTTCTCGGAAGTGGCTGCATACGCCTGACGAATCTCTTCGTCCGTTGCCCCATCCTTGACATGTACATTGCCAACGAGCAACATGTGCTGCTTCACATGGTCAAACACAACAATTTGATCACAAAACATAAAGCGTATGTCATCCATATTCAGATCATCCAGCGCATGAGCTGGAAGCTTCTCATAATATTGCAACAGGTCATATCCAAAAAATCCAATGGCTCCACCAGTAAAAGGAGGAAGATCATCCATCTTCGGACTCCGATATTTGCGTAGCAAAGCTTTCAGTTCTTCGATCGGTTTGCCCGGCAGTTCACGAGTCTTTCCTGCCTCTTCAACCACAATTCGGCCTTTCTTCCCTGAAATCATCAAAAACGGATCCGTACCGATGAAGGAATATCTAGCCCATTGAATGCCACCCTCTACACTTTCAAGCAAAAACGCACGGTCATTGTCCGCATAACGGCGGAAGATACGAATCGGCGTCTCCATATCAGCCAAAATCCGTTTAACAACCGGAATCAGATTATATTCATTTGACATTTTCAATACTTGATTAACGTTTGGCGTTATCATCAGATCACGTCCTTTCAGATTTAGGTAGAAGAAAGTTATGACGACAAAAAACCTCTACCATCAGGTAGAGGTTTGGTTATAAGCTGTATTCAAGCATGTTGCTCCATAAATAACAAGTCCCTATACTTTTGCGAAGGGCGAGTGACAGGCAACTGATCCATGTTCATCCATGTTTCAGATATTATAAGATAACATATACTTCGTAACATTTCGTTTGCATCATCTTCATCTCTTGAGAAATCAATTCAATTCCTCGATGATAGATAATGTGAAATGTTCGTTAGATATATGGGAATAAACGATGTCCTCTGACACGCCTACTCTCTTCCTGTACTTCTCCCTTAGCAAGACGTACCGTGTATGCGTTGACCGATTTCGGATGCATCGGCTACCAAACACTGGACTCTGCTATATACTAGGCTCAACTCAGCTGCTCTCAGCTCAATCTAAACTCTACTCAACTGTTTCTCACTATACATCATATTCACCGGTTTGACAACCATGGCCATTCAAAACTTAACGACCTGCCAGATCGGGACGTAACGCTTGTGCACCGTTCAAGTACACGTGATGAATTTCATTTTGTGCTTTGGTTGTGTTCACATGCACCATAAAACGAATACACTTCGCCAAAGCGCCTTTTACAGGCACCTCTAGCGCACACATCAAAGGCACAAGCTCCCATCCATCTAACTGACGAATCACTTTTGCCGGAAAAGCTGCATCCAGATCTCCGGTCATCGTAATCCATACGCTGCAAATATCTTCCGGTACAATCTTGTTCCGGTCAACAATTTCCTGAAGCAACACTGCTGTTTCTTGCAAAATCTCATCTTCGCTGTTCTGGGTGACGGTTGTCGCCCCGCGAATTCCCCGTGTAATCATGCTGTTATTCTCCCTTCCTAAGCAGTTCAATGACTTCACGAACAACCGTAACCGGCACATCCTTCACGATTCTGGCAGATCCAATCCGATCAGGAACGATAAAGACCATATGGCCCTCACGGAATTTCTTATCATGCATCATCGCTTCCATCAAAGCATCCGTACTTAAATGTGCAGGTAGCGTCACTGGAAGACGAAGAGAACGCAACATACGAACAGTATCTTCATACAGCCCTGCTGGTGCTCCGAGTTTCTCACCCAGTAGTGCCGATCCAGCCATACCGATAGAAATGGCTTCTCCGTGCAGAAATTCACCGTATCCAGCAATCGCTTCAATCGCATGTCCAATCGTATGACCTAGATTCAGAAGTGCACGTTCTCCATTCTCACGTTCATCATTGGAAACAATCTCGGCTTTGATGCTGCATCCACGTTCCAGACCATATCCGAGTGTATCCGGGTCAAGCGCAAGCAGTGCCTCGGCGTTTTCTTCGCACCAATGAGCAAATGCCTCATCACGGATCAGTCCATGCTTCAGCATCTCGGATAAACCGGCCGATACATCTCTTGGCGGCAACGATTGCAGTGTGTCAACATCATACAGTACAAGCTCCGGCTGATGGAAAGCACCAATCATATTTTTCGCAAGAGGATGATTGACCGCCACTTTACCGCCGACGCTACTGTCATGAGCAAGAATGGTTGTTGGGATCTGCACAAACTTAACCCCGCGCATATATGTAGCTGCGACAAAACCAGCCAGATCGCCCACAACGCCTCCCCCAAGAGCGAGAATCGCCGAACTGCGGTCCAGTTTGCCTTCAATCGCTACCGTCATCATATCCTGATATACCGCAAGTGATTTCGAAGTCTCACCAGACGGCACGACTGCGGAGACGACGGAATAACCCGCCGCACGCAACGTTTGCTCTAATCCATGCAAGTATATCGGGGCTACATGATCATCTGTAATGATCAGAAGCGGACTTTTTTTAGTCAATCCATATTGTTCAAAATATTGCGGAGCTTGAGCCAGCAGGCCGCTGCCAATCAATATAGGATATGAGCGCTCTTCAAGCTGTACTGTCAACTGACGCATATTAGTAATTCTCCAATTGTGATTGGTAGCTGGCAACGTTTGCCCGAATCTCCTCCATGGAATCCCCGCCGAACTTCTCCAGGAATGCCTTGGCAATTTCCCAAGCAACGATATGTTCCATAACAACGCTAGCTGCTGGAACTGCACAAGCATCGGAACGTTCAACCTGAGCCGAAAAAGCTTCTTTCGTATCGATATCTACACTTTGCAACGGCTTGTACAACGTCGGGATAGGTTTCATTACTCCACGTACCACAACCGGCATACCGTTGGTCATACCGCCTTCAAACCCGCCCAGACGATTCGTTGCACGGTGGTAACCACGATCCTCCGTATACAGAATCTCATCATGTACCTGAGAGCCGCGAATCGTACCCGCTTCGAAGCCGATACCGATCTCCACACCTTTGAACGCATTGATCGACATTACACCTTGAGCGATACGAGCATCCAATTTGCGATCATATTGTACATAGCTTCCCAGACCGACAGGAACGCCTTCAACGATACATTCCACGATTCCACCGATGGAATCTCCTTCTTGCTTGATCTGATCGATATAGGCTTCCATTTTCTTCTCAGTCTCCGCATCTGTCACACGAACTGAAGATGCTTCTGTCACGGCGATCAGTTCATCAATCGGAAGCTCCTGGTATGGTGCTTCAATCTCCCCGATACGAATAACCCTTCCAGCCACTTTAATACCGAATTCAGCCAGAAACTGTCGTGCAATCGCACCACATGCTACACGTACAGTTGTCTCACGCGCACTGGAGCGTTCCAGAACGTTACGCAAGTCTTTGAGATTGTACTTCAACCCACCGTTAAGGTCGGCATGCCCAGGGCGTGGGCGATGAACACGGCGTTTTTCCTCATCAGTACCTTCAATCGGCTCAATGTTCATAATATTCTGCCAATGCTTCCAGTCATTATTTTGAACAACGAGCGCTACTGGAGCACCAGTCGTATATCCGTGACGAATTCCGCCAACAAAATTAGCTTGGTCTTTCTCAATCTGCATCCGGCGTCCGCGGCCATACCCTTTCTGGCGGCGATGAAGCTGGAAGTTCAATTCTTCAAAATCAATATTCAAATTACTTGGCAGTCCTTCAATAATTGCGGTCAATTGGGGTCCGTGCGTTTCCCCTGCGGTTAAATAACGTAAACTCATAATACGTTCCCCCTTTAAACTGTTAAACTTCACATTGCTAAAATCCCATAATTTCTTTGCTTATTATAGTATAGCTGACCAGCTTTGACAAGAAAGCCTCTTTTTCTTATGCAAACAACCGCCTGAGCACATCTTCATGCACCTCAGGCGGTTGATCTATACACTGATTTATTTTTTCCGATAGAAAAACGTCTCTGCCGTCTCCAGCCCGTATTGTCCTGGGGAGAAAATCTGCTCTGTGCTGCCTACGAACAACATCCCACCTGGACGCAGACTGGCTGCGAATTTGTGATACAGCAGGTTTTTCGCTTCCTCTGTAAAATAAATCATGACATTCCGGCATACGATCAGATCGTATCCATCATCAAAACGGTCAACCAGCAAATTCTGCTTCTTGAAGTTGATCGAGCTTTTTAATTTCTCATCAATACGATACATCATACCGTCTTGCTTGAAATATCGACTCGCCGTTTCTGGAGGCACGTCTTTCAGCGAACGTTCCATATAACGGCCTTCCTTAGCCTTAGCGAGTGCACCTTCATCCAGGTCACTTGCCGTAATGGAACTTTCTTTCAAGATTCCTAGCGTATCCAAAATCATGGCAATCGTGTATGGCTCCTCACCAGTCGAACAAGCAGCGCTCCATACCTTGACCTTGCGTTTGGAACCCACGAGCTCAGGCAGAATCTCATCACGTAACACTTCCCAGCGATTCGGGTTGCGCCAAAATTCCGATACGTTAATGGTCATGCGATCCAGAAATTCGTAAAATAACGACTTCTCCTTCTGCATCGCATCAAAAAAGATAGAAAATGTATTAAACCCGTTTTTGTTACGTAGTGTGGTCAGCCTTCTTTTCATCTGGCCTTCTTTGTACTGAGCAAGATCAATGCCTGTGCTCTCTTTAATTTTACGAATGAATCCGGCATAATCCGGGTCTAGTTGTTCTTGCTCCAGCATCGTACATCACCCTTTGGCTAATAATTACAACCAGCCTGCGATGCTCTTCTCATAGGTTACCAGCTCGTCAGAATTAAAGAAATTAGCAGCTTCACGAGTAGCACTTTCCGGCGAATCTGCCCCGTGAATGAGATTATGCGGTGTATGGCTAGCGAAATCTCCACGGATTGTCCCTGGAGCTGCTTCCTTCACATTCGTTTTACCAATGACAATACGTGCAAGTGTCACAATATCGTCGCCTTCCCACACCATGGCAAATACCGGGCCAGATGTGATAAAACGAACCAGATCATCAAAGAACGGCTTGCCTTCATGTTCTGCATAATGGCGCTTAGCCTGTTCTTCCGACATCTGAACCAACTTCCCTGCCACCAGTTTAAACCCCTTGTCTTCCAGACGGCTGATAATACGGCCGATCAAACCACGCTGCACACCATCCGGTTTCACCATCAAAAATGTACGATCCATTACCAGTTCACTCCTCACTCACGGTTCAAAGTTAATCACTATGTAAACGCAATCCCTTTGATTGTAACATACAAGTCCAAATCCTCCCAATGAGGATTTTCACACCGTGTAGAGCATTAAACAACACAAGCAAGCTTAATGTGTACGTTTAACGACAAAGTGAGCAATGTCTCGCAGATTTTTAGTGGTCTTGATATTAGGCAGCTGATCGAGAGCATCGAGCGCTTTCTTCATATATCGGTCAGCAAGGGCTTCTGCTTTAGCAATTCCTTGACTTTGGCGAATCATTCCAATTGCATCCGATGCACTTGCACGTCCTTCTTCATGATGAACACGCGAAATTTCCTTGAGCAACGGCTCACGTAACTGTTCTTCTTCCAAAGCATACAGCACAGGTAACGTGATGTTACCTTGTTTCATATCACTTCCTGGAGGCTTGCCAAGTTGTTTCTCTGTACCCACCAAGTCCAGAACATCATCCTGAATCTGAAAAGCCATACCCACATTATATCCATAGGTATACAACAAAGATGAAATGTGCTCAGGTGCACGAGTAGCGAGTGCTCCAAGCTGGCAGCTCACTGCAATCAGAAGTGCAGTTTTGCGACGAATACGTAACAGATAGTTACGCACACTCTGACCTGTATTAAAAAAATCCCGAATCTGTTCCATCTCACCAATGGACATCTGTACCATAGCTTTGGCAAGGATGCGGTGAATAGCAGGATCAGAAAGTCCTGCCGTCATCTCTAACGCTTTGCCATAGATATAGTCTCCTGTATACATCGCAATCCGATTGTCCCATTTAGACTTGACGGTGGGTTTGCCCCGGCGAGTCTCCGCATTATCGATGACATCATCATGAACGAGGGAAGCAGAATGAATAAGTTCCAGTGGAACGGCTACGAGCTTCAAACGCTCGATATCGTATGTACCAAATTTGCCACCTAAAAGCACAAAAACAGGCCGCAGTCGTTTTCCACCTGCCTTAAGCAGATGAAGCGAAGTTTCACTCAGTAACTTTTGTTCGCCTTTTACGCTACGATACAACTCTTTTTCAACGTAATCCATGTCCTTTTTTAACAATCCGAAAATGTCCAATAGTTTCATTCGTTCACCCGTGTCAGCGTATTGTCAATCCAAAAATCCATGCTTACCTTCCCTTCCAGCAAGCCCGAGCCTACAGGCAAAAACGTCGCCCCAGGCTCGCCGTTCCTGCTTGTGTTCTTCTACAGCGTCCATCATGATGCCTATTCGAATGCCAGCACCGACATTCGGGATTTAAACGCTGCGACCAAATCTGAATCAACTAAAAGTACAGAAGTTGCCGGAGCATGGGTCAAGACTGTGGACACACTTATTTGGCCATCAGCACTCACCGATACCCCGGGAGTCAGGGGATCATGTCATTGAGCCACGCTTTTCTGATCCAGTTATCCAGAAAAGTGCGACCCGACTACATTATCCCCGTTCATCCGGTTCTCCCCATCTTGTAAACAGTTGATGCGGGATGCGCAAGCTATCCAGCACTTTACCTACTAAAAATAAAATTAAATCCTCCATGCTCTGAGGTTTGTAATAAAAGGCAGGCATCGCCGGGATCATTCGCACACCAAGACGTGAAAGCTTCAGCATGTTTTCCAAGTGAATGGCATGCAAAGGCGTCTCACGAGGCACAAGAATTAACGTCCTGCCTTCTTTCATCATAACATCTGCCGCGCGTGACATCAGATTGTCTGAAGATCCGTTTGCAATCGATGAAAGAGTGCCCATGGAGCAAGGCATGATAATCATGCCTTCCGCCAGATAAGAACCACTGGCAATCGAAGCCCCGATATCACTAACGGGATGATAGATTAACGATCCACCGCGGTGACCGAATTTTTCTTGGAGCAGGCTCTCCCGGTTCGTCACATCCCAGTCCATTTCTTCCTTTAGTACACGCCAGCCAGCATTGGAAATAACCAAATGAACGGCATATCCCAGGTCAAGCAACGTTTCAATCAATCGGATACCATAAATGCTGCCACTCGCTCCGGTGATTCCGACAACAAGTCGTTTATTCTCCGGTTGCTGCATCATTATTTCACCGCCAGATCAATGAATGTAAACGTAAATACGACTAGGCTCAGTACACTATTCATCGTAAAGAATGCCGTTTGTACACGGCTCATATCATTAGGTGACACAATATAGTGCTCATAAAGCAGGATACCATACGTAATCAGCATACCTGCGCCATACCACCAGCTCAGATCGGTCATTAGTAACAAGGCAAGGAAACCAATCGCCGTAATGACATGAAAGAACTTGGCAATCTGCAATGATTTCACAAGTCCGAAGCGGGACGGAATGGAATGCAAACCTTCTCCCTGATCAAACTCCAGATCCTGACATGCATAAATAATGTCAAAACCGGCAGTCCAGAATACAATCGTAACGTACAGAACAATCGCTGTCCAATCCATAGTACCTGTCACAGCCACCCATCCTCCCAAAGGAGCAAGGCCAATGGTCATCCCCAGTACGACGTGACAAAGCCATGTGAACCGTTTGGTGTACGAATACAGCACTAACATGAAGACTGCAATCGGCAACAACTGCATGGATAATACATTAAGATTGGATGATGCCCAGAATAATAAAATAAACGAGATGATGATAAAAATAATAACCTCGCCATTCTTCAGCAAGCCTGCTGGAATAGCTCTCATCGCCGTACGTGGATTTTTTGCGTCAATCGCCTGGTCAATAATCCGGTTCAAACCAAATGCGGCACTCCTTGCACCAACCATGGCAAGTAATACCCACATAATCTGCATCCAGCTCGGGAACGTGTTGTTAACAACCATCGATCCCAAAATAGCGCCCATAAAAGCAAAAGGTAAAGCAAAAAGCGTATGTTCAATCTTGATCATTTCTAAAAAGATGCGAATTTTCCTAAACATTCTGATTCTCCTTGGTTCCAATATGCAGTGCCGCGATGCCTCCGGTTAGAGGGTAGGCCTGCACCTGTAGCAATCCAGTTTCAACAAAAATGTCTGCCAGTTCCTTTCTACCCGGGAAAAGCGCCAGAGAGTCCGGCAGCCATTTATACTGCTCATAACGTTTGGCAAACAGTTTCGCCATATTTGGCAGCATATGCTCAAAATAAAAATAATAAATGCCTTTAAACGGCTGCCAAGTCGGTTTGGACAATTCCAGACAAACCACCATACCGCCGGGTTTTACAACACGTTTCATTTCAGACAAAACCTGTCTTAGATCAGGCACGTTACGTAAACCAAATCCAATCGTAACATAATCGAACGTATTGTCTTCAAAGGGCAAAGACATGGCGTTCCCTTGAACGAGCGTAATCTGTTTTGAACGGTTCACCGCATCAATTTTTGTCTGGCCCACTTCCAGCATGTTGCTACTGAAATCCAGCCCGTGCATGTGCCCCGTTTCACTTGCCTGTGCCATAGCGAGCGTCCAGTCGCATGTGCCGCAACACAAATCCAGTCCCGTATCTCCTTTGGACATATTCATCTTTTTCATCGTGAATTTACGCCAAGCTTTATGCCTGCGGAAACTCAGAATATCATTCATGACGTCATACTTGCCGGCTATACTCTGAAAAACCGAATGGACAAATTCTTCTTTCGGTTTGGTCTCTCCGCTACCCATTCGTCTGTCTCCCCCTCAATCTTCCCTTACTGCCGCATGTGAAGGCTGCACATAGGACAGGTAAGGCTCAAGAATTGCCTCGAACTCATGCATATCTTGAAGACCTTCCTCATCTTGCAGCAAAAGCTGAATGCGGTGTGTGCACTCGCGAAGCTTGTCCAGCAACACCTCGCTTATGCTGTGTTTCAGCACCATAGAGCTCCACATACGTGGTTCGAGCTCCATTTGAGTCAAATGACCGCGTTCCTCGTCATTGCCGTTCTCGTACACATACCAGAACGCATAGCTATGAAGCATACGCTTCTCGTCACGCATCCGATCCATCTCTTCTATGATGGTTTCGCAAGTGCTGAACTCCATCAGCAAGCTGTTCCATAACGGCTTATCCTCAACAGGCATCATGTCTGTAAATGAAAGAAACAGCTGCATTCTCAGCTGTACCGTTTCACGCAAATATTCATCAGCCGAAACGAGAAGTTTTTTCATCCGTTCATACAGCGTCATCTTACGTGCGTTTACTTCGGAAACAGCACCGCTGAGCTTACCGATCATTTCTATTTTGCCTGCATGAGCAAGCAACTGATAGAAACGGCTACTCAGATAATCTCCAGCGAGAACATTTAATTGGCGTGAACGCATCTCCTGTTCTCCCCGATCACCGGAAATCGTATCGATTCGATCATGCGTATCCATAGCCAACTGAACGAGCGAGGTCGCAAGAGCGTAAAGTTCCTGATGACCCTTTTCGTCTGTTCGGCCCACAAATACCTGTAACAGACGCGCCCGGCTATCCGGAAATGACGGGATTTCCGTATGTTGTCGAATCATGTCGTAATCCGTATATTTCTTTGCAAGTTGGGGTACACGATATGAATTCATTCTCATCCTCCGAGGCTTTGCTTTGTCAAACCATTTCTGCACTACAATCTTATATATTATAGCATATGTTTATTCGGCACGCACTGAATCCTGCTATTTGATTACCCCTAACTGGTCATTTCGAACTGCTTCTTCCACAGTTCCGTCTGCATCAGATTGAACCAGTCTTTTAAATCCTCCGAAAATGCCGCGCTTTTCCACGTGCGAAGCATGTCAATGGCATACATAGGCCATTCTCCTCGCCTGATATCTGCCGCAAGTAACAGATGACGTCTATGCACCCATTCATCCTCGGCCATGACGCGAAGGAGCACCTGCTCCACGTTGTCTACACTGCGAAAACTCAGATCCACGACTGCCGCCATATTTTCATAAATTTCAGTATAACTCGTGTCCGTTCCCTTTACTTTGAGGTCGAGTGTCAAAATAGACTGTTTCCACTCCACTCTAGCAATCGGCGTAGACATATGAAGTGAACTCAGTACATCAACCAGATTATCATTGGTCAACTGAATCGTTTGATGAGAAGCGGTTACAGGCTCTGCCCGGTCCCCTCCCCATGTACGTGTATGTAAGCTTTGAAAAACCACGAGCACGATGACTGCCGCAATCGTTGACAGCATGGACGCAGTCACAATCATTCCCGGTTTCATAAGCGCCTCCCTGCCTTTACCTGTTAGTGTAGTCTGTCCGGTAAAGGCTCATACCTCATTGTACAATCAAAAAAAGCAGGCTATGCCTGCAATTTTCATCTAACCCATTCAACCTTTTAATGTACCTAGTCAAACTCTTTCATCACTATTCCGATTCAATCTCTCCATGCTTCGTAATCAGCGTAGCTTTTCCCCGGATTTTAATGGCTGAAGTATGTGTTGTAAATTGGGCAATCATCACTTCGCCTTTGTCCAGCTTCTCCGTGTGGTGAAATCGTGTGTCCTGCCCCCGGGTCAAGCCAATCACCTGTACACCGTTTTCTTCTGCTTTAATTACGATAAAGTCATTGCCCGTAGAGTGATCCATCCCGCTCGTCCCCTTTTCTGATTTCATAGCGTTAATGATGATCAAGATTGTTTCATTTGTCAACAAGTCCTGGAGGGAATATACCGCAAGAAACCATAATTCCCGGGTCATACTATAACGATCAGCCAGGAAAGGAGAGTTTGCATGAAGTACACCCCCGCTGTGCTCAAGGATGAGCATGTAAACCAGTTACAGGAGATTGAGCATCATCTGTCTGCCGTTACGGGCAAAGATCTGATTCTAATCGCTTACAGTGAGCAACCGGAACTTTCGGAAAAAAGTAAAGAGGTTGAGTAACAGATTACGAAAATTTCCTGTTTACAGGCAAAAGAAAAGGCCGTGAACAAGTCACGGTCTTTTTTCGTTGACATATGGAATATGTAGAAATCTTATTTAATTCCGTCTTTGAGCGCTTTACCTGGTTTGAACGCAGGAATTTTGCTCGCAGGAATTTCGATTTCTTCACCTGTTTGCGGGTTGCGTCCTTTACGTGCAGAGCGCTCGCGAACTTCGAAGTTCCCAAAACCAACCAATTGTACTTTGTCTCCGTTTTGAAGAGCCTCAGAGATCGCTTCGAATACGGCATCAACCGCTTTCGTTACATCCTTTTTGGACAATTCAGTAGCCTCGGATACGTGTGTAATCAAGTCTGATTTGTTCATTTGTTTTTCACCTCCTGAATCAATGTCCTGAATGTTATACTGTGTTTCCGTTTTATAAGGAAATATACGTTCATTCACAAAAAAACGTTGACCATTTTGAGCGATGAACATTCATCTCCGCCTGCGGCCCACAGTCATTTCTGGTAAAAGCCGCCTGAAACCTCGCGTGTTTCTGACGCCGAACAAATTTTATACTAATACAGACAGCACACAATTTCAAGTGCGGCTACGGTTTAAAACGTAAAATGTAACTGCCAGAGCCAGCACAAGCACTCCGCCTTTGACAATATCATGTGTAAAATACTGGACATTCATCATCGTCAATCCATTGACCAGGACACCAATCAGAACGGAACCGATAAAGGTTCCGATTACATTCGGCTTCCCGGCGCCAAAAACAGAAAAACCAACAAATACAGCAGCTACGGATTCCATTAACAATGGAGATCCGGCATCAATCTGTCCCGATCCCACTTTGGACGCATAGATGATTCCTCCAATAGCCGCGAAGATTCCAGCTGCCACATAAGCAAGTGTTCGAACCTTTTTCACCTTGATCCCAGAGAGCCTTGCCGCTTCCTCATTTCCGCCTGTGATATACATTTGCCTACCATATTTGGTGTATGTCAAAAAGATATGAACACCGATTACAGCAATAAGCAGCAGGATAACAGAAATCGGCATCCCCAGCCATTTCCCTTGCCCAATCAACAGAAACGTCGGGTCCATCTCTCCAGCAGCCTTACTTCCATCCGGGAACTGCATATGGTTGTAAATTGTATATCCCTGCGCATAGGTTTTGTGGATACCACCGATAATGTACATTGTCGCAAGCGTTGCAAGCAGATCCGGAATACGCAGTTTAACAATCAACAGCGCGTTCAGCAGACCAATGACAGCCCCGATAACGAGAGGTACGATAATAACGACAGCAAGAGGCTGTTGATACCAGATCATTAATGACGCAGTAACAACGGTTGTCAGCGAGACGGTCGCTCCCACAGAGAGATCAAATCCATCTACAATGAGAGATAATGTTACACCAATCGCCACAAAGGTTACGATCGAGATCGAACCCAAAATATCCGTCAAATTGCTATACGTGAAGAAATAGGGCAGTTTTATGCCGAAAAAAGCAATAACGCCTATAATGACTATAATCGCCCCATACCGGAACGCAAAATCGAGTGATTTATCCTTCATGCTTCCACCTCTTGTCCACCGCTTGCATAGTAAAGCAGCTGTTCTTGGTTCGTCTCGCCACGCTGGAACTCTTTTACGATAACCCCTTCACACATGACCGCAATCCGGTCTCCGATCCCCATTCCTTCATCCAATTCACAAGTGAAATAGATCACCGCTTTACCAGCCAACGCCAATTCATTGATAATGCGGAAAATGTCACTTTTCGCCCCGATATCCACACCTTTTGTTGGTTCGTCAAAAATAAATACATCTGCATCCGTACGCAACCATTTTCCTATGGCTACCTTTTGCTGATTACCGCCACTTAAATACTTCACTTCTTGTTTCACGGAAGAAGTCTTGATGCCGAGTTGTTCCACTAGTGAATCTGCATGATGACGCTCACGTTTGCGGTTAACAAAGCCCAGTCGACTAAGCTTGGAAAGCAAGGGCAGGCTCAGATTACGTTCCACGTTCTCCTGAATAAGAATGCCTTGTTTACGTCGTTCCTCCGGAACAGATACAATGCCTAGAGCCGCTGCATCCGCGGGTTGAGACAGACGGATATTCCGTCCGAGTAATCTTATCTCACCTGCCTGCAATCGATCAGCACCAATCAGCAGACGAGAGCATTCCGTTTTTCCAGCACCCACGAGCCCAACCACAGCCAGCACTTCTCCGCGGCGAACCTCAAGGTCCACCCCTTTCACCTTCAACCCCCGCCGAAGACCTCGGGCTTGCAGCAGCAGCTCTCCCACAGATGCTTCGGTCTTGGGAAACTCTTCTTCGAACGGTTTGCCTAACATTTGCGTAACCAGATCATTGATCGTCAGTCCATTTGTTTCACCGGTAAACACATGACGACCGTCCCTCATCACAGTAACCCGGTCACAGTGACTCGTTACTTCGGCAAGACGATGGGTAATGAAGATGCAGGCTACCCCGCGTTCCTTCAGCAGATGTACAATGCGAAAGAAGGCATCAGTCTCCTCTTGACTCAGAGGTGCAGTTGGCTCGTCGAAAATAATAACCTTGGCATCCTGAATCAGGATACGCGCAAGCAAAATCATCTGTTTCTCGGCCAGGGTCAGTTCGGCCACTTTACGGTGAATCGATATATGTTCTGCCCCGAGCTGTTTCAATGCTTCCTTGGCACGTTGTTGCAACGTTCTTGGACTTTTCCACCATCCTCCAGCCGATGATGCCAACTGATCTAGCATAATATTCTCGGAAGCCGTCAGCTGCGGCACAAGTGCAGCATCCACTTCCTGATATACACAGTGAATTCCACTTGCCTTGGCTTCTCTCGGAGAATGGAGGCCCAGTTTATAGCCATTTAGACGGATCGTTCCCTCATCCAGTTGGTACGCGCCTGACAGTATTTTCATCAACGTACTTTTGCCGGCCCCGTTCGCTCCAAGGAGGGCATGGATCTCTCCACCTTTTACAGAAAAATGTACGTCCCTCAGCGCAGGTATGCCTGAAAAATGCTTATGGATATGCTCCATATCCAGTGATATCGGGTCCTTCATGATGTTGCCTCCAATCAGCTGTATTGCCTGTTATCACCTGAAAAAAAAGCACGCCTCGCGGCGTGCTTCTAACGCTGCTTACTTCGCAGTGATCCCGTACTCGCTCATCCAGTCCTTAATCCCTTGAGTACTGCCTCCCCAGCCTTTTACGTACTCAGACAGCTCAGATGTGGAGATTTGTTTATCAGGCAAAGCCTCGCGTTGTACGTACACCGGATTAAGAACAACCGCATCTTCAGTTTGGTCCCCATGCAACTTCTGGTATGCATATCGAACTTGTACACGTCCAATGTCTGTTGGGTCTACAGCCGCGGAAGCAACCCAAGGATTTTTAGGGTCCTGAATCATTTGCAGATCTTCATCACTCATGTCAATTCCATACACCTTAATCTCATCACGCCCTGCTTGCTGAATGGCACGCGCCGCACCTTTTGCAAACTCGTCCCACGCGGCCCAAACCGCTGTAATTTCACCTTTTGGATATTGTTTCAGGATGGCCTCCATTTTGGCTTGCGTGTCCAGCGCCGGGTTCTGAGCAGAACCAAATGTCGCAATTTCTTTGATCTCCGGATTGGCTTTCAAGAATGCTCCGTAAGCAATCTGGCGACGTTCCATTGGAGCAAAACCGGCCACCCAGACTTTCACGATGTTACCTTTACCATTGATATCCTTTTTCATCTGTTCCAGTGTTAGTTCAGCCATCTTCTGGTCATCTTGTGACAACACCGTAGCGCCCGGCACACTGATCGCTGCATCAAATACAACGACTGGAATCTTTTGTTCAACCGCTTTTTTCACCCCTGGTTCCAGGAGCGAGTCACCGTGGTCTGTCAAAATGACATCAAATTTTTGGTTGATTGCACTGTCAAGCAACGATACCATTTTGGCTTTATCGTTATCTGCAACAAAGGTGGTGAGTTCACCGCCGAATTTGGCGATTTCCTCTTTCACTCCTTGTACATACTGCTGTGAAAATGTCCCTGTATTAAATTCCATAATTAGCGCAACCCGTTTACCGCTTAAAGGTCCTGTAACGGCTTCCGACTTCGGTGCTTCACCTGCTGATCCTGATGCAGAAGAGGCCGCTGGTTCTTTTTTAATTCCGCAAGCTGACAACGCCAGTACCAATACGAGTAAAACGCTTAACCCAACCCATTTGAAATTTCTTTTCTTCATCTCGTTCTCCCCCTGTTTCGCTCGCTGTGACTTCAATCACAATAGTTGTTTATTAATATAACGACTAATCCCCAGTATGTAAATAGGTTTTAGTGATTTAAAGCTGAAACTTACTACATTTTTCAAAAATAAATTATTTTCACATCCATTTCATCCATATTCAAGAAATAAATCCAAAGAAAAAGACCATGAGATCAAGCCTCACGGTCTTTTGAACAATTAAAGTATGATGGCGATCAATCCACCTGATCCTTCGTTAATGATTCTACCCAGTGTCTCTTGCAGTTTATATCTTGCATTATCCGGCATCATCGCGATTTTACCCTGAATGCCTTCACGCACAATGGAGTGTAAAGAGCGACCAAACATATCTGAATCCCATACCTTGATCGGATCGTTCTCGAAATCCTGCATCAGATATCTCACCAGTTCCTCGCTCTGTTTCTCCGTACCGATAATCGGTGCGAACTCCGACTCCACATCGACCCGAATCATATGGATGGACGGTGCCGTCGCTTTCAGGCGAACGCCGAATTTCGTGCCCTGACGAATCAGTTCCGGTTCATCCAGCGCCATCTCGGCAAGTGAAGGAGCAGCAATACCATAACCTGTTGTTTTGACCATTTCGAGCGCCTCTGCGAAGCGGTCATATTCTCTCTTCGCATGGGAGAACTCCTGCATCAGTTGCAACAGATGATCCTTGCCCCTGATTTCAATCCCCACAACTTCCACGAGAATCTGGTCATATAACTCATCCGGCGCGTAGAGATCTATCTCTGCTACACCTTGCCCCATATTCATACCACTAAGACCCGCACGGTCGATAAATTCATATTCCATGAATTGTGACACGACCCGATCCACGTCGCGCAACCTGCGAATATCTTTTACCGTATCCCGTACCGAATTCTCATAGTTGTTACGAAGCCAGTGTGTGTCATTCAGCACCATAACCCAGCTCGGGAGGTTCACATTCACTTCATGCACAGGGAACTCATATAATACTTCACGGAGTACACCAGTGACATCATCTTCCGTCATCGTCGCAGCACTTAGCGTCATGACCGGAATATCGTACTTGGCAGCCAGCTCGCTCCGAAGTTGCAACGCTTCTTCACTACGAGGCCGGGTGGAGTTGATGACCAGAACGAACGGTTTACCCACTTCTTTCAACTCTGCAATCACTCGTTCTTCTGATTCCACATAAGAACTGCGAGCGATTTCGGCAATGGTTCCGTCTGTTGTGACCACCACACCAAGCGTGGAGTGCTCCTGTATGACTTTTCGGGTACCAATCTCGGCTGCTTCCTGGAATGGAATCGGCTCCTCGAACCAAGGTGTGGAGATCATACGCGGACCATTTTCATCCTCGTATCCCTTTGCGCCTTCCACGGCGTAACCCACACAATCCACCAAACGTACATTGACATCCAGTCCTTCAGCCACTTTGATCTGAACTGCATTATTCGGTACAAATTTGGGCTCGGTTGTCATGATCGTTTTACCTGCTGCACTTTGTGGAAGTTCATCCACTGCACGGGCGCGATCAGCCTCACTTGCGATGTTCGGCAATACGATCGTTTCCATGAATCGTTTAATAAATGTTGATTTCCCCGTCCGGACTGCGCCGACAACCCCGAGATAAATATCCCCTCCGGTCCGCTCAGCTATGTCCTTAAAAATGTCCACTTTCTCCAATGAAATCCCCTCCTTAAATTACTCCGAAGGAAAAATGCTAAAGAGCATCCGCTTCGTTTTTTCAATCAGAAGACTGAAATCCCTGCAACGGTAGAGCCGCCTTTGTGAGTGCCCGGAAGTCGTCCGCCGCCGAACGTTGCATTCTGATGAAACCGGCGAGAGCGGCGTTAACTCGTACATGCAATTGGACTAGTATCATCTTATGTACCTGTATGCGGCAATATGACGTGTTTTTTTGTTTTTTTATCTCATGATGGTGACATGAAGAACATCCTCCGATCCCGGACTGTGCGTCTTTATTTCAATCTACTTTATGAGAACCCCTCTCTGTTTATGACACCTCTCACATCTTGAACCCTATTCTTTTCACAAAAAAAGAGACACACCACGGAACGCGGCATATCTCTTTCGGGATTCTGTAGAGCCTTGAAATTGTACTTTTACTTAATAGTATATGTCTGTTCTTCACTTACTTACTTTGGTTTTGAACGATCTGTGCGACAGGTGTATTATTCTCCAGCGTATATGGAACAGATTTTACAGGTACGAAATAGGAGTGTGTAAGCAAATGATTACGTAAATCCGGGTCATCAGAGACAGCATGCTCATCATCGGATGAACCATCTGTTTTTTCCAATGCCTGCATAATATCAAAAGCATAATCCACAAACACTGTACCCTGTTCATTCATCATAAAAGGCAGTTCCTGACCCGAATATACACTTTTTAGCGTAATTGAAGGAGATCCCGGCTGTGCCGCTAAGTTCATATCCACCGCATGGAAGCCAGGATATAACTTTTCACCCGCAGGCAGTTGTTGATTATGTACAGATTTGTACTGATCCACCATGCGTTGCACATCATTTACTTTCTGCACCGTCTGAAGATCCATCACTTTCACTGTCGGTTTCACTTCCTCATTTTGTATCAAAAAGTAAGCGCTACCACCATTCTCAAAGGCCGTTCCAGGTATATCATCAAGATAACCCAGCTGCTTCAATTTAGACAGGTCTACTCTAAACTTTTCATACTTCGGCGTATCCGCGTCCGCGTTCAGAATTGGCAGTATGCCCTCGTCCTTTTGAAACGCTTCAATCGCACTCTGAATACGGTTTACACTTTCGCGATAAGCTGTTTTGGGATCAGAATTACTCTGAGAAGGATACAAGCAACCACTCATTGTCAGCATGAGCAGAAGAAGTAAAGACAGACACTTCATCTGCTGTAACAAATCCAAGGGATGTCTTCCTTCCGCAGTTTTATTCTTCTTTTTATTCATTCGGACCCTCCTTAAACATTCAAAACATAGCTTGACATTCGATTTTCACTTCTTGTTATTATGCGAACCAGTCATCATCTTGCTGCTGACGCTCAAGGTGTTTCCTTATGGCGGCTTTCAGCGGATCTTCCGGAACCTGCACGGTCAGTTGTCCGGATACTTTCGCCTGACACGAGAGTCTTGTTCCATCGTCAAGCATTAGTCCGAGCTTCCGTCTCTCCGCATCCGTAGGTGGAAGCAGTGCATGCCGCTCCTCCGGCGCCACGTTAACTTTGCACATCAGACATGCCGCTTTGCCCTCGCACCGGGTTGATATTCGAACACCAGCCCGACGCGCAGCTTGTAAAAGGGTTGTGCCGGGCTGAACTTTGATGGATTTGTTCATCGGTAAAAATGTAATCATCTCTTGCATCATCGTTCCTCCCCAGCTTGATCCGACCAAGAAAACCCGACCAGTTCTTCCACTTCTGATCTGAAACGAGATCCCCATATGTTATGTTGACTTAACGCAATCATCGCAGGTCGATGAACCTCAGGCTCTAGACGAATTCGCGCTGCGATGGGGACATAACGATCTTCACGTCCGCGAAGCAGATTAAAAAGCAATTCATGCGCAAGCGGCATTAGTCGCAACCGGTATGCGTCCACCTGAGTCTCGGAAGCATAAAGAGCTAGCACATGTTCGATCTGGATACGATACCAACTTTCGCGAGCCCATACTTCAAAGCCGCCTACCAGTTCCAGTGAGCATGCACCCACCTGGTAATGACTCAGCAGGGAAGCATAAGGCCCCGTTTTGTCTATTGCAGGCTCATCAAGCTTGTTCCCGGGAGCACAGATATGTAGCTTTTTGGCATCAGCAATATCAGCATACACATCTATATCTCGAGGTGCTTGTTGCAACTCGACCCCTTGAAGCAGTAAACCGCAACTACCACCTAGTAACCAGGAATAAGGCTGACGATCCCAGGCTTTTGCCGTATCCAGTAAAGCCTTGTGTAATTCCGGATATCGCGCAGTCCAATCCCCCGTTTCTTGCGGTTCCATAGCTACACACTCCTCCCATCCGTCTTTTCATTGTGTCCGTTCTTATGATGCGCTTATGCGGATGTTCTCTCTCCCATGAGGGAATTTAGGTCAGAGAAGCGATTCCACCAAAAAATCCGATGAGCATAATTAAAAATGCAATAATTGAAAGAATCCCCCGCACGAATCCTTTTGTTTTGGCACGAGCAAATGTAATCAAAAATACAGATAATCCCATAATGAGGATGGCAACTAATGACAGCCACATCTTGTCCATTGCGCTCATAAACCAGCAGTCTCCCCTTCAATCCTATATTCATCACGAAATTGTGACAATTGCAATCATTATAACATGAAATCGAACGTATTTTTCCTATAAAAAGACAAAAAAGCAAGCCAGCATCTGCTGGCTTGCTTTCGTCATGCTCGATTCCTGCGTGAGCAGGCAACGAACTATTATTTTTTTATCATCATCTTCATTAACGATTCCATATTGCTTGGATTCAGCCCACTCTTCTTGACTGCACTCACAATATCCTGAACCGTATCCTCAGATACCGGTATTTTCGCCATGGCGGATACTTGTTTAATCAACTGGCGCAACTGAGCCTCATTCTGCATCGTTGTTGGTTTCACTGTGCTTGCCAGCTTTTTGACAGCTCCTTCAGTGATCGTTTTGCCTGTCTTTTTGTTGATGGCTTTCAGCGCTTCTTTCGAAATGTTGTTACCCATTCGTCTCCCCTCCTCCGGCAATACTCATGTGTATAATATGAGTGTGCCGGGGAAAAGGTGATTAAGCTGCATCATTTTAAACTAGGCCATTGTAACGATATTTAAACCATCAACTCAGGAATGCCATTGCTCCCAAGTTTCCAGCTTCATTACTTCCATCTCCGTTTTCGGATCACGTCCCATCAAGGCTTCAACGGCATCACGTGGCTGCCGATTCTGAAATAACACATGGTACAATTGATCCGCAATTGGCATCTGAACACCGTATTTTTGGGATATAAAATAGGCGGCCTGAGTAGTTCGAATACCTTCAACCACCATGCCCATGGACTGCAACACATCATCCAGCTTCTGTCCCTGCCCCAGCATAGATCCGGCTCTCCAGTTCCGACTGTGCTGACTTGTAGCTGTGACAACGAGGTCACCGATTCCCGCTAGTCCAGAAAATGTTAATGGATTAGCTCCCATCTCAACACCGATTCGAGTAATCTCGGCAAGTCCGCGGGTTAACAACGCCGCCTTGGCATTATCACCAAACTGCAGACCATCCGACATGCCTGCCCCGAGCGCGATGATATTTTTGAAAGCCCCCGCTAGCTCAACTCCGAGCATATCCCGGTTTGTGTACACACGAAAATAGGCATTCATAAACAATCCCTGAACTGCCTCCGCAGATGTTTTATCCAATGAAGCTACAACCACGGTGGTTGGACAGCGCTTCACCACTTCCTCAGCATGACTTGGACCAGACAATACAACAATCTGTCCTTCTTCACATTCAAGCTCTTCAGAGATCACGGTAGACATCCGTTTCAAACTTTCCGTTTCAAAGCCCTTCGTTGCATGAATAATCAGCATATCGGGTGTATAGAAAGGTTTAAACTGATGTGTAACCGCACGCATCGCAGACGAAGGCGCTACAATTAACACAGCCGCCGCATCTGCAACCGCAGCTTCCATATCGCTGGTTGCGCGAATGCGAGGAGACAGCTCTGCACCCGGTAGATAACGTGTATTCGTGTGCTGGGTATTAATCTCCGTTGCTTGTTCTTCGCTACGTGTCCACATCACCACATCCAGTTCGTTCGCGGCGAGGACACTGGCCAAGGCAGTTCCCCAACTGCCTGCGACCAGTACGGCAACTTTTTTAGACAACGCGTTTCCCCCCTCCAGGGTTCTTTGATCCCAATTTATTTTCCTGTCCTTTGGCGAGCTTCGCAATATTCGTACGATGTCTCCAGAATGCAAACAGACAAATAATCAGACTGCCCCAAAAGATACTCATTGAATACCCAGGCAGGATCAAGATGAAAACAGGAGTCAGTGCTACAAAAATTAAAGAGCCGAGTGAAACATAACGTGTCAGAACGATGGACAGGATGGCGATGATCCCGGCATAAAGCGCAGGCAGGAAAGCCAAGCTTACCAGTACTCCAATCGCAGTAGCAATGCCTTTGCCTCCGCGAAAATTGAAATAAAGGGGCCAGTTATGACCTGCGATGGCAGCAATACCGCTGAATGCAGCAATCCATGGAGACCCGTTACTTAACCATATGCCAATCCATACTGCAGCAATACCTTTGATTACATCAAGTAGCAGAACTGCGATAGCCGGCCCTTTACCCAGAATACGCAGCGTATTCGTTGCCCCGGCATTACCGCTTCCGTGTTGACGTATATCAATCCCCCGTATTGCTTTTGTAAGAAGAACACTAAAACTGATCGAACCAAGCAGGTAGCTCAGTACAATAGCTGCGATGGATAAAATCACAAACTTCTCCCCTAACCTTCGTCGGACTTCCTCCGAGTAAATATGCGAATTGGTGTGCCTTCAAAATCAAACGCTGCACGGATTTTATTCTCCAGGTAACGCTCATACGAGAAGTGCATCAATTCAGGGTCGTTAACAAAGATAACCATAGTCGGCGGTTTGACCGCAACCTGAGTCACATAGTTAATTCTCATTCTCCGCCCTTTATCGGTTGGCGGTGGATTAATGGCTACAGCATCCGATACCACATCATTAAGCAGATGTGTCTGAACACGCAAAGAATGCTGTTCTGCTACACGCTGTACCACTGGCAACAATTTTTGTAAGCGTTGTTTTGTCAGTGCGGACAAAAAGACAACCGGAGCATAGGTCATAAAGAGGAAATGATCCCGAATTTTCGTCTCGAATTCCTTCATCGTTTTATCCGTTTTCTCTACAACATCCCACTTGTTTACCACGAACAATGAAGCTTTACCCGCTTCATACGCATAACCGGCAATGTGCTTGTCCTGTTCAATAATGCCTTCTTGACCGTTGATAACAATCAGAACAACGTCCGCACGCTCAATAGCACGCATCGCACGCATTACGCTGTACTTCTCCGTCGTTTCATATACTTTACCGCGCTTCCGCATACCCGCCGTATCAATCAGCACGTAACGTTGCCCGTCTTTTTCAAAAGGAGTGTCAATTGCATCACGTGTTGTACCGGCTACATCACTCACAATAACACGTTCCTCACCCAGGATGGCGTTCACAAGTGAAGATTTACCCACATTAGGTCGGCCGATCAGAGCTACACGAATTACATCCTCATCGTATGTCTCTTCCTCAAGTTCAGGCAATTTCTCCACAATCGCATCAAGCAAGTCACCAATTCCCGTACCGTGACTGCCAGATACCCCGATCGGATCACCAAAACCGAAGCCATAAAACTCATAAATCAGCTCACTGCGCCCAATGTTATCCACTTTGTTCACGGCTACCACGATCGGTTTACCTGAGCGATAAAGCATCTCAGCAACTTCTTCGTCCGATTGCGTAATACCCGCCTTGGCATCACACATAAACACAATTACATCTGCTTCTTCAATCGCAAGCTCCGCCTGCATGCGAATGGATTTCATAATGACGTCTTCGCCGTCAATTTCGATACCACCCGTATCAATAATACTAAATGCTTTTCCGTTCCATTCACCGATTCCATAAATCCGGTCACGGGTAATGCCCGGCTTATCTTCCACAATGGCCAGTCTGTCGCCGATAATCCGATTGAAAATGGTGGATTTACCCACGTTTGGTCGGCCGACAATTGCCACAACTGGTCTTGCCATACATTCCACTCCTCCTGTCCATACTTACGTTACTCATCATAGCAAAAAAGCTATGGCTTGGCTAACGTTTCGTAACGAACCGAAACGATTTTCTCGCAATAACAACAATCGGCGAACCCGCTGGGGCTCGCCGATCTTGCTTTTATTGTTCAGCAAAATATGCAGTATATAACTTAGAACCATGCATGTATAACTTATTTGAATTTGCTGAGTTTGTCACCAAACAGTTCGCCGAGCGTAGTGCTCATACCTTGATTGTTCAAGGAAACGTTCGGATTGTTGATTTCTTCACGTGGAGCGTTGTTTCTTGCTGGGCGCTCTGATTTTTGTGGTTGAGCAGGAGCTTCTTCTGTTTCTTTGATGCTCAAGCTTACACGTTGTTCAGCAGGGTTCATGTCCAAGATTTTCACTTGAACTTCTTGGCCCTCTTTCAGCACTTCATGTGGAGTACCGATGTGTTTGTGGGAAATTTGTGAGATATGCACAAGACCCTCAACACCAGGAGCGATTTCAACAAATGCACCGAAATCAACCAGACGTTTTACAACACCTGTTACGATATCACTTGTGTTGAATTTGTCACCAGCTGTTTCCCAAGGACCTGGTTGAACAGCTTTCATGCTCAGGCTGATTTTACCTTTTTCAGGATCAACTTTCAGCACTTTAACATTTACTTTGTCGCCTTCGGACAATACATCGGATGGTTTGTCAACGTGAGTCCAAGCCAGCTCGGATACGTGTACCAAACCGTCAACTCCGCCTACATCAACGAAAGCACCGAATTGAGTCAAGCGTTGAACTGTACCTTCAATGACTTGACCTTCTTGCAAACCAGCCATTACTTGAACTTTGTTTGCTTCGAATTCTTGCTCCAGAACGTCTTTTTGGGAAAGGATCACTTTGTTGTTCTCACGATCGATCTCTTTCACTTTAACACGTAGTGTGCGGCCTTTGTAGTCGCTGAAGTCTTCAACGAAATGACGCTCAACCATGGAAGCCGGGATAAATCCACGAACGCCCACGTCTGCAACCAAACCGCCTTTAACTACATCACCTACAACAACTTCGAACACATCTTGGTCTTCAAAATGCTTTTGCAATTGCTCCCAAGCGTTCTCGCTGTCGATCGCACGTTTGGACAGAACGAGTTTTTCTTTCTCGTCGTCGATGCTAAGAACTTTAGCTTCAACTTCTTGTCCAACTTCTACTGCTTCAGACGCGCTGTCTACGTGAAGCGAAGACAGTTCACGAATTGGAATAACACCGTCATATTTATATCCAATGCTTACATAAGCTTGGTTATCTTCCAATTTGACGATGGTTCCTTTTACAGTATCTCCTTTTTTCAAGGAAACGAATTGATCCAACTCATCTTGGGTTGCTTCTTGATTTTTCATTTCTTCCGACATGTCAAATACCCTCCTCAATTCAAAAACCCCATTATATTCAAACCTGCCTTGGCAGAGTTCAAAACACTTTCATGCAAATGCACTTCACATAGCATTCCTCAAAAATATGGAAACATGCACTCACAGTAGACCTGCCTTACTTACTAGGCTCGCCTGTATTCACCATTTCGTTAATTTTGGACATGATTTTCTCGGTAGCTCTTTCCAAAGCATCTCCGGAAGTGTCTTCCTTGAACTCGTCCAAATTGACCGGTGCGCCATATACTACTTTCATCTTATGAAAAAGCTTGTAGTTGCCGATAATAGCAGTAGGGATTACAGTAGCACCGCTGCGGAGAGCAAAACTCGCTGCTCCTTTTTTACCAATTCCACCATCATTGTGACGGCTTCCCGCTGGGAAAATGCCAAGCACTTCACCACCACGCAAAATATTGAGTGAGGTTTTGATGGATTCTTTGCTGACGCCTCCTCGCTTTACAGGGAAGGCACCGACAGCCTTGATAATCGGCCCTAGCACCGGAACATCAAACAATTCGCTTTTAGCCATAAATCTCACTTGACGGCGAATTTTGATGCCAACGGTTGGCGGATCAAAGTTACTGATATGATTGGAGCATAAAAGTACACCGCCGTCTTTCGGGATATTTTCCCGTCCAACTGCCTCCAGGCGAAAAAGAATGGTATACATGATCCGCAGTACAGTCTTGCAAAAGGTGTAAATCATAGACCGCTCTCTCCTCTGACCATTGTGCAATAAGATACGATTTTGTCAACCACTTCATGGATATTCATCTTCGTTGTATCCAGGACAATCGCGTCCTCTGCACAACGAAGCGGGGAGACTTCCCTGTTCTCATCCAGTTTATCACGGGTTGCAATATCTCGCTCCAGTTGCTCCAACGTCAGCCCATCGGATGGTTCCAGTTCTTTGAAGCGGCGAAGTGCGCGCTCCTGCACACTGGCAGTCATAAAAATTTTCACTTCCGCATCGGGCAATACAGTCGTTCCGATATCGCGCCCATCCATGACGACGCCCTTGCGCAAAGCCATTTGCCGCTGAGTATCCACTAATTGTGTACGCAGCCCCTCGATTTGCGCATATCGAGACACGATTCCCGTTACTTCACGGGAGCGGATTTCCGAGGTAACATCCTCGCCATTACAGAACACTTTCTGTCCACCCCGATCCGGTTGTAAATCAATAACCAAATCTTGAGCTTCCTGAAGTACCTGAGTCATATCTTCCGGAGATATATCTTTCCGAAGCATATGCAAGGATACTGCACGGTACATTGCGCCTGTATCGACATAAATGTATCCGAGTTCCTCTGCAACCAAGCGGGCCACCGTGCTTTTTCCGGCACCAGCAGGTCCGTCAATTGCAACGTTCATCTTCCCGTCTTCTGATGTGTTCTGGCTAGCCAACGGGGCATTCCTCCTCAAACGATAAACCTCAATAAAAAAACAGGCATTGCCTGCATCGTGAAAATTATACCACACTCTACACATGGATGCAAAAACAGACAAATCAGCCATTCCGGTCTTTGCTGTTACTTTGCATATGAACCGGGGTACCTTCTAGCCGGTCAATCGTTGTCATTATTTTCTTCAAATCCGGGACAAGCAGTAACAATTGACAGAGAATAACGAGGATCAGGAGCAAGCCAATGAATAGCAACGCTCTTCGTTCCAACCGTTTTGACATCATACAATAAATATGTTCAATTCTCCGTGCATCAGAGCGTTTCTTCATAGCAACATTCTCCGTTTTTGCCTTACGTTGCCCAGTACAATACTGTTTTATGCCTGCACACGTCTACTTCATACGATAATCCAGTTGCCGTTCAAAACAAAATTTGATGACCTTCTGACGTTCTGAATCCGTAATCTGTGAAAATTTTAGCATACCTAACTCACGGCCCGATTCCAGCTTTTTAATGCGAACTACCTCGGCTTCGAATTGAACATGGTCAATTGACCCATTGCGATAAGGAACCAATAGCCAGCATTTCAGCTTTTGTTCTTCCTGCACTTTGACATCAGGCTCGATGTATACGGACAATCCTCCGCCTCCGATGTCTTCAGTCAGCACGACTGCACGTGTAAGGTCTTCACATTGAATCGCCAATTCAAGACTGGCGTGAACACGAAGAAAGCTACGGCGCTGAATTTTGGAAATCTCATCAGGAAGCGGTTTTCGAATGCGGACCAGACGAACGACATCTTCCTCGAACCCTGTTACGTAAGTATTAAAATAATGGCGGACTCCACTCTCGTTCATATACGATATGGACAATTCTTCTCCGAAAAAGAGTCTTTTTAAACGACTGTTCCCCTGTTGCATCGGAACTTCAATCAAAAAACTGTCATCATCGGTATCTGCGATACGCGATTTGTATTCCTTATGTTCCTCTTTTTCGTCAGCCGATGCGATCTGGATATACAACACTTCATTTATTTTAGGAAACAATCGGTTCACCGCCACTTATGTATTTATCTTTGTCTCTGCAAGGACTATTATACCATGACCTTTCTCACATGGAACAAGAAAAAACAGACCATTGAAATGGTCTGTTTTCGCATGATTAATTTCGAGAATACACATTCTGCTAAACGCTTCTAGTAGGTTTCATTCACGGGCTTAATCTCCTCAACCGCTTCTTCCATTCCTGTATCGGCATTAATGTAAATCCGGTAACGCGAACCGTTAATTCGTCCCCCGAATTCATAACAAAGCACTTCTTTGCTGTATTCATTCTCGATCAACGATTTGCGAACATAATTTTCTTTGAAATCTGAATTCAGTTTTTTGCGAGCCTGATCGGCCGTAAGCTTTGCTTTTGGAATCTGACGTTTGTCGTTATGCTCATATACATAGTCGCTTGCCTGAAAACCGGTGACTTCCCCCGTATCCAGACCTACACGTACAGACATTTTTTCTGGATAAATCAACGTATCTCCTTGCTTGTGCACATACGTGAGGTTCGCCAAATTACCGAACTCATCGTAGTTGACAGCTTTCATATCCTTATATCCTTTATTGACAAGAAACTGATCCGCTTGTTTCATCGCCTCTTGACGGGACACTTTTTTAGCTCCAACCGTTCTGGTGTCACTGTACGAGATAAGCTTCCCACCGTTGCGTGTGAAATCCATCATCAGTTTCCCGTTTCTGGCATGCTGGATGGTGGCGGTATACGATTCCCAGTCCGTCCCTTTGCCGTTCTCCTGAACCTGAATCTTACCACTTTCCACATTCGAGAATTTGGCGGCCTTCTCCTGGATCTGCTCTTTGGAAACAGGCATTCCGCCAAGCTTCTTCACAGAGCGTTTGGTGAACATATTAGAGACGGAAGGGCCCCAATCCAGCTCCGGGTAGTCTTTTACTTTTTTATTTACGGTCCGGAAACCGTCCACGATGGAATTATCGTTTGTCTGCTCCTGAGTTGCCATAACGGTTTCAGCATCCATCCAGCGCAAACGATCAGCTAATACTTTCTGTTGAACTTCTTTCAGACTATTTTTAATCTCCGAAGAATTTTGATACAGTGTCTTTAAATTACCCATTTCCTTCTTACTGAGTGGCTCATTTGTCAGGTCACGCATGGATGCCTGATACGCAAATTTCGAGATACGCGAGAGGAACTCCTCAGTCTCATTGAAGGGAAGCATGCCGAGTGGCAGTTGATTAATTTCATTCTGAGCTTCGCTAGTAAGCCTCCACACATTCATTAACCCTTTGCGATGCATCCCCTGTGAACTTGAATGTACAGCAAGCGTGTTCCCAATCTCCGAATGTAATTTATCCATATGGAATGATAGGTCGTGAAATGCACGCTGATATTGATTTTCCGCCTTGATCAGTATCGCATTCTTCTCCTGATTCTCCTGATAACCCCACACGAGTGCGCCGATCAGGAGAACTGCAAATATCGGAAACATGACTGAACTTAATCGTTTATACACGGTAGATTCTCCTTTCTTCTAGGGTGTGTCTGAAAACAATGGAGGAAGCAGATTTTGCCGAATTTTCGTTCCAAGCCAGGAAGTTTACCGCAGGCGTGCCGGGGCACGTCAAGGGAAAGTGACGCAGCAGGGAGCGAAAAGGTGGTAAAAGATGCACTTCAGTGGATTTCAAGACACGCCTTGATCACTGCCTTTATTGTGGGTCGAAGAAAGTCCTCTTATGCATGCGATTTCCAGTCGGAACGAAATTTGCCTTTAACGAATGAAGCTAAGACTTTTTTGAGTAAGGCTTGTTGACTTCACTTTAATCGAACATATAGCCGACTAGTGCAACATATAGCTCGTCGCCATGCCCTCTTCTTCAATGTCAAATTGATCCTTGTTATCACAAAGGCACTGTTTAAACCCAGTATCAATGCGCCCCCGTTCTTTCTTGCCTCTTAACGTGAAACGTTCACCACATTGTTTGCATCTAATTTTAATCTTGATTCTTGTCATTTGATATCCCCGTTTCATATCGTCGTACCCTTGTTTTCTAGAACACAAAAAAGACACACCAGGGTCTGCGTTTTAAACGCTTTATGTCCACCAGTGTGTCCGTATTTTTATAATTTAATCTCATCCCTCTCGTTTCACGAAGCGAAAAGGAGAACGGTTGTTAGCCCGTGTAATCTTGCCTATTGCTCCATACCACAGACCCGCCATCAGAGGCGCGATGAACCACAGCCAGTGATTCACCATCATATTCATAATAACATCATACAATGCGTGCCAGAAAAACGGAAGAATCAGAGACAGACTGAGATACCACCGTTTCTTCTTCGTATCATCAATGAATTTGGCTTTGCCCATGTAATATCCCATAATAACGGCAAACATCGCATGACCTGATACAGGCAGAAGGGCCCTTAGAAACATACCTGATACGGAGGCATTGCCTGCAAATGCGTACAGCACATTTTCCACTGTAGCGAAGCCCAATGATACCGCAACGGAATATAAAATTCCGTCATATGGCTCGTCAAATTCGGTGTGATTATAGATAATGTGGTAGATCACAAACCATTTAACAAACTCCTCAACTCCGCCCGAGATTACGATGGATTCGAGAAGGGGACTATCTCCAAGCCACAACATCATGCCTCGCTGAATAATCATCACGGGCAGAACGATCAGAATCCCCATGAGAAATACTCTCAGAACCATGTGAAGTGGTTCATAATCATACCGGTCTTTAAGATAAAAGTATGTTAACAAGGCGAGACCCGGAGCAACTGCTGCAGCTAGAAGCGAAAACAAAAGCACCGAAATTCCCTCCCCTGAATAGTGACGCGATGATAACGATGTTTAATCCTGACGTTTGAAGTGTGTGCAGATGACATCAATCGCTTGTTCAGGAATAACGACCTTTCCATACTCCTCCATAACAGCTGGAGTGACCGAAGAACCTTCTCCAAATTCAGCCAATAAAGCAATCAATGCGGCGTGTTTGGCGGTGTCTACATCATCCGGTTCAAAATGTAAGAACCATTTATTTTTATAAGAATACAGTTTCCCCGCATCCGTAACATGTTGACGTAACATATGGGCAGATTCAATCAGCACCTCAAAATCCTTAAATGCGTATACGATGGAGTCACTTTGCTCCAGTGTAACTTCCATTTCATATACTTCTTCAGGAAGATCATCTTCATGACCTGAACCATATTGTTGCGGATCATATTTTCCACGAGTAACAATGACAACCATCCCTTGAGCGGGAAGTGCGAATACTTCAACAGCCAGCGGACCTGTGGCATCAAAGCCAAGTTCAGAATAAGCCTGGTCCATCATTTCAGTGAACAGTTCATGTACCTTCGGTAATTCCTGCCACATATCTTCTTTTTGTATTCCGCGCTCGCTCAGATCGTCAAAGGTCAGGAAAATCCGTATCTTATCGTGACTTAGTCGTTCTATTTTCATACAGGATCTCCCCTTTATAAGCAAGTCTTATAACAGATTATGAAGCACAAAACAATATGTGCTGAAAATAAATCTATGTAGTTATGTTATCATTTTATACCTATAAATGCACGCAGTAAAATCAACAAAAAAAAGAATCAATCCACATCAAATCAAGACTGTGGATGATTCTTAATGGATGTTACGGGTTACAAACCCGGTACTGATGTATTGGTTTGACTTAAAATCTGCTCTACTTCATGTTTAACATCCGGGTTCGTCCGAATAAAATCTTTAAGCATATTCATGTTTTCTTCTTTTTCTTTTGGTGAGATCACTCTGCTGGTTTTTGATGCCGACTTGTGCGGTTCACCATGATGATCCGGTTTGCTACTGAAGCTATCCATGCCTGGAAAAGTCATTTCCATCATTTTATGTTTGGCCTGGTCAACCATGTTTCGAGATGAACCTGAAGACAACATGGGCATTCTGCCCTTAGCTAACCAAGAACTGGCTGCAACACCAACGACTATACCCCAGAAAAAGGATGACGCCTTCATTACACCAACCTCCTTTAAGTGTTAAAATCAAAAGTAGTGTTTGCTGTAGAAGACAATCTCATTCCGCATAAATACAGGAAAGTGAGCTGAGAAAATGTTGAAACGCGCTACCTCGCTGTTACTCATAACCAGCATATTGCTATCTGCATGCAGTGCACAAAATCAATCTGCATCTGATGCCAAGGATATGAAAGACGATACTGCTGTCATTCTTACGGAGAAAAAAACCGAAGAAAACCCAAGCGCAGAATCCCAGATTGAAAATAACGAGACAGATACTGAAATTCATCCCAAAACAGACACAAATATAACCGGTACTAAGCCAAAAATTCCATCCACGGACGGAACCTCAAGGGAAGTGCTCGTTAAAAAGACGTATCATATGAATTCGAGTTATGTTATTAAACCTAATGATGAATCCAGCCCTGCTAAAGTGGTCTTGTTAACCTTTGACGACGGACCAAAGGACGAAAAGATGATTAATTCACTTATGGATACTTTGGATAAACATCACGCCAAAGCCGTATTCTTTGTAAATGGAGACCGTGTCAAACGTCAGCCGAAGTTGTTGAAAATGATTCGTGATCGAAACCAGATCATCGGTAACCACGCTTGGGATCATGAAGATTTGAAGAAAATGTCAAGTTCAGAAGCTAAGAAACAGGTCACCGACGTTCAACAGATTGTGAAAGACATCACCGGGGAAAAACCTCAGTTTTTCAGACCCCCTTTTGGCTCCGGAAATGATGCATTGAAAGATGCCGTCAAAGAAGAGGGAATGTTGTATATGACATGGTCCAACGGCTCACTTGACTGGGATAAGAGCACTAAAAACAGACCAGACAAAGTGACCCAGAATGTCCTGGATCAGCTTCATCCTGGAAGTAATATTCTGATGCATGAATTACCTTGGACGGTCGATGCTCTGGACGAGTTGTTAACGTCGCTTGAGAAGAAGGGTTATTCCTTTGTTGATCCACGCGCGATCGAATTGCAGTCCCGTTAATAGATGCCAACACAAGGGCTACTGCACCACTGCGAGAAAAATGTAATGTGCGACAAACAGCCCTGATCTTATTGATCAGGGCTGTTTGTCGCAGGAACACGTAAAGTGATGAGATGTATCTCTGCAGGACAACCTAGCCTGAAGGGGAGATGGTTTGTACCAAATCCCCGGCTTACAAGCAATTTTCCTGAACGAGTATCTTCATCGCTACGTTTCAAGGAAAACCAACCGCTCTTTACAGCCCGATAAGCCTTACTCAGCAATACAGGTCCTAACAACGGAACAACAATTTGTCCCCCATGGGTATGTCCACTCAGTATCAGATCTACATCAATGTCTAACCGCAATACTTCCAAAGGATCGTGAACTAATACGATTGTGGAGCAGCCATCCTTCGTATTTCGCAACAATTTCTCTGCCTGTTTCGAACGATAATCTAATCCGACCAACCGGACATGCTCCGTTCCCTTTTGCAAGTAAACATCCTGATCTTGAAGGAGTTGCACGCTCGAATCATCCAAAAGTCTAGATAAATGAGTCATTCCTGCTTTTTTGTCATGATTTCCATAAACAGTATAGGTTGGAGCCAAACTCGACAAAAGCCTCATATTTTGTCTGACAATCGACCAGGATATTCCCTCTTCAGCTATATCGCCCCCGATGAGTACCCAATCGGCTTTCCCCTTCAACTGCTCAACTTCTTTTGTTTTCAACAATCGTGCATGGGTATCTGATAAAAAAATAATCCTGGCTCCGTTGAAAGAGGCTGGCAGATGCGCAAGTTCGACTTCGTCCTCTGTAATCACAGTTGTATGAGCTTCTCGCCACATATGAGAGGGAAGTATTAAAGCTACCACTAACGCGAGAAAGGATAAAATGACTAATATTACCACGGCAATGGGAGGAAGGTGTTCAAAGGAGGAGCTCCCTTAATCCCCCACCATACCAGACCAACGGTTAACATTATGAAAATAAAAATAAGTGAATTGACAAATCTTTTGCTCAATCTCAAACGTCGTGAAGGATGAAGTTCAGTTCGAGTGGGTAAAGAGCCCGCTTCGGAAACTGAGCTTTCCTTCTGGTTTGCCGTTTTCTTGGAGCGACTAGGCGCTCGTTCCGGTAATACCGGACTTTCCAGTGCGGATGCACTCGACCCACGTTGTGATCTTGGTAAAGAAATTGAAGTAATTGGTGGAAGTCCCACCGTTTCGGCAGCAACTGCCGTTTCAGCAACGAAACTTGTCTGTGATGCCGAGTTCCGCCCGGTTTTCTCTTTATTGTCCGAGTGACGCTGACGTTGGCTGCCATATGTTTTCACCCTGCTTAATGGCTGACTCATGATCCCCTCCGAAAACGTATCGCTAATCCAGATACTAGGTCAATGATAAAATGACACAGAATCGGTGCCCATAATGTGCCTGACTGCAAATAAATATAGCCCAATCCATAGCTCGACACAAACACCCATCCTGTAGGAATCCAGTGGCGCAGATAACGAATATGAATAACTGCAAATAAGATACTTGTCCAGTATGGACCAATTGCGTGTTGAATTGCGCCGCGGAAAAGCAACTCCTCACATACAGCCACCAAGGCTGCTATACATACAATATGCCAGATTGGACGCCCGCGAAACAACAGTTCGTTAATGCCCCCATCATCCATACTTTCCTGAGGTATAACATAGGACAGTACCAAATCCATGACTAGCATAATCGCAGCGAGTCCAAGACCCCACCATAAAAACTGAAGATGATCAGGCAAGGCCAGAACTTCGAATAGGTCCCTTTTCTGCAACAAAATCCATACGATCCCTACGATTAAAGTTAGCCCTTGGGTAAAGTAAAGGTTGATCAAGAGCAGACGTTCTGTTAATTGATGCGGCTCGGCCTTCTGAATTTTAAACTTCGGAAATTTCTTTTTTTTCATTGCATGCGTCTGTCCTCTTAAGTTATTTGATAAAAATTTCATTGACCAATCCGATAGTATACTAAATGATAGCCAAAAAACCAATCCGGTTCAAGACCTGTCCCAAGTCCCGGTTGATCACATCAAAACGTTACTTCATTAATGCAGTGAACTTTCTTTCACGAAACAGTATGTTTAAGCATTTAAATCTCAATAAAAATGATTCTAAGTAGATAGATTACACTCTCTGAAGGTCCGGAAATCACAGCCTTCAACGTCAGGAATTAAAACATTTAAGCCTATTGACATGCTCATGTAAGCCATGATACATTATGAAAAATTAGTTACGTCAAACACGATGATGGAAAAAAGACGTTGCTTTGTCTTTCAGAGAGCCGATGGTTGGTGTAAATCGGTGGCAGGCAGATGATCTTGAGCGCTCCTGAGTTATTGCATTGAAATTGGAGTAGGTGCAATCGGTTTAGACCCGTTATCCTCTTCGGTCTTCATTGACCGCTAAGACTGTCGTTGCGAAACGGCGGTGAATTAGGGTGGTACCACGACAACTCTCGTCCCTTATTGCGCAAGCAGTATGTGGATTGAGAGTTTTTTTGATTGTTTTTGATAAAAGAATCCTGTGGAATCACCCTGTTAGTTTACCCTCCTCCTCTGCTACGGCACCGCGTTGTTGGAGGGAAGAATCACTTTGGTTTTAAGGAACGTCTCCTGCCGGAGAACAAACCTTGACGATTATAGATATACAAACCTAAGGAGGAAGAAACCATGTACAAAGTGTTAGTGTCAGATCCAATCAGTGATCTGGGAATTCAGCAGCTGGTGGATGCAAGTGATGTCGTTGTCGAGAAGAAAACCGGACTAAGTGAAGATGAGCTTGTTGCCATTATCGGAGATTATGATGCCCTACTCGTTCGTAGCCAGACCCGTGTTACTGAACGTATTATGACGGCTGGCACCAATCTTAAAGTGATTGGACGCGCAGGAGTTGGCGTAGATAATATTGAACTGGAACCTGCTACACAACGCGGTATCATTGTCATTAATGCACCTGACGGTAATACCATTACGACTTGTGAGCACACTTTTGCCATGATGATGGCACTGGCACGACACATTCCGCAGGCATATGCCAAAACGATTCAGGGTACATGGGATCGTAAAACATTCCTCGGTGTGGAGTTAAGAAATAAAACACTCGGTGTACTCGGTATGGGAAGAATCGGCAGCGAAGTAGCCAAACGTGCCAAAGCATTCGGCATGGACATTCTCGCTTATGACCCGTTCCTCACAGAGGAGCGTGCCGAGAAACTGCAAGTCAAGCTGGCAAGTGTTGATGATATTATCCGTAATGCGGACTTTATGACTGTACACACTCCACTCACCCCAGAAACACGTCATATGATTTCCCGTCCGCAATTCGAAGTCATGAAAAAAGGCATGCGTATTATTAACTGTGCACGCGGCGGTGTTGTTGACGAAATGGCGCTTGTAGAAGCGATTGATGAAGGAATTGTTGCTGGAGCAGCATTCGACGTATTTGAAAGTGAACCACCAGCAGCAGATCATCCATTCCTGAATCATCCAAGCATTATCGTTACACCTCACTTGGGCGCATCAACCGTAGAGGCTCAAGAGAACGTTGCGATTGACGTATCTGAACAAGTTCTTCACATTCTTCGCAATGAACCATTTAAAAATGCGGTTAATATGCCAGCTGTCGCACCAACCGTCATGAACAAACTGCAACCATACTTTAAATTGGGTGAAACGCTAGGAAGTTTTGCAGCACAAATCACTCAAAATGCAGTCCAAGAGATTCGCATTGACTATGCGGGTGACCTGTCAGAAGTGGATACATCACCGCTCACTCGTTACATTGTGAAAGGCATTCTAGCAAGACATTTGGGCGGAGAAGCCAACATTGTCAACTCCATGCACTTGGCCAAAATTCGTGATCTGAATGTTGTTGTGAGCCAAACCTCTGCTACAAAAGGATTCACAAACCTAATCACCGTAACACTTGTAACAACACAAGATGCTGAAGAACGCCGCGTGGCAGGTACGCTTCTTGCAGGATACGGCGAACGTATTGTTCGTCTTGATAAATTCCCTGTAGATATCGCACCCGAAAGTCATCAAATTTTGATCTCGCACAACGATAAACCGGGTATCATTGGACGTGTAGGTACTTTGCTTGGTCAAAATGACGTAAACATCGCATCAATGCAGGTTGGACGTAAAATTATTGGTGGCGCTGCGATCATGATCCTGACCGTTGATAAAGAAGTGCCAAAAGATGTGCTGGTTCAGCTTACATCTCTGCCTGAACTAAATACAGCTGTTGAGATTGTGCTCGGTTAATACAATGTTACAAAAAAGAGACGGGAACATAATGCTCCCGTCTTTTTTACGTTCTGTGAGATTAAGGATAGTTAACTTAATTGAATAATTGTTAATGTTGCACCTGGTGGTGCAAGTACAGCCGTGGCCACAAGGCCGAAAAGCTGAAGTTGGATTGTAGAACCAGCTGTAACCGAGACGATAAATTCTGTTTGCAATTGACTCAAGGAAAGTGCAGGCGAGACAACACTGGCTGGAATCGATGCACCATTGAGCAATACCCGGGATTGTACTAGAGCTGCAGCTGTTAAACTGATTTTGTAAGAAATAAAGTATCTTCCTGTGTTCGCTAAAGTAAACGTATCGCTAGTTCCATTAACCGTAATACCAGTTCCGATGTTTTGATTGTTTGTCAATGGAATCAATGTACCACCCAAAAGAACAAGGATCGTACCACTCGTATTTTCAGCAAAAGCTGAGGTTCCTGTTACGGACGTACCTGTAGCTCCAGTCGCTCCTGTTGCGCCCGTAATGCTTGCTCCGGTGACTCCAGTGACTCCGGCTGTGCCCGTTGCACCAGTCCCCCCGGTTGCTCCAGTGGATCCTGTAACTCCTGTGGCTCCTGTTGCACCGGTTTCACCAGTGGCGCCGTTGGTTCCTGTTGCACCCGTAATGCTTGCGCCA